>JBIODT010000038.1:0-15553 GCA_044445305.1 Legionellales bacterium | reverse complement strand
GTAATAATAGAAATAAGGTTTTAAATATATAAATATATAATAATTACAGCCCATTGAACTTTGAATGGCTGGCACGAACCTAAACCAGTTGGATGAAACCACCTGTATTTTTTTTGCAGGTGGTTTTATCCAACCCTCATATTGACACTGGACTGAAATTTATCTATCATTGCAACCCTCATAAATTTTTTAACAGGTTCATCATGAAACGTACCTTTCAACCCAGTAATTTAAAACGCAAACGCGACCATGGTTTTCGTGAACGTATGGCAACACGTGCTGGAAGATTAGTTATAAAACGCCGTCGTGCTAAAGGACGTAAACGTTTGTCTGCATAAGTGTTTACTTTTAAAAAGCAACAGCGCTTACTGAAAAAAATTGACTATGATTGTGTTTTTAAGCAAGCCCAAAAAATTGTGACGCAAGAATTTATTATTCTTTATCGAAAGAATGATATAGGCCATACTCGTCTTGGGCTGGCGCTGTCAAAAAAAATGATAGCAAAAGCACATGAAAGAAATCGGATTAAACGGCTGATAAGAGACAGTTTTAGACAAAAAAAACTACCCGCAGTGGATATGATTTTTTTAGCCCGTTCCGGTGTCGCCAAGCAAACCAATACAGGCATCAACAACACCTTGATTAAAACATGGGAGAAATTAACCTCATGTTGCGACAAATAGTTTGCTTGCCCATTAAGTTGTACCAGTATTTAATTAGTCCTTTGATTAAACCTTGCTGTCGTTTCTACCCCAGTTGCTCAGAGTACGCAAACAGCGCCATCCAATACTATGGTATTGCTAAAGGGCTCTGGATGGCTTTTAAACGCATTCTACGCTGTCATCCCTGGTCAAAACACAGCGGTTATGATCCAATACACCCTAACAATGAGACACTTTGATGGATATAAAACGTATTATTCTATACACAGCCTTAGTACTAACAGGCTTATCGCTGTGGAATACATGGCAAACTGATTATCCTGTTAAACCACCGCAAGCGCTGATCAGTGCCAGCAGTGGGTTAACCGAGGAAGGCCATCTACTGCCACAAGTGACAACCAATAATACCGAGCAACCTGTAATCACAGTTCATGATGACAGCAGTGCTGATAATCTGCTGCGATCGATCCAAGTTAAAACCGACGTGCTGAATGTTGCTATCAACCTAAAACAAGGCGATGTTGTTACCGGACAACTGCTGCATTATCCAGAAAGTGTTGACGACAAAGACAAACCGTTTGCGCTTTTGCAAGAAAATGCCAACGAACGTTATGTTGCTAACAGCAGCCTGTTTGTGGCTGCAGGACAAAATATTAAATCATTGAATTTTTCGTTTACCAGCAAGCAGGATCACTACCAACTGGAGCCCACACAAAACCAATTGACGGTCACGCTCGATGGTAAAAATGAAGATGGATTAACCGTAAAAAAAGAATTTGTTTTTACTAAAGGCAGTTACCTCATTGAGGTCAATTATAAAATAATGAATGAGGGCAGCAGTACCTGGAATGGCTACATGAACACACAGCTACTCCGCAGCTCTCCTAAAGAAGACAAATCAAGTGTTTTTCACGTCGGTTCTTTTACGGGTGCTTCATTCTCCAACCCTGGCCAACACCGTTATCAAAAAGTCAGTTTTGATGAAATGAACAAGTCTAACCTGGATATAGATTCTAAGGGTGGCTGGATAGCCATGCAGCAACATTATTTTTTAAGCGCATGGGTACCTACTGGCAGTACTAATAAATTTTATACTCGAGCGACCAATGGCAACTATACTATTGGCGCTGTCAGTCAACCCATCTCCATTAAACCTCAAGAACAAACTGAAATTGGTTCTAAATTATACATAGGTCCAGAAATAACCAATGTTTTAAAAAACATTGCACCATCGCTAGATCTGACAGTTGATTATGGTCTGCTGTGGTTTATTTCTTCTTTGTTGTTTTCTTTGATGAAATTAATTTATGGTTTTGTTGGTAATTGGGGCTGGTCTATTATTTTAGTAACCGTGTTAATCAAGCTCACCTTTTATCGTTTGTCTGCGACCAGTTACAAGTCTATGGCTGGCATGCGCAAGCTTCAACCTAAACTGCAGGCACTTCGCGAGCGTTATGGTGATGATAAGGCCAAAATAAGCCAAGCAACTATGGAGCTTTACAAACAAGAAAAGGTTAATCCTTTAGGTGGTTGCTTGCCTATAGTGATTCAAATTCCAGTATTTATTGCTTTGTATTGGGTTTTATTAGAAAGCGTTGAGTTAAGACAAGCACCCTTTATCTTGTGGATCAAAGACTTGGCTTCATCGGATCCTTATCATGTCTTGCCGTTAATTATGGGTGCGACCATGCTCATTCAACAAAGACTAAATCCAGCACCACCTGATCCAGTGCAGGCAAAAGTGATGATGTTCCTGCCTATCTTGTTCACGGGATTGTTTTGGAACTTCCCTGCAGGCCTGGTTTTATATTGGATAGTCAATAACACCCTGTCCATACTGCAACAATGGTACATAACACGTAAATATACTGATGTAAAAACAAGCAATAGCACCTTAGTTGCTGCAAAATAATCGATGTTAAAAGACACCATAGTAGCATTAGCTACCCCACCCGGAAGGGGTGGGGTAGGTATTATCCGCATATCAGGCTCTAAAGCTTACACCATAGCAACCCATCTTAATGGTTCTAAAGAACTACAACCCCGATTGGCTTCCTTTAGCTCGTTTTACAACTATGAGCATGAGTTGCTCGACCAAGGGTTAATGCTCTATTTTAAAGCGCCCCACTCTTTTACCGGCGAAGATGTCGTCGAACTGCAAGCTCATGGATCCCCAGTTGTTCTTGATCTGCTGCTCAAGGAATGCCTGCGTTTGGGTGCACGGTTGGCAATGCCTGGGGAGTTTTCTGAACGCGCATTTTTAAATAATAAAATTGATTTAACTCAGGCCGAGGCCATTGCGGATTTAATTCAAGCCAGCTCGCAAACGGCGGCAAGGATGGCATTAAAATCATTACAAGGTGATTTTTCAAATAAAATAAACCAATTAAATGACGAAATACTCAAGTTACGCATCTTTGTTGAAGCGGCCATAGATTTTCCTGAGGAAGAAATTGATTTTTTAACCGATGGCAAGGTTACGCAATTATTGCAGTTGCTTTTAAATCAACTGGATGCAATCCGTGCTCAAGCCAGTCAAGGCGTGCTGATGCGTGAGGGCTTGTCTTTAATCATTGTTGGCAGGCCCAATGCAGGCAAGTCCACTTTAATTAACAGCTTGGTCGGTAAAGACATTGCTATAGTTACTGAGGTGGCAGGTACAACCCGTGATTTAATGAAAGAGCATGTTTTACTAGATGATCTGCCATTACATATTATCGACACGGCCGGCCTTCGTGACAGTGAGGATGTGGTCGAAAAAGAAGGCATTAAACGCGCTTGGCAAGCTTTAGAACGAGCCGATTGTGTTTTATTAGTCATTGATGTGAATCATCAGGAACAACAAAACAGTTTGATTAAAGAAATACAGGCAGTGTTAGCAACAGACATACCGATAATTACGGTAGTCAATAAAATTGATACTCTGGGTCTAAGCTCTAAAAGAGAACAGCAAACAGTGTTGCTTTCTGCAAAAGAAGGTGATGGCTTGGATACCTTAAAAAAGGTGATTAAAGAGGCGGTAGGCTATCAACCCAATGAAGGACAGTTTCTTGCAAGAAGACGGCATTTACAAGCTCTAGATGATGCCAAAAACCTATTACTGATAGGACAACAACAACTAACAGAACATAGAGCCGGGGAGTTACTGGCGGAAGATCTGCGCTTGGCCCATCGTTCCTTATGTGAAATAACGGGTGAAATTACTTCTGATGATTTATTAGGAAAAATTTTTTCTAGTTTTTGTATTGGCAAATAGACGCTAGCCTGGATGCAACCCTTATTTTAACTGCTGGTATCAAAAGAATACAAACATACTATTAACCCAACATGTAACAAATTAACCCATAAAAAACTTGTAAAAAATAAACACAAATGATAACGTGGTTTGATTACAACTTTCTGTGTTATTTTTGGAGTGTGGTTATGGGTTATAGCAGTCAAAACGAGTTTTTCCGAAGAGACAAACATCAATTCTTATCGCAAATAGCTGCTAATAATGGCACTGTTGTTTCTAAAATAAACACGATTGATAGACAAGTAAACGCCATTGACTACAGTGTGTTGCTCCGCGATCAAAAAGCACTCGAAGCTGAATTTACGAGCATGTTTGCCTTGTTGCAAAAAGAAGATGTTGCGAATAAAGAGCAATTTTGGTTGTTTTGTTACCGATGTGCTTCTGCTTTAGAGCGGTTTTATGGGCCTAAAGCCTACGCGCAAAAAGCCAATGAAGACGAATATCGTAAATTAAAATTGCAAATAAAAGATCGTTTAACCAACAAGCTAAGACAACAAGAAGCTGAATCAGGTTTTATTGAATCAATTTATAATAAATTTGCAGCCAGTCTCACTAATTTAATAACCACACCGTTCCATTTGTCGCAAATTCGCGATCAAGTTGCTTGGGTTAACCTGAACCGTATTTACTGGGTTTTTTCGCGTCTCACTTTAACCCAAGGTTTAACCTTAGCCAACGAGCTGAAATTAATTGATAAATTGGATGTGATCTTAGGAACACATACTGATGTGGATAAAATAATTGCCACCTTGCGGGCACCTATAGCCGTGGTTAATTATTTTAGTGTGGGTTTATTCCTGGCACGTTTTTTTATTGATGGCGCACTGCTGTTAAGACATACTTTTTTTCCTTCAGAGTTAGAGCAAGATTCAACCAGGATGGAACGATTTAAGCATGAATTTTATAAGAGACATTGTAATTTTGCCAACGACTTGGTGTGGGCAACGGTTAATTTTATAACCAACTTTAACCAATTATTACAAATATCCGGTCCTGTTGCTGGATACATTACGGCAGCATTTTTAGCTTTTGATGTGGGCATGGCCTTCTATAAATGTTATTTGGCAAAAGAAGAGTATTTGATTAAATACGCACAGTATCAGGCTGAAATTGCCGATTATAATGATTTAACCAAATTTACAGAGCTCACTGAAGCACAAAGACGGGTGCATATAGAACTGTTAGACAAGCAATTGATAGCGCTGAGAATTAGTTGGCAAACCAAAGAGTCCACCTATTATTTTGTCGCAGCAGGTGCCGCCTTATTGATGATAGGTTTTACTGCCTCAATGATAGTGGCCTTCCCGGTGTTGATAGTTGTCTCCTATTTTGCATGTACCGTAGCTGTGGCAATGTATCTGTCTGCGGGGGCTTACTCTCAATATAAAGAAAAAAGTTTGTATTTAGAAGATGCTGCAGTAACAGGAAACAACGAACTGATTGCGCGTAAAGAATATGAAATAGCCCGCAATGAGTTTGTCTTTACCATGGTAAAAAACATCACGGTGCCATTGATCTTGGTGACCACGTTGGCAATTTGTTGGCCAGCTGCTGTGGTATTAACTGCGGTCTATTTAAGCTATGAGCTGTATCATGCCTATGATCAACATGCTGAAAATAAAGCAGTCAAACAGCTGGGTTTTGATGAGCCATCGGTGGATGGCTCTTTATGTCTGGCTTAAGGGCACAATTTGCTGTATTTTTCCGCTCAATTTTGCACCCAAGGTTAAAATCACCGGAAATTTTTTTAATACCGGCAGCAATAAAGACACCATTCGTGCTGGCATCATGGCTAAATGTGCAAACAGTGTAGCGGCATGAATGCGGGTTACGAAGTGTTGGCGCCATTGTTTGCTATATTGGGCACCGACATCATCCAAGCTGTCGGTGCTCAAAAGGACCTGGGGATTTAGGAGTAAGGTTTGTGCCAGTAACCATGCAGACTGCATGGCCATACTGATCCCTTCGGCAATAACAGGATGTGCTTCACCGGCGCTGTTGCCGACAAAAAACAGCCCCTCTTTATAACAACTACGGACACCAGGGCGAATGGGGCCGGCCGCAAGCCAAGGACCCACTCTCTGTGCATGGGCCAATACTTCACCTACGCCATGGCAATTGGTTTTTATGTATTCCAGTACGACTTCAGCTGCGGGCACACCGGGTTGCTTTAACCTTAATTTTTGTAAAACAGCGCGTTGAATACAGCAAGACAGTGTTACTCTTTGGTCATCACTGTGGGCAAGCCCGCCATAACCACCGGGAAAGGCCAGTAACGGCATTAGCTCAGAAGACAAATTGCACTGTCTAAAGTGGGCTTTGAATGCCAGAAGATCGGAAGGTTGGGCTGCTTTTTTTTCTGTTGTCGCTATTCCTCGCTCCCAAGAACCATTGGCCATGACAACGAGTCGTGCAGAAATCTCTTTGCTGTTGTTGTCACCAGTCACAGTGCAACTGAATAAACCGGCTTTACGTTGTAAATGTCGGGCTTCACTGGGTTGCCAAATTTGCGCACCAGCAGCCTGCGCTCTTTTAAGCAGCGCTGTATCCAGATGCTCACGACCTATGGCTCTACCCCAGTTAGCAGTGGAGGATTGGGCTTTGGGCATGGCCGCAGTCAATTGGGCATCTGCTGCGTACAAACCCAGAGCCCGTACTTCGGGTCCCGCATGTGTCAGATAAAACGCATCAAGTCCGAGCTTTTGTAATAAAGGCAGACTGGTCGCCGAGATGAATTCGCCACAAACCTTCCTGCGTGGAAACTGTTTTTTTTCTACAAGTCCTACTGACCAACCCGCTTCTGCCAGTAGCAGTGCCGTAGTTGCACCAGCAGGTCCCCCGCCAATGATCAGCACATCAAGAGTCATCAGTTTTTATCCCTTCTGTTTCAATATTAAAATACTCCACCTAAAGGGGAAGTGCCATTTTATCTGGTAGTTGTCAATCTGTGCGCGTTTTAATAACAGCTGTAATTCTTTCTTGGTAAAGCTTTTTTTGATGGACAGCAAGCCATCGTGGGTGATCAATCGATTGTGAAACAGCAAGGGGCTCAGTATTTTATACAGCCAATAAGCAATAATATTTCGGTGTAAGTCATTAATAAGCACAGCCATACGAGCCGCCTCAGTTGCTTTGGCTAAAAAAACCGGCAACGCTTCATCATTAAGATGGTGACAAACTAAAGTTGCTAAAATGACATCCACACTGTTTGGTGCTAATGTCAGCTCTGGTTGGTGCTGTAATTGGAATTTAATATTGGGCTGAGGTTGTTGTTGCGCGTCTAATTCTTTTTGCGCCAGTCTTATTGCTTGCTCAGAGGTGTCTAGGCCTAATAAGTGCATCTTGGGATAATGCTTGCCGAGATTCAGCAACAACAAACCACCACCACAACCAACATCTACCACGGAACTGTTGTTAGGAAAGCGTTTGAGTGTGTTAATTGTATGTCTAAAAAAACCCAATAATCGGTTTATTTGAAACAGCATTTTCAAGCATTGTGCATATTCCTCTGGGCTATAAAAATCAGGACCCAGATCAATTAATTCTTTTTCTGTAGAACGTTGATTTAACATACAAGGCCTGTGGGCAGTTGCATCATGAGCCTTTCTTACTACTTACCTAAAGAAGAAGGGCTATTTTGCAGTGATTGTCTAACGTTGTCGAATTATAAATTGATCAAGCTGCTGTAGGTTGGGCCTTGGCCCAACTTCAATTCTAACAGTCAAGTCGTTTTGACTAATTGTTGGGCCAAGGCCCAACCTACAGCAGTCCGATTAATTTATAATGCGACAACCGTGTGTTCAAATGCAATAATATAATTTATAAACACATACTGTGCTCGGTCACAAACCGCGCGCAGTATACATCCCAAGCCTGATGTGCGAGCTATGGGCTTGGATATTACAGCTAAAGCGCATGTTGCGCATTAAAACCAGGTAAAAAATGCTATCAAAAATTACAGCAATGGGGACATCAAACCCATCTTACAAGCGCACTCAGCAACAAGCTGCGGAACTTATCTGTTTGGGATTTAATCTAAAAAACAGGCAAAAGAAAATATTGCAAGCAATTTATAAAGCATCCGGGATTGAGAGCCGATACAGTGTGCTTAGTGATTATTGCAAACAGCCGGGGGAGTTCGAGTTTTTTCCTAACAACCCTAACGACCCTTTTCCAAGCACCTCGGCACGCATGCAGCTTTATAAGGATAATGCTTTAAGTTTGGCGGTTGACGCCATTGAAAATTGTTTAAATGACTTAGAGTCCTTTGATAAAAAAGACATTACCCATTTAATTACCGTCAGTTGCACGGGCATGTATGCCCCAGGCATAGACATTGAAATTGTACAAAAACTGAATTTAAACCCGTCTATTAAACGCACGGCCATTAATTTTATGGGTTGCTATGGTGCTTTTAATGGTATGAAAGTCGCGGATGCCTTTTGCCAGGCGGACGCTAATGCCAACGTATTATTAGTCTGTGTTGAATTGTGTTCCATCCATTTTCAAAATGATTTTTCTATAGAAAACATTATTTCAAACGCTATTTTTGCAGATGGCGCCGCAGCTGCTCTAATACAGGGTGGTGCCCACCATAAAAAACATTTGGCCATGGAGGCTTTTTATTGTGATTTAATAGCGCAAACGAATCAAGAAATGGCATGGAGTATTGCTGATCATGGCTTTGACATTGTACTCAGCTCCTATATTCCCGATGTGATTCAATCGGGCATTGCGGCCTTCACTGAAAAACTGCTGCAACAATCAAACTACAGCTTAAGTGATATTGATTATTACGCCATTCATCCGGGTGGTCTGAAGATTCTTCAAGCCTGTGAAACGGCTTTAAATATTTCAGCCGAGGACAATCGCTACTCTTATGACATCTTACGCAGGTTTGGCAATATGTCCTCAGCAACGGTGTTGTTCGTTTTAAAAAACATTTGGGATGGTTTAAGCGCAAGCGATGATAAGAAAACGGTTTTTAGTTGTGCTTTTGGGCCTGGACTGACGTTGGAGTCGGTCTTATTAACTTGTGGTTTGGACGGCAGTGCCTGAGTCTTTTTTCATGCACTGCTGCCCAAAGTCCAATACTTTACAAAGAGTTACATGACTTGTTCTATGTTTCATGCACAAGGTTATCCACAGGTTTTACATTGAAAAATACAAATCCATATGGTTTATATTGATTAATATCAATAAGTTAAGAAAAGCAACTTATTCTGTTGCTTATTTAAAAGCAAACTTATTCACAAATCACACGGTGATTTTATTTCTGGCATTTGCCCTTGTTTGCCATAGAATGATAAGATGGAACCTACTCAAAAATGAAAAAAGACACTATGATTGCAGCCACTGAGCAAAAATCGTTAACTGAATTTACTGAAAAAGCCTATCTTGACTATTCTATGTACGTTATTTTAGATAGGGCTTTACCCAATATTGCCGATGGCTTAAAACCGGTTCAACGCCGCATTGTTTACGCCATGTCTGAGCTGGGTCTAAAAGCCACTGCAAAATATAAAAAATCAGCGCGTACCGTGGGGGATGTGTTGGGTAAGTTTCACCCACATGGTGACAGTGCTTGCTACGAAGCCATGGTGCTCATGGCGCAGCCCTTTTCTTACCGTTATCCTTTTGTTGATGGCCAGGGTAACTGGGGCTCTCCAGATGATCCTAAATCTTTTGCTGCGATGCGTTATACCGAGGCACGTCTGTCCCCTTATGCTGAAGTGTTATTAGGTGAGTTATTACAAGGCACGGTAGATTGGGTGGATAATTTTGATGGGACTTTGCAAGAGCCCTCATTGCTGCCAGCGCGGCTACCTAATATCTTGTTAAATGGGGCTACAGGCATTGCTGTTGGGATGTCTTCGGATATATTGCCGCACAATTTAACAGAGGTTGCCAATGCCTGCATTCATCTATTAGACCATCCTGAGGCCACTTTAGATGCCATAAGCAACTTTATTCAAGGTCCTGACTTCCCAACTACGGCCGAGATCATCACAGCACCTGAGGCAATTAAGGCCATGTATGAGAGCGGCAATGGCTCTGTAAAAATGCGTGCCATCTATGTGCAGGAAAAACAGAATATAGTTATCACCGCACTGCCCTACCAAGTATCTGGCGCTAAAATCATTGAACAAATGGCCCTACAAATGCAGCAAAAAAAATTACCTATGGTTGAGGATTTGCGTGATGAGTCAGATCATGAGCATCCTACCCGTTTGGTCATTATTCCTCGTTCTAACCGCATTGATGTTGAAGGCTTGATGTCGCATTTGTTTGCAACCACCGATCTTGAACGCAATTACCGCGTTAATTTTAATATGATAGGTTTGGATGGTAAACCGCGGGTAAAAAGTTTGCAGACCATTTTAAATGAATGGTTGGTATTTCGCATCGCTACCGTCAAAAGACGTTTAGAATACCGATTAGAAAAAATCTTAGAGCGCATTCATGTGCTGGAAGGGTTATTGATAGCCTACTTAAATATCGATGAAGTCATAGCCATTATTCGAGAGCATGAGCATCCCAAACAAGGATTAATTGCACGCTTTGATTTAACGGAGCGTCAAGCCGAAGCCATCTTGGAAATGAAGTTACGTCATTTGGCCAAGCTTGAGGAAATGAAATTACGGGGTGAGTTGGCTGAGCTGAGTGCAGAAAGAGACGGCATTCAAAAGACTTTAGCCAGCGACCAGCGCTTGCGAGCCCTGGTTAAATCAGAAATTATCAGAGACAGGGATGAATTTGGTGATGTACGCCGCTCGCCTATTATTGCCCGACAAGAATCGCAAGCCTTGAAGGAAGTGGATATTTTACCTAACGAGCCCATTACTGTTGTTTTGTCTAAAAATGGTTGGATTCGGGCTGGTAAGGGACACGAACTCAATGGCAAAGAACTGGGTTACAAAGCCGGTGATGAATTTAAAGTACAGACCTTGGCGCGCAGCAACCAACAAATCCTGTTTTTTGACAGTGAAGGCAAGGTTTACAACTTACCCGGACACACGCTGCCATCGGCCCGTGGTCAAGGGGAGCCATTAACGGGTAAGTTAAACCCAGCGGAAGGTATTTTATTTGAAACCATGGCTTGCGGTGAGCCTGAGCAATTATTGTTGCTTGCAAGCGATGCCGGATATGGCTTTGTTTCTAAAATCAGTGAGTTGTATGTCAAAAACCGTAATGGCAAGGCCTGTATTAAACTGTCAAGCAACAGCCGCATCATGATGCCAAGAGTCATCCCTGCTGGTGATGATTTGTTGGTTGCCTGCGCCACCAGCGCGGGTCGACTGCTGATCCTGGCATTGCAGGAGCTGCCTGAGTTGTCGCGCGGCAAAGGCAATAAATTGATCAACATCGCCACTGCTAAGGCAAGCTCACGGGAGGAGTACTTGGTTGATCTACAACTGTTGTCGGGCACTGACTCTCTTACCGTGCATGCAGGCAAACGCCATTACACACTTAAAGGTGCTGATCTCGAGCATTATAAGGGCGCTAGGGGAAGTCGTGGCGCTAAATTGCCGCGCGGATTACTTAGTGTCACGCAGCTACAGGTAACAAGCTAAGGAGCATGACCGAAATAACTTCCTGTTTTAGCGCAAAGATGATACTCATCTTTGCGCTAAAACAGGAAGTTATTTCGGTCATGCTCCTAAATATTATAGCGATCTGCTTTGTACAGGGCCAGGTTTTTGGGGTCACGAAACCAGTCTATGGTTTTTTGCAGCCCTTGTTTTAATCCCGCTAGCCCTGCAAATTGAGGGCTCCAATGCAACAGGCTTTGGGCTTTTGTATTGTCCGCCCAGAGTCGTTCCACTTCAGAATGATTGGGCCGTAAACGTACTTCATCGGTAATAAAGTCAACAGGGCAGGCCATCAGCTCTGCTATCAAACGGGCGGTGTCACCAACGGAAATTTCAAAATTACTGCCCAACTGAATGACTTCACCAATACCAGCAGTGGACTCTAAGGCCGCAATGAAACCATTGACGGTATCGCTCACATAATTAAAATCACGGGTAGGGGACATTGCACCCAGTTTAATGGTGTTTTGGCCGCTGGCGATTTGAGTAATAATGGTCGGGATCACCGCACGCGCTGATTGCCGAGGTCCATAGGTATTAAATGGTCTGAGAATGACTACCGGCAGCTCGAACGAGGCATAAAACGAATAGGCCAATTGATCAGCGCCAATTTTGGAGGCTGAATAAGGCGATTGGCCTTGTAATGGATGTGCTTCGGTCATGGGAACAAAACGCGCGCTACCATATACTTCGCTGGTTGATGTATGAATCACGCGTTGTATGGCGAGTTCGCGTGCGGCTTGTAGCACATTCAGCGTTCCTTTAACATTGGTGTCAATATAGGTGTCTGGCGAATGATAGGAATAAGGAATGGCGATTAATGATGCCAAATGCAACACCGCCTTACAGCCTTGCATCGCTGTTTTTACGCCATGAGGGTCACGAACATCCCCGGCAAACACATCCAGGCTGTTACGAATTTCGGGTGCCAGACTGTCTAACCAGCCCCATGAGTTAAAGGAGTTATAGAGTACAAAGGCACGCACCTTATGTCCTTTTTTGATGAGAGCCTCACAGAGATGCGAACCAATAAAACCATCGGCACCAGTAACCAATACGTCCATGTTATTCCCCTCCCACAAGCGCAGTATTCTGTATAGTCTGTAGTTGTTGTTTCATGTGTATGGCGGCATCTTGCAAGGGATTTTTCTCCAGAATGTAATCCAATAGCAGTTCAGCTGCATCCATTATTTTTTCTTGCACAAAAAGATGAGCTAGCTTTAATTGCACCACCGTGTCTTTAGGAAAGCGAGCAATATAGGCGTTATAGGATGCTACAGCGCTTAATATATCGCCACGTAATTCTTGCATGCGCGCACACCAGGGTAAACATAAAGGATTCCTTTGCGCGAGACAATACAAAGACAAATAAGCGTTTTCATAGTCTTTGCTTACAAGGCTAATGCAGCTGATGCGCAATAAGGCATCGTCCAAAAAAAGCGTGGCATCATTGACCAGTTGGTGGTAGCAGTTCAATGCTTGCGGGTAATCTAATTTCAGTTCGGCAGCATAGCCGGCTATTAACAAGCGATGCGAACTTAAGGCGCTTTGATCTTCGCGTGTATCCAAGGCCGTTTGCAGGCTGGATAATAAATCCACTTTCTTTTGCTTGAAGAGCAAATCAGCGCGTGGTTTGATGAGGGCAATATGGCCTGCTTGCTGTACTTCATGCAGATGTGCGGTATTGCTATTGGCTTGAATGGCAGTAAACCGTGACTCCAAAATTGCAAATTCAGAATTGACGTGCTCTGACAAGGACTCTGCTGGCCAGGACTTGCGCCACCGTTTTACGCGGCCAAAGCTGCCCTCTTTAACACATTGATGAATGAGTTTGGCCCAATGCGGCTGACTCATGGTTTCTTGCTGGCGTGCTTGAATTTTTTCCAGGGCATCATCGATAAGCTTCATTAAGCGTTGCGTGCCGTATTGGTAGCTTGCAAAAAATTGCATGCCGGTCTGATGAAATTCTGCTACGGTTTTTTCTTTGTCATTAAAAGGCCGAGTGATTTGCAGAAAACGATGTATACAGAAGCTTTTGACAAAAGTGGAAAAGGGCTCCAGATCGCGATTCAATTGACGCTCGATCTGACGCAAGCTGCGTTGGTCTTTCACGCTGTTGCGGCCATTGGGATCTTGATACATGCGTTCAGCGCAGCGCGCGCCTTTGGCCGTGATAAGTCTAATGGCATTGAATTGCTGGCGCGCTTGTTTGAGTGCGGCAGTTGCTTTACTAAAATAGTCCGGCTCCTGGTGTGCCAGTAAGCGTTCGCTAACAATGGCTTGAACATCACACTCCAGCGGCATGAGCTCAATATCGGTCACGGGCATATAGGTTACATGTTCTGTTTTCGCAGCATTGGACGACAGATTAATAATCTGACACTGCGCCGTGCCCATCATCTGTGCTTGGCCAGCAAGGCTGTTATTGGCTGCGATAAAATCACAGCTGCTAGGTGCCATTAAGCCGCCATTGGTTTCAACCTCTAAGGATGTCAGGTTAAAGCGCGGACCGGCTGCCGATTCATCACTGCCTTTGGCATGGGTAAGTCCATCTTGGGTAAAGCATAAATCGACACCGGCCAGTAAAATACGTTTAAAGCCAAAGTGATAGGCTGCATTTAGAGCGGCATTGGTTACTGTTGGCCCCGGCGAGGCAACATTGTCAATATTTAAGGGCGAGTGCCAGGGCATGCGAGAGCCCAAATAAAAAGCAGTCCCTGGCCATTGACTGACTAAGGAGGAAAAAGCATGAAAAGAATGCAGCAAAATCGACTTGGAGCCAAAAGCCAACATGTCTTTACTGATATCAAAACTTTCAGGATAGGGATCAATTGAGACGATAAAATCAGGCTCTATATTGACTTGCAGCAGCCGTTTTGCAATGCGTGAAACAGCAAAGACCACCAATTGTGCCCGCTGCTCCTGCACCCAGGGCAATACGTCATCCAGAGAGGGCCCGCCGGCGAGCAGCAGTGCTGTTTTGCCTGCAAAGGCGTCTTTTAATAAACCGGCTGGATGGTGGTTGTCGGCAAGATTGGCCAATTGTTGGATTGCAAAAACCTCCGAACCCAGTTCGAAGTGATGTTGCCATTTGAATTGCGCCAGTGTTTCCTTGATATGCCAATGAAGTTCATTGTAAGCGTTTATTTTATCGCAGGTGGCACTCATGGACAGCGAAACAGCGACCGTGTTCAGATAAAAATAATCGACCAGTTTAAATTTTTCAATGGTTGCAGACCAGGCATCCAAGCTGATACACGCCATGCGCGCATCAAGCGCTCCGAGCAAGCCCTCAGCGGTTAATTGCTCTAAAATTGCCAATGGCTCTATAAAAATATACCGCGATCCATTGGGAATTTCTTTTTTACTGATATAGCGTGGCAGCAAGCAAGAATCGGTCCCGATGATGATATAGAGTGTGTTTTCATTGAAAAGTCCCTTAGCAAAAGCGGTATCAAAGACATCGCTGGCACTGATATTGGTAAAGGTTTCAGGATTAAGGTTGTAAAAAAAATGATCGCCATAGGCATTGATTTGTAAAGGCCCTAAGCACTGTTGTTCGCTTACATCTAAAAAAGTTGCTTCATCCATGATGCCTCGATTCCATCTCGTTATCATTAAAAATTAGTATACTCAAGTAACCTCTGCTGGCAACAATTATTATAAAAAATTTAAGTTTTGCTAATTTTAGGGCAATAATTAAAGTGTAACAGGGAAATAAAACAAACTAAGGAGCAACAAGCATGACACTTTCAATTAACACGAACGTCAGTTCGTTACTTGCACAACAGACCTTAAGTAATAACTCGACACAATTGGCAGGCACGTTACAACGACTGGCAACGGGTTTGAAAATCAACAGTGCTGCAGACAACTCTGCCGGCTATGCGATTGCACAACTGCAAACTGCAACCATTAATGCCTTGAAGCAAGGTATGGACAATGGTAATGATGGTGAGTCCATGATGCAAGTTGCAGGTAGTGCCATTCAATCCATTACTGAT
>JBIODT010000037.1:0-15860 GCA_044445305.1 Legionellales bacterium | reverse complement strand
TTCATTGTTATTTGCTGGATCGGCGAGTGCGCCTCCTCACCACGAACGGGTTCAAACTGTGTACAAAGTCAAGGTCAACGTCAACGTCAACTAAAAACCGCAGATTGTGACCGCGCGCAGTATAGATCGATAATCCTCATCATTGTCGCGTTAAAGAGATTACAAATATTTTTTGTCCCGTACGAAGGAGTGAACTATTGTTTTTTAGTAAATATTACTGATAGAGTGTTAACGATTTAGTATGGAATGGGTCTGTTATGGATGTAGCCCATGGGTTTTATTAAGGATGATAAATGAAGAATTTGGCTTTAAAATGCGCGCTGTCATCGGCAATAGGGATCTGTCTCCTGTCCCTGTCTGAGTTGGCTGTTGCACAGATTGTTTATGGATTAGAAAATGCGCGCACTTTTAATACGTCGCAACATGGACCGTTTACTGTGCAAGCAGGTTCATTCTTATCAGCAGAAAATGCACGTCAATTAACAGCGCAATTAGCGACACAGGTCCATGCCCCTATGCGCATAAAGCACTCACACCAATATTATCTGGTGTTGATTGGGCCATTAACATCTACTGCGGCGGTAAGATCAGTTGGCAGCACAGCAACAAATACGCACGTGCGAGGAGCGCATCCACTACAGCCAAAGCCTACTTATGTGGCTCAGCCGGTCTTGCCATCGCCCGTAAACAAACAAAACATGGCCGTTTTATTACCAAAGACCAGTAACGGCAATTGGTTTGTTGCTGCCGAATTCGGCATTTTATGGCCGCGTGTTCATAACAGCATGACGGTTGATAATGGCTCCGATTACCCACCACCAGCAAACGTAGATCAATATTCAGCATCAGTTAAGGATCAGCAACCAATGTTGGATATAGCCGCCGGTTATCGCTGGCATCGTGACAGTCAATTGCTGACAGCGTATTCATTGGCATTGAGGTACCAACACGTATTTACTCAAAATATTAGTGGCACTATCACACAATACTCTTTACCAGAATTTAATAATTACACTTACGCCTGGAAGACGAGTGCGGACGTGTTGTCTTTAGCTTCGAAAGTTGGTTTGGCACGGTATGGACGCTTTATACCCTATGTTGATGGCGGTATAGGCGCATCCTTTAATCGCGCTGGCCGTTATCAAGAAACCGCCTTGGCTGGCGTGACACCGCGCATTAGTCCCGCCTTTGCCTCCAAGAATAAAGGCCAATTTGCTTATAATGTGGGGGCTGGTGTGGATGCCTTGCTAACACCGCAATTTATCCTGTCTCTGGGCTATGATTTTCAAGCCTTCGGCAGTATGACATCAGGCTCTGGTCAATCAACCTGGGCGGGCACCAAACTTGAGCTTGGAAATACCAACGCGAGTACAGCCTTAATTGGTATCACTTATCTGCTGGATCATAATGTATGAATGAACTGAAGGCTTAAGACTGCCACAGCAGGCACTCAAGCTTCCCATTCATTCTCGATTTTATTCATTTGGAGCATGCAGCTTGCTCCAAAGTTTTTATTTTAAGGAGTTAGCTCATGCTACTGAATACGGCCGCTAGGCATTATATAGGTGGGATGTTGTTTTTTTTAACCTGCACAGCTGTTGCTGCTAAAGATCCTATAGGCTGGTCATTAAGTCCGGCATCTGGATTCCCTGCAGTTAAAATTGGCAGTCATTCTTCTGTCACCTACACCCTAACCAACAACCTGCCTTTTCCAGCGGTTATTAACACCGAGCACCTCACCAGTGGTGGTACCTTTGGCGTTTATGATCAATGCAGAAACCTTAATTTAGCACCGAATAAATCATGTATTGTACATGTCAACTTCACACCCACCCATACCGGGCAAGCCAGCTTTCAGATGATTTATGGTTATCATTACAACAAGATCCCCTTGCCAGTCCTAACCGCCAATGGTGGCGGGGCTGACAACGAAGAGGTGGTCGGATACATCAGCAACTTCCCTTCTTTGATAACACTGGTTCCCTTAGAAACACCTCAATTTACCGTGACCTATGCCAATCACTCAGCGGGTACCGTGACGGGGTATGCGGGTAATAGCAGCGGACTGGATGTGTTTCAAATTTCCCCGGCTGTTGCCTCAGTAACGATTGCGCCCGGAACCAAGCAAAATACTTGTGGCACCTCAGTTGCCCCAGGCACGATTGCTTCGCAGCAGTCTTGTTATGTCAATGGGCAAATTACACCTTCGACTACAGGTACTTTCATCCTGACGGGTCTGTATACCTACAATAATGGTACGCAGACGGCGATGCCAACAGCAAAAGGGCGTATTCAACAAAATGGCAGTGCTTGCGGCCTTACCCCGGCAACGATGCTGCCTTTGCCGACGCAAACTTATCCCTACTCGGACAATGTGGTCAAATTTACCTTTACCAATCAATGTGCCTCCACCCCCGTTGCCTTAGGCCCGGTTACCATTGCAACCCGTAGCGGCAGTGTGCCTGCAACCATCACCCAAAATCCAAACATCACTTATGACACTTGTTCTAATAAAACCCTCGCTGGCGGAGGACAATGTTTTGTCTTAGCATCAGTCATTCCTAATACAACCCAAACGGGCGAGTTAAGTGTTAAAGCCACAGTCTCCAATGGTGTTAACACCTATGAGGCGCACACCAACAGTTCAGTGGTTGCCAATTCGACGGCCGGGCAAAACCACCAGGTCCACTTTATTAACCAATGTAACTTTAACGTTTGGTATGGGATAGAAAATGGCGCAACAGGCACGGTGATAACACCCGATCCTACTCCAGGTGCAGGCACGGCCAATAATGACAATGCTTATTATTTAGCAGCCGCCATTCCAGGCCAAGCACCAACACCTACTAGTAGTGGTGGCATACGCAATCTGTCTGTCGCAAATTACACCAATGGCGCCATCTGGGCGCGAACCAATTGCGCCTATAATAACAATCAATTTGCCTGTCAAACAGGCATGTGCAATACGCAGACTAACTCCGCTACCTGTGTGCCAAGCGATTCCACCGAAACCGTAACACCCAACCTGGTTACCAAACTGGAGTTTACTATTGTCAGTAACCCCGGGTCAGATGGCGTGTATGACGTTTCTCTGGAAAATGGTTTTAATGTTTCTGCAGAAGTTAAAGGTTTAGGACCCTTTGTCAGTGGCTCTCCATTAAAATGTACCGGTGCTGGAGCGCCCTTACAACCAGCCAATAATCAATTAGGCTCTTGTTCATGGGCTCTTGATCCCACACAAGCACCGTCCAACCTGGCTCGGGCTGATTTTCTGTTGCTGACGCCGGGGAATCTGGTCAATTGTAGCAACGATAACGATTGCAGCGCTTACCCAGGAACCATTTGTGGGATGGCTTTTGGTGCTCTTAATACTGGGGTCGTTGGTCAGGTTAATCCAACACCGATTAATCGGGTTTGTGGCAACTTCCTTGGCTATTCTAATCTGGATAATTACAATGGCTATCCCAGCTCCGGCCAGTGGGAAACCAATTACAACCTCTATAGTAAGTATCAGTTAGGCACCACCTTAAGTACTCTAGGTTATTCGACTTATGGTGATTTCAGTGGCAATCCGGCAACTTTTGGCAACATGATTTCTTGTCAAACAACCAACAATGGTTCTCTAAATACTTGTTATCCTAATCCTGGCGTTATAACCAACCCTGATCAATATAATTTTGCCAATTGTTGTGGCTGTGTTGATTGGAGCCTTACTGGTTTGACTTATAACGGCGGCTTAACTTGTCCGATTACCATCCCTAACTACCCAACCCCGGTGGTTAATGCCGCCTGGACGCAAACAGCAACTGTACCTGTCTCTGCAGAAAATGCCATTTACTGGTTCAAAGCAGCCTGCCCGACTGCCTACAGTTTCCCTTTTGATGATCCTTCTTCATCGTTTACTTGTACTGAAAACGCCAGTGGTAAACCTCTGAATACTGATTATCAGGTTGTTTACTGTCCTGGCGGTTTAAGTGGATTAGCCACTGGGGCTACGGAGGGGAGATAAGATTACAAATTACCGTTAGTTCCTGTGATGAATAGCGACTGTCGACCGGGATGGACAGAATGCGTTGGCTGAGCACTGATGGGCCTGGCCAATGTACCGGCAGAAAAACACGCTGCGCCATTAAATGCTGCTTGATGGCATCCCTGTTGTTTAATAACAAGGGTGCAAACGAATAAAAATCACTGTGGATAGGCATGATTTTTTCCGGTAATAACTGACAAATAAGGTCATAATTCTGTTGCCTTATTTGTCGCTCATACGCCAAGGTCACACAAAATTCAGCGAAAGCCAACTGACTGGCAATACTCATGCTTAAAATAGATTGTCGGTTGTTGAGTAGGGTTTCAGCCGCTACAAATAAGGTCAGGTAGTCTTCTTCACAACCAGTACCATGATGAATGAAATCAAATTTTTTATGCTTGGCCCGAGCTTTTTGCTGCGTAAAGTCGGAACCCACTGCTAACTGTATGCGTTGCTCCGATAAAGGATGGCTGGAATAAAGCAAACTGCCGTCTACCAGCGGTGAAATTTTCCTTAAACTGTTGAAGGAATACCAGGAAGCAACAGCGGTGACAATCTGAGGAAAAGGCGAGAAAACATCATCAACAATCACCGTATGGTTCTTAAGAGTTGCCATGATGCCTGGGTGCTGCTGGCCAAAATAATTAACCACATACACCACCTCGTTGTCATGCATAGGTCCCAGTTCAAAGGACAAGTCCGCAGCAACGGTATAATATCGACACTGTATCTGGTACTCATGCAGCGTCTTGGTAACCACATCGCATAAAAAATCGGGCAACAAAAAAACACGGTCCTGCAATGCGCCCGATTCTATAATCAATCTTAAAGAGTCTCTTCCAGAGGCAGTCAGGGTTCTGTAATAATTTAATTTGGGCGCCTCTTGCTCGCCACCAACGGCGATCATAAGGCACCATCATAAAATATTTTGTTTTTTAACAAGGACAAATCAATGTCGCGTAAGATGGTTTTAATCTGGGCCGAGCTGTTGTTTTGTCGGTAGGGATTGATGATGCCAGGCAACTGTTGTGCAAAGGCCGCGGAGGTCAGTCGCGCAAAGCTTGCTCGTAATGACTCTAAAGTAAAGTCAGCATCAATCACACTGGCAGCACGCAGACGCCCTTGCTGCCGGGTGCCCACATTAATGCTGCCAATTTGAAACGAAGGCGCCTCGACTATGCCACTGGACGAATTGCCCACCACCGCATCCACCATGCGCAATAAGGACCAATACCGACGCTGCCCCAAAGAAACAAAGACCAGCGCCTTATCAGCATGCTGCGCTACGTAATGCTCAATCATGGCATTGATGATGCGACCACCCACATCGGCATTTGCTTTTGTAAAAATAAGCAGACTGTCGTCCTGTTCATCCAAGACGCGTAATAAATGATTGCATTGCATTTCAACATCGGTTGCGGCCTCAGCCGTTTCAGGATGCAGGGTAATGAGAAAATTACGCCGCTTCAATGGCATACCCAGCGATGCTTCCAGTTCGGGTTTTGTCATAAAATCAAAGGACTGCAGGCTGTCTAAGCCTGCTTCGCCAACATTAAACACACGTGACGGCTGTTCACCCATGCGCACAACCCGCTCGGCATATTCTTGCATTGCCGTAAAATGCAGTGTCGATAATTTAGTAAGGGTGTGGCGAAACACCTCATCCATGGATCCTTGCGTCACCTCGCCACCATTCAGATGTGCAACCGGTATGTTGCATAGGACGGCTGCCACCACAATGGGAATCAGCTCATAGCGATCGCCCAAGACCAATACCAGGTCAGGCTTTAGCTCAGAATAAGCTTCTGCAAAACCAATTTGCGCCAAGCCCATACTTTTTGAGATGCCAATGGGCGTATCAGATGACAACAACATTTCAATGGCTTTGGTAACAGGATAGCCATCCTCTCTAATTTGCTTGATGGTATAACCAAATTCAGGTGACAAATGACTGCCGGTGACTATCAGTTGCAATTCCAGGGCGCTGTCGGCAATGATTTCATCTAACAGACACTTGAGTAAGCCATATTCAGCACGAGTCGCTGTTACAACACAGAGTTTACGCTTCATCAACATTATCCATTCCTTTGGTGGATCTCAGATTAAGATATACCTTTCATGGATGGGTTTTCGGGATTTTAGGCGCATTGATTTTTTCGTTCATGCTGTCTTTAAACGCGAGTAATAGTCTACTCTATTGCGAGTTTTTAAAGACAGCATGAACGAAAAAATCAATCGCATAAAACCTGAAAACCCATCCATGGAAGGTATAATACCCATCTTTGCGTCAAAACAGGAAGTGATTTCGAAGGCGGTACTTAAACTACCCACGCTCATGATAGGGATACTGTTGGGCCGAGACCCAACCGACAGCAGAGTGATACAATGTTAATACGCCGGCCCTTGCGATTCCTCTAGGCTAGCGTCCCTGACAGGAAAGGACAACTGCAGTAATTGTTGTTGGTATTCGTTAAAATTTAACACCTGGTTTTTGTAACCTGAAAACGCCATGAAGGTCGTTGGTCCATCAGGGCCGTAACGTCCATTGGCATAATAATCAAGTGCGCGATTCTGTTCGCTATTCGAGTCCCATAATTGGCTGTTTTGAAACAATGTTGTTAATAATTGCACATGTGCAGGCGCCATAAATTGTGTATCAACAATCAAGGTACCGCCTGCTTGTAAGGTGCTTAAGAAATTCAAACACAACAGACAAAATAGGTGTTCATTAAAGGCTCCAGGTATTGCTGGAGATGCTTGATCGTCTGCCCAAAATCTTTGTCTCATGAGCTCTGATAAGAGTACATATGCGTCCCTACGTAGCGCCACAGGTTCAAGCATGACAACTTGTATGGGATTATCAATGACCAAACCCTGCATGCAGCGATCGAAGATAATAGTTGTAAATTTTTGTTGCTTAAAATGCTGCGCCATATAGGCCGCATAATTTTTCTGATATTCGCTCAGCATTTCTTGGAGTAACAGCAACGGGTTGCGCATCAGCTCTAACACATTGTTCTTTTTTGTCCAGCTTATATTTCTAACGATATAGGCATCATTGGGCAAGCCGCTACAAACAGTCGGATGAAAATGTTGATACCAACGGCCACCTGGTTCGCACTGGTCAGCCGATGCCCCCACAACCAAGGCAGTGTTACTCTTGGGTCTGGTAAATAATTCGTTATATTGATGGTGCTGATTTGGGTCTGCCACAGCCTGAGCTTCCGGTGGTAGCGGTTTGACCAAGGTTGCCACTTCAGCAACAGCGGCTGCAGCTACCATGCGGTCTAACAAAGAGGGATTTAGAGCATCAGAGCCAGGTGCAGCTACTATACGGTCTAACAAAGGGGAATTTAGAGCATCAGAGCCAGGTGCAACTACTATGCGGTCTAACAAAGGGGGATTTAGAGCATCAGAGCCAGGTGTTTCTTCTGGGGTTTCCAAAAACTCAGCGGCAACCTTTGTTACAGCAGTTGCAGTAGCAGGTATGGGGCTTATGGGTTCTTGCACAGTCTGGGCGAGTGGGTTCCATGAGAACAATGAAAAAAACCGTCCCAGGCCATAAATAATATTCCAAAAAACACCCATCCATCGCGAGGGATGTTGTAGACGCTGTTGCCAAAGGTTACGAGCTGTGTCCATGGAGGTCTCCAGTGAGAAGCATTAATGACCGCTTACTTGCAATGTCGTGTAAATTATCAGCATATTGATTATATGCTGATAATTTGGTCTTGTAAATAGAACACTTCCCCTTATCCCAAATCCAATAAGAAATTCTCTCGACGAATCATGATTTTCATCGTAAGGTATTAAATGAGACTTTGGCACAACAGCGCATGAAGGGTTTTTCATGCACTGTTGTGCCAAATCCAACATTCTGAATGGAGGCAGTATCAATGAGAGACTGGAAAGAAGTCTTAACCCCGGCAAATGCAACATTGCGGGATGCAATGGTTAGAATTGATGTCAGCGCACTGCAAATGGCCATTATGGTGCACCACGACGGTCAACTGCTAGGTGTTATTAGTGATGGTGATATCCGCCGAGCGCTGTTAACGGGCCGTACTTTAGACAGCCCGGCACTGGACATAGCCAATACCAATCCCATTACCGCACCAACCAGCACCTCAAAACAAGAGCTGTTGGGACTTATGCGTCGGAAAACCGTGCATCAAATCCCCTTAATTGATGAAGAAAATCGCGTAGCCGGACTGACAACACTTGATGAATTAACCGGGATTTTTGAAAGACCCAATTGGGTCATACTCATGGCCGGTGGCGAGGGGAGTCGGTTACGGCCACTGACCGATGCCTGCCCAAAGCCCTTACTACGAATAGGCAGCAAACCCATACTGGAAACCATTATTGAAAATTTTGCTGAGCAAGGCTTTCGTCAGTTTTATATCTCGGTAAATTATCTGGCCGATGCCATCAAAGCACATTTTGGAAACGGTCAAGCACTTGGTGTTAACATTGAATACCTGCATGAAAAAAACAAATTGGGGACAGCAGGCGGTTTGTCGATACTACCAGGCACTCCAACTGAACCCTTGATTGTTATGAATGGCGATGTATTAACGAATGCGCGTTTTGATAACATGTT
Organism: Legionellales bacterium; assembly: GCA_044445305.1. Lineage (GTDB taxonomy): Bacteria > Pseudomonadota > Gammaproteobacteria > Legionellales > Legionellaceae > Legionella. Next base: position 7,227 of record JBIODT010000037.1, on the reverse strand, counting down.
GAATTACCACATCGATCAAAAAGCCATGGCGACCATGGCCGTGCGTGAGTTTGAGTATCAAATCCCCTATGGTGTTGTTGATATTAAAGACAATCGGCTGATGCGCGTTGATGAAAAACCCATAAAAAAACATTACGTGAGCGCCGGTATCTATGTTTTATCACCTGAGGCGATAAGCACCATTCCCAAAGAGGAATATTTTGATATGACCACTTTATTTGAAGACATACTCAGCAGTACGCCCAAGGTATCGACCTACCCTTTACGAGAATATTGGCTGGATATTGGTCGCATCGAAGAATTCGAGAAAGCACAGCAGGATTGGACGGAGGGAACCTACAATTGATGTCTGCAGAAAAAATACTGGCGATTATTCCGGCACGAGGCGGCTCCAAAGGGTTCCCAGGCAAAAACACCCATGTGTTAAACGGCAAACCATTAATTGCCTGGACCATAGAGGCAGCGCAACGCGCATCGTATCTGGATCGCGTGATTCTGTCCTCTGACTGTGAGGCGATTATTCATACGGCACAAGCCTATGGATGTGAGGTTCCCTTTGTTCGAGACGCCAAACTGGCTCAAGATGAAACACCAATGATGGATGTGGTCTTTGACGCCATCCAGCGCTGTAGTGGCTATGAATGGACGGTGTTGTTGCAGGCAACCTCCCCTCTCAGGCAGGCAGAAGATATTGATAACGCCATCCGCTCCTGCATTCAATCCGGTGCACCAGCTTGTGTTTCTGTATGCAGCGCGCGCGAAAAGCCTCATTGGATGTACTCACTTGCTCCTGATAACACCATGCAAGCCTTCGTTACAGAAGACAACCATGCTACACGACGACAAGACTTACCAACTTTGTACTTAACCAATGGTGCCATTTACATTGCCCGAACAGAATGGTTGCTGCATCAGCGTGAATTTATAAGTCCTGAAACCATTGCTTACGTGATGCCCATTGAGCGTTCGGTAGATGTTGATACGGAACAAGATCTGGTTTATTTATAGCAAGCTGCATGCAGCTTTTTGCATGTAGTTTTGCCTATAAAATACCAATTTCTTTATTCATTAAAAAAATATTTGCACTTCAATCCAAACTACTGCACACTGAGTTTCTGAACCGTTATTCAACCCTAACCCGCTGAATAATAAAGCATGTATGTGCTGGATTGGACTTTGGTATGATAATGAGCATGCTGAATTAATTGAGCGTTTGAGACAAGCTCATATGGTACTCAAATACCCAATTAACTCACCATTTATTTTGACAGAGCTGTATGAGGTTTTTTCATGTAGCCCAGCTAAAAGTCCAAATTGTATAATTCAACATTGAAGACCATACTAATGAATAATCTATCTCTAAGCAGCATTGATTCTTTATCCACCAGAACAGACATTGACGCGATGTTGTCAAAAATGCGTTCCATATCGGCTCAAGCCAAAGCCTTTGGTTCGCAGGCCGTGACCAAGGCTGAAAACGCATCGCCATTTCATTCCATAATGGCTATTGCAAAAGAGTCTATTCAAGCAGTAAGCCACACACAATTTCAAACCGATACATTAAAAGATGCCTATCTTTCAGGGGACAATAACGTATCTATTTCTCAAGTTATGATTTCCTCCATAAAATCAAAAGTCGCTTTTGAAGGACTGGTTGCGGTACGAAACAAATTAATTGAATCGTATAAAGAAATAATGAACATGCCTATATAAATTTGGACTTTGGGCACCGCTGCATGCAGCTGGGTCTAAATCCTCTAAGTGAGCCAGTATGGAAAAAAGCTTAAACAATGTCATTGATGGGCTTAAAGCAATTTTTAATTTTGACATCACCAGACGCCTGTTTTTTTTAGCCGGGATAGCGGTCAGCGTTGCTGTCGGGGTTAATCTTTACCAATGGATTCAAGATCCCATCTACAGACCGCTGCCCTATAGCATCAAAGATCAAAACTTACCCGCCATAGTCGATGCGCTGGATAAAGCGAATATCAGCTATAAAATCAATGAAGACAATGGAACCATTTCAGTTCCCATGGATGACCTTAGTGCCGCTAAAACCAGATTGTCCGCGGCAGGCGTACAAAAAGATGAAGGTTTTAGTTACTCCTTTCTCAATGATCAAGACAAATTAGGTACCAGCCAATTTATTGAAAGCGCACGCTATTTACGTGCCCTTGAATCTGATCTTGCTCGAACCATTCGCGCCATTCAAGGCATAAGTGGTGCCAAAGTCCATATTGCCATCCCACAAAATAATATCTTTGCCGATGAAAATGCCAAAACAACCGCGTCCGTGATTATTAATATCGTCCCTGGCTATGAGGGTGATAAAGAAAAAATACGCGCGATTATTCAATTAGTGGCCGCAAGTGTACCCGAGCTTGATCCCACCAATGTTGCCATTACCGATCAGTATGGGCATTTTTTATCATCCATCATCAGCCAAAATTCGATTCTTAATCAAGAACAATTGACCTATCAAAACAACATACAACACTATTATGAAAACCGTATAAAAATGCTCATTACCCCGATCATTGGTGAAAATAAAACCAGCATCAATGTCAATACCAATATTGATTTCACACAGCAAGAAGAAGCCAAAGAAGAATACGATCCCGATCAAAAATCCTTACGCAGCGAGCAAAGCATTACTGAAAGCAGTGCTACACCAGGAGCGTCTGGTGTACCAGGGGCCTTGTCTAACCAACCTCCTGAGGGTGCAACGCCTGCAGCGGGTAGTGGTGGTGATTCGGCAGCAGCACCTGCAGCAGGTGGGCAAAGCAGAAATGAAAGCACCAAAAATTACGAGGTAACCAAAGCCACGCGTTATGTTCATAACACGGCACCGGTGATTAAAAGCATCTCCGTTGCTATCGTCTTGGATGATGAGTCGCTTTATGATGAATCCACCAAAAAAACCACGCAACAACCACTGAGTAAAGACAAAATTGCCAAAATAACCGAGCTGGTTAAATCAACCATTGGCTTTAACGAAAGTCGTGGCGACCAAGTTACGGTAATTAACAGTGGCTTCATCCAGAATAAAATAGAAAACATCCCAGCAACACCCTTGTGGCAACAACCTTGGTTTTGGGATTGGGTGAAGCGTATCAGCGGTATAGGCGGCGGGTTTATTTTTTTGATAGTGCTTTATAAAAAGATAGCACCAGAACTCAAACCCAGCCAACTCAAACCAAACGCCATGAGTTTGTCACTAACCAATGACGTCTTTCCGGTAACTCAAGAAATGATTCAACTCAAAAATGAACAGATTTCAATTTTAAAAGAGCTTGCGTCCAAAGATCCAAATAAAGTCGCCAGCATCATAAAAAAATGGGTGACAAAATAACATGGCCAGCCGAAAAAATGCAGCGATCATTCTTCTGGGGATGGGTGAAAATTATGCCGCGGAAATATTGAAAATATTAGACCATAAAGAAGTCGAATCCATCATCGAGGTGATGAATAATATCGACGACGTCTCCGAACATGAAATCATCAAAGCCTTGAATGATTTTTTTAAAGAAACACAAGTAACCAGCGGCTTACATGCTTCCTCAGGAAACTACCTGCGCAATACGCTGGTGAGTGCTATGGGCTCAGAAAAAGCCGATATGATGATGAACGTCGATACACAGCCCAAAAGCAATCCATTAAAAGGCTTGGAGCTCATTAAATGGCAACCAGTGCACCACATTGTTTCTGCACTTCAAGATGAGCACCCGCAACTCATTACCATCACACTGATGTGCATTGAGAGCGAGCAGGCCGCCAACATACTAAAACTGCTGCCAAAAACAGTCCGTAAAGATGTGATTACACGGATGACGCATAGCAATCCTGTTTCACAATATGCCATGAATGCCTTATCCACCTATCTTGAAGAGCAATTTACAAAAACAGAAAAATTCAAACTGCTCACCTCTGATGGCATCAATTTAGCAGCCAACATCATCGCGCAAATGGATGTTGAAAGTGAAAATGAAGTGATGACCTCCATCGGTGAAGAATACCAAGAAATGAATGAAAAACTGCAAGAGAAATTATTCCCATTTGAAAAACTGGCACAGATGGATAAGAGAAGCCTACAAACCTTTCTTGCTGAACTCGATAATAATGATCTGATACTTGCGCTCAAGGGCTCTGATGACGAACTAAAAGAGCGTTTCTTTCAAAACATGTCTGCTAAATCGGCAGAACTATTAAAAGAAGACATTGAAACCAAAGGCCCTGTCAAATTAAGTCTGGTTTTGGAAGCGCAAAAACGCATTGTTAACATTGCCAAAAAACTCATTCAAGAAGAAAAAATATTCCTAACCTCCACTAACGACAATACAACCATACGGTAGAGGTAATAATGGATTTTGAGCGTTGGAATTATCCACATGTTGACACCCTGATGTCGCTGCACCATACAGACGCGGCAGAAGCAACGCTCGAGCAGAACGCCCCTGAGCCCACACCTGAATTGTCCATCCAGGAACAAGAGCAAGCTGCCCACACCCAAGAATTAACAGCACATTTGCAGACACTGCGTACCATCAATCAATCAGTCTCAACACAGATTAGCGCTGTCAACGAAACTTTTTTAATAAATATGACGTCACTGATAAAAAAAGTTACGGAGTCCGTCATCCTCAAAGAGATAGCCCTGGATAAGGACCGATTACAACACATGATGGAGCACGCGCTCCGCCAAATTCAGCATGAAAATGAACCCTGTACCATTCATCTCTCCAGCGAGCAGCACGCTTATTTTTCAGCACAGGCATCCATGCCGGCAGAGGTTGTCATAAAACCCGATCCGACACTCAATCAAGGCGACTTTCGCATTAAAACAACCCACAGTGAACTTGAATCAATTCTTGAACACCGACTCAACGAACTTTTTGAGCTGTAACCCATGCATCACATTATTGGACAGTTAAATACCCACTTTACCAATATGATACAACGTGTTGATAATAAAATTGCCTATAAAATCCATGGTACTATAGTGCGTATTTCCGGCTTTCTATTAGAAGCAACCGGCTTAAGAGCATCCGTTGGCATGCTCTGCCATGTGGTCACTGCCGATCGGCTCATTCCAGCTGAAGTGATTGGGTTTTCTAACCAAAACACCTATTTAATGGCCTACCAGGACACCTTGGGCGTAAGTCCTGGAAACAAACTGTATTGCGCAGCTAATAGCATCACCGTGCCAGTCGGGCCATCCTTATTAGGACGCGTCATCAATGGCCTGTGTGAGCCTATTGATAACAAAGGCCCATTGCATCACGCTGAGGTTTACTCCTTACATGCACCGCCTATTAATCCCATTGAGCGCAACCGCATCACGCAACCACTCGACGTTGGCATCAAGGCCATCAATGCACTATTAACCATAGGCCAAGGCCAACGGCTGGGCATTTTTGCAGGCAGCGGTGTTGGCAAAAGTGTGTTATTAGGAATGATGGCGCGATTTACTTCGGCTGAAATTGTAGTCGTAGGCCTCATTGGCGAACGCGGGCGAGAAGTTAAAGAATTTATTGAAGACAATATTGGCGCAACCAATCTTAAAAAAACCGTGATTATTGCTTCACCCATTGACGCCTCGCCGTTGGAGCGGGCCAATGGCGCACTGTCTGCAACCTCGGTTGCTGAGTATTTTCGTGATCAGGGACGCCATGTGTTGCTGATTGTTGATTCACTCACGCGTTACGCCCAAGCACTACGACAGGTTTACTTAACCTTAGGTGAAATGCCGTCATCGAAAGGATACTCACCCACCGTATTTGCTAAAATTTCGCAACTGGTCGAGCGCACCGGCAGCGGCTGTGGCCAACAGGGCTCCATTACCGCCTTTTATACCGTTCTAACTGAAGGCGATGATCTGAATGATCCAGTCGCAGATCATGCACGCTCCATATTGGATGGTCATATTGTGTTGTCACGGCAATTGGCTGATGCAGGACATTATCCGGCTATTGATATTGGCAGCTCGGTGAGCCGCGTCATGACGGCCATCATCGACAAGGCTCACTTTAATCAAGTGCAACGGTTCAAGCAACTTTACAGTGCTTATATCCAGAATCAAGATCTCATTAAAATGGGCATGTACCAACGTGGCTCGGATAAAATGCTGGATGATGCCATCCTCTTCCACTCTAAAATCGTCTCATTCCTGCAGCAAGAAACAGAGGCCTGCAGTTCCTTCGAAACCGCGCACGACACCCTGATGGGTCTTTTCGAATGAGCGCTCAAGACCGAAAAACTGCCACCATCAGCACGCTGCTTACCTCATTATCCTTGCAGAAAAACCAACTCGAAGGCCAACTGTATAAGCTTAAAGAGTCCATTCAAAAAAAACAACAAACCGTTTCAACCTTTGAACTTTATTTGAACGAATACAAAGACACCTTTTACAATACCTCTGTTCATCGTGTTCCAAGTTATAGAAACAACCAGGAGTTTCTTGATAAGCTGACTCATGTTCTTTACAGTGAACAGCAGGAGTTAAATCAACTGGAACTAAAAAAAATGGAATTACTGTCACGCTGCCACAACTTTAACCAACAAATAGATGGCTTAAAGGACCTACTGTCTGCTCATCAAAAACAACGTCAAACGGCCCGTGATAACATTGAAGACAGCAACAACACCGAGTTAGGGGCATGGGCAAAGCCATATGCAAAAACCTGACATTCTTCACCAGCGTATTTTTGAGAACCAATGAATGAACAACTTATCGCTTCTATCAGCCTTACATCAAACACTACTCATTATTGTATATGCAGTGTGCATCATTACCCTACCAACCCTCATCATTGGCGTGATTGTTTCTATTGTTCAGGCGGCCACACAGATTAATGAAATGACCGTAACCTTTATCCCCAAGCTCATAGTGATGTTTGCGGTATTGCTCACACTCACACCGTGGTTGCTGAACAAACTGGTACATGTCATGCAGGATTTTATGTTTAACCTTCCGGTTTATATTAAATAAGTGCTGACAGGCCCTAGTACAACGTTTCACTGATTCTATACTGCGGGCGGTCACAATCTGCGGTTTTAGTTGACTTTGACCTTGACCTTGTACACAGTTAGAACCCGTTCGTGGGGTGGGGGGGGGGGGGCCCCGACAGCCCAAAAAACAAAAAGAAACGGGGGGGGGGGGGGGCGCAGAGAGCGACGGGAAAAAAAAACAAAGATGGAAAAGGGGTGTTTGTTTTTTTTTTTTTTTTT
>JBIODT010000036.1:0-16002 GCA_044445305.1 Legionellales bacterium | reverse complement strand
GGTGATCTTGTAGGTTAGTGGTAGTGCAATGTAAATTATCTAAATTATACTCGTTGTTATCAAAATTAGAGTGTTTGCTTGAGTTGTTATAAAGTTGTGACCATTGAAAATCGGGGAACTCATCATGCTGAAAATCATTAGCATTACTGGTTGATCCTTCTTCCTCATCATTAGGTGTAGCATCCAGCATGGGATTTGATTCAACAACGAGTTGAATTTCTTGCTGTAAGTCTATAGTTGATAGTTGCAGAAGTCTTATTGCCTGCTGTAGTTGTGGCGTAAGGGTCAGCTGTTGACCGATACTAAGCTGCAATGACGGTTTCATGCAAATCCTTTTTATTTCCACTGCTATTAACTATCAGTTTAAACGATTTATGGCGATTATCCAGTATTCCACGGTATCTTTATGCCAAAACCTGTATTTTTCTGTTTGGGGGGAGGGTGTTTGAATTGTAATAAAGTAGGTTCTTTAGGGCAGGGGGCAGTATTTTTTTTGATTAAGACCAATCAATGTATCTTTCTTCTTTACCGAAACGATGTAGCGCGACTACAGCCATATCGTGGTCCATAAACATGTAATGAACTAATAGAGGGGGTCATTGTGAGGCTACGAAGCATCCAGGGCGTTCGGAGTGAACGGCCTCTGGGTTGCTTTTGTGGCCTCGCGCAATCAATATTACTTTACTTTTTTCTCTTTAAAAACCACATGCTTACGTACTTTAGGGTCGTACATTTTTAATTCCATCTTTTCAGGATGATTACGTGGGTTTTTAGTAGTTGTTTTAAAGTATCCAGTTCCTGCTGTGGATTCCATTTTAACTTTTACTGTAACAGCTGCCATGGCTTATTCTCTTAATGTGTTATACTTTTTCGCCGTTAGCTCTGATTTTATCCAGAACCGCTTTTATGCCCAACTTGTCTATAATGCGCATGCCTTTTGTACACAGCTTTAATGAGACAAATCGATTTTCTTCTTCAACCCAGAATCTATGGTTCTGGATGTTAGGCAGGAAACGTCTTTTGGTTTTGTTATTAGCATGCGACACTTTGTTACCAGTCATGGGTCGCTTGCCAGTTACCTGACATACTCTAGACATTGTGCTACTCCAAATAAGTTTAAATTGTGCTCGTTATTGTAAAATTCGGGGCTTTTGTTACGGATATCTATACCGTGCGCTAAAACCGCAGTTTGTGAGCGCGCGCAGTATAACTTAAACAAAATGGCCATATGTAAAATACAAGAGCGGTTTTATAACAAAAAAACGCAATACTTGCAATAATTTTGAGTTATTTTAGCTGATATAAATTATAACTGCTACTAAAATTTGGGGCTTTTGACCGAGCCGCATGAAAAATATTTCGCGTGATTATGGATTAGGGCCTGTCGACCATTCGCTAGCCAAGTTGAGAATCGCGTATCACTAATATTTTTTGATGTAGAAACTTTAGGCAAAATCAGTATAATGAATGGGATTTTTATGACTTGAACTTCGGGCAACATAAAGTCATAAACCCCCTATTCATTTATACTGAGAAATTAATGTACCGTACTATAAAAAGTTACGTCTTGCGTACAGGGCGAGTGAGCAACAGGCAGCAACAAGGCTTAGATCTATGGCTGAAAGATTATGAGTTAACACTAAGTGATGCACCTTGGTGTTTTGTAAAAGAATTTGGCCGCACCGCTGATACGCTGGTGGAGATAGGTTTTGGCATGGGTGCTTCTTTACTTACTATGGCTAAAAGCAATCCGCAGTTTAATTACATTGGTATTGAGGTGCATAGGGCAGGGGTAGGCAGTTTGGTGGCTGATTTACATGATAACGGTCTATCTAATGTGCGAATTGTTGCTTTTGATGCTGTTGAAGCATTTAAAACCCAGTTGGCAGATAATTCGCTGGCAGGGGTGCAGATTTTTTTCCCTGACCCCTGGCATAAAAAACGACATCACAAACGACGTTTGATCCAAGCACCATTTATTCAGTTATTAGCTAAAAAAATAAAACCCGGTGGCTTTATTCACTGTGCAACCGACTGGGAAGAATATGCCATGCACATGCTAACAGTTTTATCAGCGGATGTTGCATTAGCTAACCAGCAGCTAACAGGCTCGTTTTCGCCTAAACCCGCTTCGCGACCACTGACCAAATTTGAACGGCGTGGAGAACGCCTAGGCCATGGTGTATGGGATTTAATTTTTATTAAAAAATAGGGGTCTGTTTTATACTGCGCTGTTATAAAGTTACGCTTGCTTAAACTTCACATACCCCATAGAATTCTAGCTTTCTTTGAATTTGCTAGGAGTAAAGAATGGGGTGGAATGAGCCAGAAAAAGGCAAGGATCCATGGAAGGGTAAAAATCAGCCTCCTGATTTAGATGAGATCATCAAACGGGTTTTGGAACAATTGAAGCGATTTTTTAGTGGTCCCACTACACCCGCTGCTGCCAATAACCGCTCTGATAACAAACTGCCGAGTCATGCGACTGGTGGCTTGTTGGCCATGATGGTTGTTTCTATTGTGTTTATTGCATGGGTGCTTTCGGGTATCTTTATTGTTGATCCTGCAGAACAAGCGGTTATTCTGCGTTTTGGCAAATATGTGGAGACTGTTGGACCGGGTCCTCATTGGATACCTCGAATCATCTCTAGCAAGACCGTGCTGAATGTAGATAGGGTGCTTAATTACTCTTATTCGGCTCAAATGCTTACCAGTGATGAAAACTTGGTTTCAGTATCTTTGGCTGTGCAATACCGTATTAATGACTTACAACAGTATTTATTTAATGTGGCTAATCCTGAGGAAAGTTTACAACAGGCCACTTCTAGTGCTTTAAGACAAGTAGTTGGAACAACAACCTTAGATCAAGTGATTACTGAGGGTAGAGAGATTTGGGGTAATAGGGTGTTGGATACTTTAATGAAAACACTCGATGGCTATAAAACAGGTATCTTAATTGTTAACGTGTCGCCACAACCAGCACGTGCTCCTGAAAGTGTACAAGATGCTTTCGATGATGCAATTAAAGCTCAGGAAGATGAAAAACGCTTTAAAGCGCAAGCAGATGCCTATGCTGCCAGAGTGGTTCCAATTGCCGAGGGTAATGCCAGTCGTATTGAACAAGAGGCCGAGGCTTTTTCGAAACAATCGGTGCTACGGGCTAAAGGGGAGGTCGCGGAGTTTTTGGCCTTGCTGCCACAATATGTTGCGGCCCCGCAGGTCACTGCTGAGCGTATGTATTTAGAAACCATGCAAAAAGTACTTAGTCAAAGCAGCAAAATCATTGTAGATGGTAAAGCCGGTAATTTACTGTACTTGCCTTTAGATAAATTATCCAATGGCGAGTCTGTTGTTTCAGCTAAAAATATAATGAATAAAAAGGGCGAGGCAACCGACGCCGATAGTTTGTTATTAGCTGGACGCGACCTTACTCGACCGATTTACCGTCAAGGGAGGGATTAACCATGAATGCCACTAAAATAACCTCTGGCTTGTTAGCATTTTTATTGCTGCTGTTGTTAGTTACCAGTGTGTTTACAGTAACACAAGGTCAGCAAGGCATTATTTTGCGTTTAGGCCGGCTGGTGCTTGATGCACAAACAGGCAAGGTTAAAATATTAAATCCTGGCTTGCATTTCAAAACCCCCTTTATTGAAAATGTGCGTGTTTTTGATACCCGTATTCAAACGATGGATATCAAATCGACTCGTATCGTGACCAAAGAGAAAAAGGATGTCATGGTTGATTATTATGTTAAATGGCGCATCGCAGATTTAGCACAATACTTTAAATCAACAGGTGGTAATGAATTTAAGGCTGAGACCTTACTGGAGCAACAGCTCAATACGTTATTACGGGCGCAGTTTGGCAAGCGTACTATTTCTGAAGCGGTATCCGGTGGCCGTGATGATGTGATGGGATTGTTGCGTAAAGAAGCGGAGAAACAGGCCGGTGAACTGGGAATCAATGTCGTCGATGTGCGCATTAAAGGCATAGAGCTTCCGGCCAATACCAGTACGGTCATCTATCAACGGATGCGAGCGGATATGCAGCAAATTGCCAACAGACACAGGGCTGATGGACAGTCTGCAGCAGAGCAAATACAGGCTAAAGCAGATGCTGATGTCATGGTATTATTAGCCAAGACCAACAGTAAAGCACAGCAAATTCGTGCCGTTGGTCAAGCTGAGGCCGCAGCGATTTATGCTACAGCTTACAGTCAAAATAAGGACTTTTTCGCTTTATATCGTAGTTTGCTCGCCTATGAAGGCAGTTTCCAGAGTAAAAAAGACATTTTAGTTTTAGATCAAAGCAGTGCTTTTTTTGATTATTTTAAACAAGCAATGCCAAAAAATGATGGTGTACAGAGTAAAAAGTAATTATACTGTCTGATTTTTTTGAAACCGGGTTTAATCTCAATTATGACCAGACGACATACTTGCCTGTGGCAAGTATGTCGTCTGGTCATGATCTATTTATGGGCTAAGAATTGATCATGGGTAAAAATGTAGTTGTATTGGGTACACAGTGGGGCGATGAAGGCAAAGGTAAAATTGTCGACCTGTTAACACAGGATGCTCAGGTGGTGGTCCGTTATCAAGGCGGTCACAATGCTGGTCATACTTTGAAAATTAATGGTGTAAAAACAGTGCTCCGTTTAATTCCATCGGGGGTGCTGAGATCGCATGTCACCTGCTATATAGCTAATGGAGTGGTACTTTCACCCGATGCGTTGTTTTCTGAAATTGAAGAGCTGGAGCTGAAGGGGATCAATGTCCGAGAACGCTTGCGTATTAGCCTGGCCTGTCCCTTGATACTCCCCTGTCACGTTGCCTTGGATAAAGCCCGTGAATTGCATAAAGGTAATGCCGCTATTGGAACAACTGGGCGTGGTATTGGCCCCGCTTATGAAGATAAAATTGCTAGGCGTGCATTAAAGGTTAGCGATCTGTTTCATCCACAACGTTTCGAAAAAAAATTAACTGAACTGCTTGAGTATCATAATTTTATTTTGACGCAGTATTTCAAACTGCCTCCGGTTGCGATACAGCCCTTGTTAGACCAAGCTTTGGTCTGGGCGGAAAAATTAAAACCTATGGTCTGTGATGTGTCTGCATGTTTGCATGAGCATAGAGAAAAGGGCGAACACATTCTTTTTGAAGGGGCACAAGGCGTTTATCTTGACATTGACCATGGGACTTATCCCTTTGTTACTTCGTCAAATACTTGTGTTGGAAGTGTGGTTAATGGCGCAGGTTTTGGTCCCAAATATCTGGATTATATCTTAGGTATTACTAAAGCATATACTACTCGTGTTGGCGGTGGTCCTTTCCCAACGGAGCTTGTTGATGAGGTAGGCAAAGGCATTGCTGAACGAGGTCAGGAGTTTGGCGCAGTCACTGGACGACCCAGACGTTGTGGTTGGTTTGACGCAGTCTTACTCAAACGTTCCATCGAGTTGAACAGCATTTCCGGCTTGTGTGTTACTAAATTAGACGTATTAGATGGCATAGATGTTCTTAAAATCGCCGTGGCTTATAAAGACAGTACTGGTCAAATACTTACTCGCCCGCCACAAGCAGCTGACGATTTCGAAGGTCTAGAGCCTATTTATGAAGAAATGCCTGGTTGGCTGGAGTCTACTGCGGATGTTGTTGTCATGAGTGATTTGCCAGTCAATGCACTTGCCTATCTGAAACGAATTGAAGCTTTATTAGCAGTTCCCATTGATATGATATCAACTGGTCCTGAACGGGATTCAACCATGATTTTACGCAATCCATTTGCGTAAGGTTTTGATGCTGCGCGCGGATTGAATGCTAAAACCGCGCGCAGTATAGCCTTCCAATTAGCCCCTAAAACCGGCGTTCAAAGTCGCTTAATGCGCTTTCCAATTGCCACTGCAGTTTTGCTTTTTCATTATGTTGTATAAACTGATGACAAGTTTGGCTGTTCAAGTGATTACAAGCAGGGACAAGCGTCGCTTTATGTGCATTACTCCAAATACTTTTTCCGGGCAGAAAGGCATAGGTTAAAGTATTTCTGTTTATTAGTTTCAGGGCTGGATAATTCAACCCATGTGCAAGGACTGCTTCTACATACTGTTGCGTTAAATCAGTTCTTAAAATGCCTTCATCATCGGTTGACAGTACTACTGGTACTTGGTGTGCAAGGTAATAATTAAGGGGATGACCCGAGCCCGCAATATTAAGAATTTTCAGGTTGCTAATGAGGTTTATTTCGACCGGTATTTGATGCTCCCGCATATACTTTAAAGTGGCTTGGGCATCTCGTTCATGGGTGATGTCGACACCATGCCCAATTCGTAGTGCCTGTCCAGTAAGCAGTGCATCATGAATGTGATAAGTTAATTCTTTTGCTGCTACCAGATTAGGAGCAAGTTCTCCGGCATGAAGTGCAATTTTGACTTGGGGGTAGCGCTGATGCAAATAGTGAAAAACGCTCATTTGTTGGTGATAATCTCTTAAAGAGATAAAGCCATCCTCTGGTTGCACTAAATTAACCCCAACCAGATTGCTTTTGGCGCGTGATACCGCTTCAAAGGCAGTTAGGGCCTGGGCAAAAACACTGTTGATAGGCTGCTCCCTAAGAATGTAATAAAGAAAATTAACTTTTACTGAGCAGGCCTTAGCTGGTGTTGGTGTTGTACATCCTAATTGCTGGTGCGCTTGCTTGAGTAGGCGTTCACTTTCTTGAATAGAGTAAGTTATATTATTTAAAAAAGTCTTATCAGCTAATAACCGGGCACGCATCTTTTTAAAAGACTTAGTAGATTTCAATAAAGAACTAAATTGGATTGAACGGGCATTATCAGGCAGTATCATTATCTCCATATACAGCTCATGTTGTTGGGCTGCTCTTTGCATAATATCCACCAACAGCTGCGGGCTGTAATTGATAACTATAGGCATGTATTTCGCAAAACTATTAAAAAAATGATCATGTCCTGATTCAATACCAGGAATAAAATCTTTCATGGACCAACTTTTTATGACAGCAGTTACTAGAGTAGGTTGGCTTAAAATAGTGTTACTGGTTACACCATGACAAGCGCTGGTATTGTTAGTAATGGCAAAAGTGTCTTTATTGATACAATAGTTACCTGTAGACGCAAGCTCCAACATGGTTTCAGCATAAGAGCTCCCTGCCAAATGATAATGTAACTCACCACCCTTAGGCATGTTTTTAAAAAAGCTATAAAGTGCCTTAGGATCTTGGTTAATGCTATTAAAATAAGTGTTTATATCGGCTTGTGCTGTAGCACAATTTAAAGCGCATAAAATAATAAGGATTTTCAAAATGATACCGCGCGCAGTATAATTCATGCAGCATGATCCCAGCAATGAGAGAATGGTCTATAGTAACACTATTTGAACAAGACTGCATACGTCTTTTTGTATGCAGTCTTGTTCGAACGCCAATATTACCCATTGTATTTTTTTCTTTTTCATAGCAAACTATTTTTATAGTATCTATAACCCATAAAGTTGAATATGCCTAATATCCTAGCAAGATCTAATTTTATTTTCAGTGTGTTGATAGCGTTCTTTCTAGGGACGGGAATGACTTATGCTACAGTCGCTACCCAGGAGCAGTCTGTCAGTCCGGTGGCGGTTCATGTTGGCATTTATGCCCCGTTTTCAAATGAGCATGCCTTTATCGGTCGCAATATTTTAGGGGCCATGGAAATGGCTCGTGACCAACTGCAAGACTCCAAGGTTGTTTATTCATTTTATACCTTGGATGAGCAGCCTGATAATGCCAGCGCAAGCAGGGTCTTGCAAAAATTTATCGAAGCCCATCAAATTAAGGTGCTTTTAACTGATGGCTCTTCTAGTGGGAGCTTGGCGGCACCCATAGTAAGAAAAAACAACATCATACATTTTAGTATGTCCAGTGATGTGAGCATTGCTGATGGTGTGAATAATTTCATTGCTTGGAGCCCTGCTTACGAACAAGCTGCAGTTTTAGTGCAAGAGCTGAAACACAAGCATGTAAATCGATTGGGCGTGATTACAACCAATCAATCTTCTGTCAAGGCGCTGACGCAAAGCGTGTTTAAAAAAGTACTAACTGATTCCCCAATAAAGATAGTGGCCTACGAACAAATAATATCAGGTGCAAAAGACTATTCTGGGCTCATAAATAAAATGAAAAAAAACAACGCGGATATTTATTTGATTATGGCCCCGCCACGAGACATTGAATTCATTCAAGCAGAAATGAAAACAGCTCATTTAAATAAGCCAATTACGACGATAGTCGACAGGGTAACCTCTGAAGTAATGCATGTTTTTAATGACCAATGGGTTGTTGATACCCATGAAATGCAACCTGAATTTATTGCTCAGTTTCAGCAAGCCTACTTAAATTACCCCGTTACTGAAGCTGGTTATGCTTTTGATGTCTTTCAAATTTTAAACAAGAGTGTTGTTGGCGCATTGAAAACAAGCACCAATATTTCTAGTCAAGAGATTTCCAAGCAAATGCATACCGCTTTCAAGGGAGTCGGTGTGATGGGCAAATTTAATTTGGACAACCAGGGTGTGTTGTATACTAAATCTGCCATTAAGAGCATACACAATGGTCAAATACGCACAGCCTAAGATATTTAAGATATAATATGGTTTGCATTTTTGTGCGCGCTTAATATATAATCATGACCTATTGGTTAGGGATTGTATTTTAAAGATAGTTTTATAGGCACGTAGCTCAGTGGTAGAGCACCACCTTGACATGGTGGTGGTCGGTGGTTCAATCCCACTCGTGCCTACCATGTATCATTGATAAACAAGGTTTGGACCCTGCTGCGCAGGGTTTTTTTTTGAGATGACCACTGAAGTGTTTGACGGATAGAACCATGCCCAACATTAAATTACCTGACGGAAGCGTAAAGCATTTTGAAACTGCTGTAACTGTTTATGATGTAGCGCATCAGATTAGCCCTGGATTGGCTAAGGCTGCTTTAGCTGGGCGTGTTG
Organism: Legionellales bacterium; assembly: GCA_044445305.1. Classification (GTDB taxonomy): domain Bacteria; phylum Pseudomonadota; class Gammaproteobacteria; order Legionellales; family Legionellaceae; genus Legionella. The sequence continues at coordinate 7,000 of JBIODT010000036.1, read as the reverse complement.
ATGATCGTTTGGTAGATACCTCTTTTTTGCTTGAAAAGGATTGTTTGTTAGTGATAGTGACTGAAAAACAAGAAGAGGCATTAGAGGTAATCAGACATTCCACAGCACACTTACTGGCGCAGGCAGTTAAGAGTCTTTTTCCTACAGCACAAGTGACTATTGGTCCCGTGATTGAAGATGGCTTTTTTTACGATTTTGCTTTTGAGCGGCCTTTCACGCCTGAGGATATGGCGGCCATTGAAGCAAAAATGCAGGAATTGGCTAAAGCCAATTTCCCTATCACACGCAGGGAACTGCCACGCGATGAAGCCATAACGCATTACAAGAATATTGGTGAGGAATACAAGGCGAAGATTATTGCCGACATCCCCGCGGGTGAGGTGCTGTCCCTCTATAAACAGGGTGATTTTGAAGATCTCTGTCGTGGTCCTCACGTACCTGCAACAGGCTTTTTAAAAGCATTTAAACTCACTAAGTTAGCTGGCGCCTATTGGCGTGGCGATTCTAACAACCAGATGTTACAACGAATCTATGGTACTGCCTGGGCTGACAAGAAAGCTTTGGCTGATTATTTATTTCGTATAGAAGAAGCAGAAAAACGCGACCATCGTAAATTAGGTAAGGCTTTGGATTTATTCCATTTTCAGGACATTGCTCCAGGCATGGTTTTTTGGCATGCCAAAGGATGGACTATTTACCAGGAGCTCGAAGGCTATATGCGCAGTCGTTTAGTCGACTTTGGTTATCAAGAGATTAAAACCCCGCAGTTGGTAGATAAAGTTCTTTGGGAAAAATCAGGCCATTGGGATAATTTTAGAGATGAAATGTTTCTTACTGAAACTGAAAGTCGCCAATATGCAGTAAAACCAATGAGTTGTCCTTGCCATATTCAAGTGTACAATCAGGGCCTTAAAAGCTATAGAGACTTGCCACTAAGATTTTCTGAATTTGGTAATTGCCACCGTTGCGAGCCTTCAGGTGCTTTGCATGGTTTAATGCGTGTGCGCAATATGGTCCAGGATGATGGGCATATTTTTTGCACTGAAGATCAAATTCAATCTGAAGTGGCCATGATCTTGGAGTTAATTGAATCGGTTTATTCCGATTTAGGCTTTAATGACATTAAATACCGACTGGCGTTACGTCCGGACAAACGTGTGGGTGCTGATGCGGTTTGGGATAAAGCTGAGGCCGCGTTGAAGCATGCCATGCAAGGAAGAAGTATTGAATGGGTCGATGCTCCTGGTGAAGGTGCCTTTTATGGTCCTAAAATAGAATGCTCCTTGGCTGATTGTTTGGGTAGAATCTGGCAATGTGGCACCATACAAGTTGATTTCTCCATGCCGGATCGTTTAGATGCCAGTTACATTGCTGAAGACGGTAGTAAACAGATCCCGGTGATGTTGCATCGCGCTGTCTTGGGTTCTTTTGAACGGTTTATGGGAATATTGATAGAGCATTATGCGGGAAAATTACCACTTTGGCTGTCTCCAGTTCAAGCAGCTGTACTTATAATTAGTGAAAAACAAAGTGATTATGCAGAGCAGGTCAGTAAAATCTTGAAAAAAAGAGGCATTCGTGTCAATTTAGACTTGAGAAATGAGAAGATTGGCTTTAAAATTCGCGAACATACGTTGCAAAAAACACCCTATTTATTGGTAATTGGCGATAAAGAAGTGGAAACCGGCCAGGTAGCCGTGCGTTCACGCGAAGGCGTAGATTTAGGTCTAATGACAATAGGCGCAATTTGTGATACCTTAGCGCAAGAAATTGCTAGAAAAGCATAAATAACAACCGGAGATTAAACCATTAGTGCACCAACTAAGCGTGAAAGTGATCGCGCACGAATTAATGAACAGATCAATGTACCTGAGATACGCTTAATTGATGTCGATGGTAATCCGGCAGGAATTGTATTGACACGTGATGCCCTGAGAACAGCAGAAGAAGGTGGTTTTGATTTGGTGGAAATATCACCAACAGCCAAGCCTCCAGTCTGTAGGATCATGGACTACGGTAAATTTCTCTTTGAACTGAGTAAAAAACAGGCTGATGCAAAGAAAAAACAAAAGCAAATTCAGATCAAAGAATTAAAGTTTCGTCCTACGACGGAAGATGGGGATTACCAGGTCAAGCTACGCAACCTGGTCCGTTTCCTAAATCATGGCGATAAAGTCAAAATTACGCTGCGTTTTCGTGGTCGTGAAATGGCACATCAAGAACTTGGTATGAAGATTTTGGAACGTATACAAGCAGATACAGTCGGAATTGCGGTTGTTGAACAGCATGCTAAACGTGAAGGAAGACAATTACTAATGGTGTTATCGCCCAAAAAAACCAAGTAGCTAAAATGGCAAGTTCATTCGGAAACGACCTTTAAGGTCGGATATGATATTTACAAGCCTAAATGCGGAGTACATTGCTATGCCAAAGTTAAAATCACATCGCGGAGCAGCCAAACGCTTCCGTAAGACAGCAAGTGGTGCGATTAAACGTCGTGGCGCTTACAGGAATCATATCCTCACCAAAAAATCTACTAAGCAAAAACGCCATTTACGCGTTGGTGCTTGTACTTTGAAGCCATGCGATGCGCGTTTAGCCAGTCGTATGTTGCACGGTAGTTAATTGAGAGGAATGAAAAATGCCAAGAGTTAAACGTGGTGTGACAGCGAAAGCGCGTCACAAAAAAATATTAGATCAAGCTAAAGGTTATTATGGTGCCCGCAGTCGAACCTATCGTGTAGCAAAACAGGCTGTTATTAAAGCAGGCCAATATGCTTATCGCGACAGACGGCAGAAGAAACGACAGTTTCGTGCTTTATGGATTGTGCGTATTAATGCCCAAGCCCGTGAATGCGGTTTGTCTTATAGCCGTTTGATTGATGGCTTGAAAAAAGCAGCAATTGAACTTGATAGAAAGATATTGGCTGATATGGCTGTTCATGACAAAGTGGCGTTCGCTGCAGTTGCTGAACAAGCTAAAGCGGCATTAGCTGCTTAGGATACTGAACGTAGTCCGTTATTGGCGGGCTACAATTTAGTGCCTTTATGAAATACCAGTGCCTGTGGCACTAATAGAAGATGAAATTGACTAAATCCCTGTCATTGCGATAGGGTAATCAGGTTTTAATAAACGTAATGAGCTAACTGTGAAGCGCGTAGCCTTGATGCAGCGCAGCGTAATCAAGGTTTTAATCATTTGACTTGATTACGCTGCGCTGCATTAAGGCCACGCGATCCACCTAAAAATCAAGCTGGGCTTGAAGTTAGTTCGAAGTGCACGAAGCAACCCAGGGACCATACTCCGAATCACTACAACGTAACTCATTTAGTAACCTTGGGCTAAGGTCCAACTTACCAATTTGTTGTTATAGATAATCCAGGAGGCTAACAAGGATCTGCTTCATTATTTATGATTAGGAAGTTATTTCGGATAGGAGCCTTATCTGTGTCAGCGTTTTTTGTAGACTTTATACTGCGCCGTCATAAAAATACAGATCCTAAAAGCTTTCTCTCTACTTGTGGGTATCAATCAACATGCAAGATATAATCACCATACAAGAACAAGCTGCTGCAGCCATCAGTAAGGCACAAAATGTATCCATGTTGGAGCAAATTCGTGTTGATTTTTTAGGCAAAAAGGGCCAATTAACTGAAATTTTGAAAGGGTTGTCTGGTTTGTCGGTCGAAGAAAAACCTAAAATGGGCCAGTTAGTAAATCAAGTAAAACGTGACATCAGTGATTTGCTAGAAACGAAAATGCATGCATTAAAAGAATTGCAATTAGAAGCAAAACTATCCGCGGAACGTATTGATGTCACACTCCCTGGACGCAACCAAGAATTCGGCTCATTACACCCAGTAACTCAAGTAAAACATAGAATCAATGAGTTTTTTACCCGTTTGGGCTTTGATGTTGTTGATGGGCCTGAAATTGAAACAGAATTTTATAATTTTGAAGCCTTAAATATCCCAGGGCATCATCCTGCGCGCGCCATGCATGATACCTTTTATTTTGGTGATGGCCGTCTGCTCAGAACGCATACGTCACCGGTCCAGATTCGAACCATGCAACAACGAAAACCACCCTTGCGTTTAATTGCTCCAGGGCGTGTTTACCGTTGTGACTCAGATCTCACCCATACGCCCATGTTTCATCAAATAGAAGGCTTGTTGATAGACAAACAAGCAACTCTAGCGGGATTAAAGGGGTTGTTACAGCAATTGTTTGCTGATTTTTTTGGCCGTGAGCTGGCCCTGCGATTTAGACCCTCCTATTTTCCTTTTACTGAGCCTTCTGCTGAAGTCGACATAGAGTGCACTCAATGTAACGGTAAAGGTTGCCGCTCCTGTAAGTTTACTGGCTGGCTGGAAGTATTAGGTTGTGGCATGGTGCATCCTAATGTATTGCGTGCCGTTAATATCTCACCGGATGAATATCAAGGATGGGCTTTTGGTATGGGGTTGGATAGATTGGCCATGCTGTATTATGGAATAGATGATTTGCGCACGATGTTTGAAAACGACTTAACGTTTTTAAGTCAATTCTAATTTGGAACGTGACCGGAATAACTTCCTGTTTTAGCGCAAAGATGAGTAGCGTCTTAATGCGTTCACGTTTCTTTCGGACACGATCCTTAAGGTAATGGAAATTTTAAAATGAAACTTAGTAAAATATGGTTGCGTGAATGGGTTAATTTTTCACTTACAGAACAAGAGCTCGCAGATCAGCTGACTATGGCCGGTCTTGAAGTCGATGCTATAAGTCCAGTTGCCGGTTTGTTTAGTCATGTCATAGTAGCTGAAGTTTTAAGTACCAAGCCACACCCCAATGCAGACAAGTTGACCTTATGTACAGTTGGCATTGGAACAGACAAGCCCTTGAGCATAGTCTGTGGGGCGGCAAATGTACGTGCTGGAATAAAAGTTGCTCTGGCAATGATTGGCGCCCATTTGCCTGGTGATTTTCAAATCAAAGAATCAAAACTACGGGGTGAGTTGTCCCAAGGCATGCTGTGCTCCACCAGTGAGCTTGGTTTAACCGAGCAATCTGAAGGCATTATGGAGTTAGATGATGATGCGCCAGTCGGTATGGATCTGCGTGCCTACCTAAGTCTTGATGATCAGGTATTGGATATTGATTTAACACCCAACCGTGCCGATTGTTTTAGTGTGTTGGGTATCGCTCGTGAAGTTGCGGTATTGAATAACTTACCTTTATTAGCGCCAGAAATTACCAGCATTACGCCCGTTATAGACGATATAGTGGCCGTTCATTTAAAAAATCCTCAAGCCTGTCCGCGTTATTGTGGTCGTATTATTCGTGCTATTAATCCCGATGCAACAACCCCTCTATGGATGAGGGAACGTTTGCGCCGCAGTGGTATTAGGACGCGTCACCCTGTTGTTGATGTCTTGAATTATGTCATGCTTGAGCTAGGCCAACCCATGCATGCCTTTGACTTGGCTGCGATTAAAGATGAAATACATGTTAGGTTTGGCTCTGATGCAGAACAGCTGGTCTTGCTCGATGGTCAAAAAATTACTTTAACTGACAAAGTACTGGTGGTTGCTGATAAAGAAAAGCCTTTGGCGATGGCTGGAATCATGGGTGGTGCAGACAGTGCTGTGCAAATGCAGACACGCGATGTCTTTTTAGAAAGTGCGTTTTTTAACCCCATAACTACAGCTGGAGTGGCTAGAAAACACAATTTATTTAGTGATTCCTCACAACGTTTTGAGAGAGGTGTCGATCCATCCTTGCAACTTAAAGCCCTTGAACGGGCTAGCGCCTTGATTTTATCGATAGCAGGTGGCGATGCTGGACCAGTCATTGAGGCTTGCCATCCGGAATATTTACCAGAAAAAATCTCTTTGGTATTTGACAGCAAGAAAGTCAGCAAGTTAACCGGTCTTACTGTGTCGCTGACACAAATGCAACAGTTATTGGAGGGTTTGGGTATGACTGTTACTCAAATGACCAATGGCATCATGCAAGTAGAGGTTCCTGCACATCGTTTTGATATTCAATTGGATGTCGATTTGGTCGAGGAAATAGTTCGCTTGTACGGATATGATAAGTTAATGGCACAACCAATCAGCGCCTTAATGCAAACGGGGCAGACTTGTGTGAATGAGCGTATAGCCCTGCAACTTGCGACCTGGTTTAGAAGTAAGGGTTATCATGAAACGATCAGTTACAGTTTTGTTGATCCCGAATTACAACAAGCACTTTATCCCGAACATGAATTCATGCAATTACTGAATCCAATTTCTTCGGAATTGTCACAAATGCGCGTTGGCATGTGGCCGGGTTTAATCGCTTCAATGATTTATAATGTCCATAGACAACAAAATGCAATCAAGTTTTTTGAGCTGGGCGTTGTGTTTGATGTGCTACAACAGCAGTTAACGGAGCGAGCATGCATTGCTGGACTGCTAATGGGCGATCTTGGAGTGAGTAACTGGAGCGAAACCACGCGACCTTTTGATTTTTACGACCTAAAAGGTGATTTGCAGTCATTATTGTCAACCTTTAAATTGAACGATGTTGTGTTTACAGCGGCCTCCCATCCCGCCTTGCATCCTGGACAATCAGCAAAACTGATCCTGGATGGGCAGCACGCTGGATGGATAGGTGTACTACACCCGCGCTTAAGCGATGCGCTTGATCTGCAACATGATGTACTGTTGTTTGAATTGAATTTAGAGGCCTTGGTTGCTGTTCATGATCCCCGTTATAAAAGCATTTCAAAATACCCGCAAATAAGAAGAGACTTATCCTTTTTAGTTGATAAAGCGGTCAGTGCGGCGCAAATTGAAATTGCTATCAAGGCAGTGGTAAAGGAAAATTGGCTCAAGGCTTTTGATGTCTTTGACGTCTATACGGGTCCAGGGATCCCCGAGGACAAAAAAAGCTTGGCTGTTGCCTTGACCTTACAAGATGACAGTCGAACTTTAGTTGATGCGGAGATCAATTTATTAATTAGTGCTATAATTG
>JBIODT010000035.1:0-16304 GCA_044445305.1 Legionellales bacterium | reverse complement strand
TATTGCCCACAGCTCGCCTACGGGATCTGGGTGTCAAAGTGCGACTGCTGTGATTGGCGTAGCCTTGATTCAGCGCTTGCGTTATGAAGGTTTTTATTATACGCGGAATGTAAACCTTTATTACGCTAGCGCTGCATCAAGGCTACGCCAATCACAGCAGTCGCACTTTGACACCCAGATCCCGTAGGCGAGCTGTGGGCAATAGGCGCTTAAAATATGAATGGTCAACAGGCCCTGGTAGTTGCTAATTTTTTGCAATCAAAAGCTTGGTTTTTCGAGAAACATTGTTCTGATTTGCAGCATCCATTAATTGACAGTGTGCAAAAACTAATACTTACGAGTGACTATGCATGCAGGCATATTGACTTACTGCGTTCTTTATTAATGACTGACTCTTGTCAAGAGTTGCTTGCCAGAGAAGATTATTTCACGCGTATCAACCAACTGACTGTTTCAGCACCTCAAACTTTATACATGCGAGAATTACGTCGTTTTCGCCATAGCCATTTTTTACGGTTGCTTTTGCTTGACTTAAGTGGGGTAGCCGGCACGGAAGACATCATGCGTTCTTGGTCGGATTGTGCCGATGCGCTGGTCTTACATGCCTTGCATTATTGTAAACAGACGTTGCTTGAGCGTTACGGCACTCCCAAAACCCATGCAGGAGAGGATGTGAGCTTGCTGGTTCTTGCTATGGGTAAGCTTGGTGGCAGGGAGTTAAATTATTCTTCGGATATTGATCTGATTTTTACGTTTTCAGCGGTTGGTGAGACCGATGGTGCAGAGCGTACTAGCAACGTGCATTACTTTAGCAAAGTAGTGCAGCAGTTTATGCAAATAATGCAAAACAGTACCGTTGATGGTTTTGTCTTTAGAGTTGATTTGCGTTTGCGTCCTAATGGAGACAGTGGTCCACTGGTTTTTAGTTTGTCCGCTATGGATACCTATTATCAAGAGCAAGGTCGAGACTGGGAACGTTATGCCATGGTGAAGGCACGTGTTATCACAGAGCGTCTTGATGAAGCACCATCCTGGTTTGAGCGCTTGATAACACCCTTTGTTTATAGGCGTTATGTTGATTTTAGTGTGATTGAATCCTTACGCAGTATGAAGGCATTAATCGAAAGGGAAGTGCAATTAAATCCTCGCCTGGATGATCTTAAACGCGGTCCTGGTGGCATTAGAGAAATAGAGTTTATTATTCAGAGTATTCAATTAATTCGTGGTGGCCGTCTGCCCCAATTACGCCAACAAAATGCCATTCAGGCCTTGACCGCATTAAAACAGGCACAATTAGTGCCACGTAGTGATGCACTAAAAAATGCCTATTTGTTTTTGCGTCAATTGGAAAATGCGTTGCAGAGTTTGGATGATCAGCAACTGCATACTTTACCTGTTGAGCCCATCAAACAAGTACAAATTACTAATGCTATGGGCTACCTTAACTGGGAGCCGTTGTTAGTCAAATTACAGCGCCATCAACGCATTGTCAGCCATTCTTTTCAATCTGTTTTGGGAAAAGTGGAAGCCTATGAGGATGAAAAGCGCTTGCTTGCAAACCAACTGGCCAGTCTGTGGCAAGGACATATAGAAAGCAGCATGGCCATGAATCTGCTGGCAAGTTTAGGCTATGAGCATGCTACGCAGTGTTATCAAATGATACATGCATTCAGACACAGTCCACGTTGTCGTCGGTTGCCGCAAGGTGCACGCCTGCGCTTAGATCGTTTTATGGTGATGTTACTTACCGAGTTAATCCATTATAAAAAAACGGATGAGGTTTTGTTGCAAGCAGTGCATTTGCTGGAAAATATAGTGGGACGCAGTGCTTATCTGGCTCTGCTAACCGAAAATCCGCAAACTTTAAGTGAACTGTTGTCTTGGTTTGCTAGCAGTCCATTCATTACTTCTTTGTTAGTCAGTCAGCCTTTTTTGTTGGAAATTTTATTGATTCAGGAACAAGGTTGGCGCCCACCATCGCGGCTGCAGTTGGAACAAACCATTCTTTTGCAATTAAGACAGAGCGATGATGAGGAATTACAAGAGGACATTCTACGTCAATTTAAATTAACCCAGTGGCTGCTGGCGGCGCGTGCCGTGCTGTATGGTTATTGTGATGCGGTTCGTATTGGGCGCTTTTTGGCCGATGTGGCCGAGGTGATTGTGGCTCAAGTGCTGACTACAGCCTGCCAGCATCTGTGCTTGCGTTATCCTGAAATGCAGCAGATTAAAGCTTGTTTTGTTGTTGTAGCGTATGGAAAACTGGGCAGCCGTGAGATGAATTATACTTCTGATTTGGATTTGGTTTTTTTACATACGGCCAAGCCCTGTCAAGAATCTTTGGTGACTCGATTAACACAAAAAATGTTGCACATGTTGACAACAAGAACGCAGACCGGCGTTTTGTATACCGTAGACACTCGGCTCAGGCCTTCAGGCGCTGCGGGCTTGTTGGTTAGTCGTGTTGATGCCTTCATTGATTACCAACAAACCCAAGCATGGACCTGGGAGCATCAGGCCTTATTAAAGGCACGCATAGTCTATGGCGGCCCTAAAATAAAACAAGCCTTTCAACAACTAAAGCAAAGCATCTTGGCAGCACCCAGAGATCCGGTTTTTTTACAACAAGAAGTCCTTGCCATGAGAGCCAAAATGGACAAGTTGCATGCGCCCGATCCTTTAAAGCATGCCCGAGGTGGCTTATTGGATTTGGAATTTTTAGTACAGTTTTTGGTACTCAAGCTTGGTCAGCCTGATTTAGCTCGTTATACCCATACCTTTGGTCAAATACAACAATTATACTTGGCTCAGGTTTTATCAAAAAAACAGTACCTTTTGTTAAAAAAAGCGTATCAGTATTACCACCACCTGTTGCAGCAAAATAGTGTTCATCCTGGTCTGCAGCACATTGCAGCAATGCAGGTAGAGGTATGGTCCCTGTGTGAGGTGTTTTATAGTATAGAGCCACAGTGCAGTGGTGATTTCATCGATTAATCCTTATAAATTGATCAAGCTGCTGTAGGTTGGGCCTTGGCCCAACAATCTGTCAAAATGACTTGACTGTTAGAATTGAATAAGATCAACTAAACCATTTAGTTATTAACTTGCAAATTAGCTGTGCGAATTTAAACAAAATGGATTTGATGTATATTTTTCTGAGCTCCCCGATCCCAGAATATCTATACTGCGAATCTGTGGTGCGGAAAGTTGGCGAGATTTTATGTTATTTGGTAAAGCAAAAATTGATCTTTTAAGAGAATACGACCCTTAATTTGAACCCTTTATTCATTCAAAGTGCATTCAATAAATTCTTCATTGTGTCCCCAGTTAGCAGGTAAAACACCCATCTTAATATAACGGTGGATACTCGAGTATTTCCATTCTGATGGCTTTTGAACATGGCCGTGTTTCACTGGGTTGTAATGAATATAATCTAAATGCCTTGCATAGTCATGTTCGTCACGAATAGCGTGTTCCCAAAATCTGCGCTGCCATATACCTCGTTCGCGTTTGGTTTTTCTTGAGTGGTTAATCGGTTCAGACATCTCTAGCTGACGAGAGAAATTACTTTTAATGTAACCTAATCGTTGGGCGTAATTCGCATCATGCGGTGGCAATGTCATCATGATATGCATATGCTCAGGCAGGATAACTATTCCATTGATGGTAAATGGGTAACTTTTCATCGTATTGCGAAACGAGGATCGAAGCTCATCTATTTTATTCGTTAACAGATCGCTTTGTCTGTTTTGAAGCGCTAGTGTAAAAAAATAACTTGCGCCAGCAATAAATAATCTTCGATAATTCATGAGAGTTGGACTGTCTAATTCCTTGAGACTAAATACTACAACGCCTTACTCTATTGGGGCAACTTTTTTAGATTTTTAAACTGTTTTATTCCCACCATGTTGGGCCAAGGCCCAACCTACAGCAGTCTGATCAATTTATAATGTGACAACCCATCCGTGCAAGGTATAAGCCTGTTGCGGACGCATGCTTTACAGTAATCGTATTAATTCTTGCAGGGCATCGGCAGTTGCTGTGCCAATACCTTCGATAACAACATCTGGATTGATTGGTGGCTCGTAAGGACTGTCTATGCCGGTCATGTTGGGCAGTTGCTTGGCGCGGGCTTTTTTATAAAGTCCTTTGGGATCGCGTTGTTCACAGACTGCCAGGGGTGTGTTTACATAAACCTCGATGAACTGCTCTGCACCAATAAGTGTTCGCGCCATGTCACGCTCCTGCCTGAACGGTGAAATGAAGGCGGTGATTACAATCAGTCCGGCATCCAGCATCAGTTGGGCTACGGCAATGACACGACGCATGTTTTCTACTCTATCCGCTTCAGTAAAGCCTAAGTCTTTGTTTAAGCCATGGCGAATGTTATCACCATCTAGGATGTAGGTGCGTTTGCCTTGCGCGTGCAGAATCATTTCTAGTTGGTTGGCAACAGTAGATTTTCCTGAACCAGACAGTCCCGTAAACCATACCACTTTACCCTGGTGCCCATTCAGGCGCTCACGATCTTTACTTGTGATGCTGAGCCTCTGTTGGTGAATGTTTTGTGCCCGCCGTAGGTTGTGGTTGATAATACCCGCCGCTACAGTATTTTGTGTAAAACGGTCTACCAATATAAAACTGCCTAAGGTTTTCGAGTTGCTAAAGGCATCAAAGACCAGTGGCTTACTGGTTGCGATGTTGCACACGCAAATGTCGTTAAGGCTCATTTGTCGGCAGGCCTCGTGGGACAAAGTATTCATGTTGACATGGTGTTTTATGTTGGTAATGGCGGCGGAAGACCACTGATTGGCAAGTTTTAGCTCGTAATTGCGACCTATGAACCCAGCATCGTCATGCATCCAAAATACAGTGGCTTCAAAATGATCGGTCATTTCCAAGGGCTTGTTGGCAAGGGAAAGAATGTCGCCGCGTGAGGCATCAATGTGTCTGTCCAGCGTGATTGTAATTGCATCACCCGTTTGTGCTTCTTGCAGTGAGGCATTCATGGTAATGATTTCTGCGACCTTGGCTGTCTGGCCAGAGGCGGTCACGCGCAGTTCGTCACCCAGTTTTAAGCTGCCTGAGGCAAGGCTGCCACTGAATCCTCGAAAGCTTGCGTCTGGGCGGTTGACCCATTGCACTGGAAAAACCAGTCGCTTGTCGCTTGCATCCTCTGTCTGGACGGTTTCCAGATAACGCATCAATGTTGGCCCTGTATACCAAGGTGTATTCTCTGAGCGCTCAGTGATGTTGTCACCATTTAAAGCGGATAGAGGAATGGCACTTATATTCTTGAAGTTTAAGCTGTCGGCAAAGTGCATAAAGCTTTGGATGATGTGTTGGAATACGTCAGCATCAAAGTCCATCAGATCCATCTTGTTGACCGCTAACACCACGTGCTTGATGCCCATCAGCGATACCAGGTATGCATGTCGTCGTGTCTGCGTGAGTATGCCTTGGCGCGCATCTACCAGCAGTACTGCCACATCAGCAGTTGATGCACCTGTTAGCATGTTTCTGGTGTATTGTTCGTGACCAGGTGTGTCTGCTACGATGAACCGGCGGCAATGGGTGGCAAAAAAGCGGTAGGCAACGTCTATGGTAATGCCCTGTTCGCGTTCAGCAGCCAAACCATCAACCAGTAATGCAAAGTTAATGTGCTTGCCTTGAGTGCTGTATTTTTGAGATTCAGCACGTAAAGTTGCCACTTGATCGTCAAACAGCTGTTGCGATTCCCAAAGCAGGCGGCCTATGAGCGTACTTTTACCATCATCGACACTGCCACAGGTAATAAAGCGCAACAGATCTTGATTTTGTTGCGCCAGCAGAAAAGATTCGATGTTGGTGTTGCTATTATGAGCGTTTTTTTGCATGTGCTTTTGTCCAAACTTTAATGCCATTCAAAATCAAAAATAACCTTCCCGTTTTTTGCTTTCCATACTGGTCATCGCATCACTATCAATGGCGCGTCCCTGGCGTTCAGAGCAGCGGGTATTGATAAGCTCAAGAATGATTTCAGGAATAGAGCTTGCGCTGGACTCGAGGGCGCCAGTCAATGGGTAGCATCCTAAGGTACGAAAACGTATCTGTTTCCGAGCAACCTCCTCGCCAGGAAGCAGGCGAAAACGGTGGTCATCAACCATTAGAAGCAAACCATCGCGCGCAACTACAGGGCGCTCTTTAGCAAAATAAAGTGGCACAACGGGAATACGCTCTTGATAGATGTAGTGCCATATATCCAGCTCTGTCCAATTGGACAGTGGGAAGACGCGAATGCTTTCACCCTTTTTTTTGCGGGTGTTGTAGAGGTTCCAGAGCTCTGGTCTTTGGTTTTTGGGATCCCATTGATGGCTGGCTGTGCGGAAGGAAAAAATGCGTTCTTTTGCGCGCGACTTTTCCTCATCACGACGCGCACCACCAAATACCACATCAAATTGGTATTGATCCAATGCTTGTTTCAGACCTTCGGTCTTGGTGATGTTGGTGTGCAAAGCCGAGCCGTGATCAAAGGGATTGATGTTTTTTTCAATGGCTTCTGGGTTGGTATGCACCAGTAAGTTCATGCCAGAGTCTTGGGCTATGTAATCGCGAAAGTGGTACATTTCTTGAAATTTCCAGCGCGTGTCGACGTGCAGCAGCGAAAAGGGCGGAACAGCTGGATAGAAGGCTTTTTGTGCCAGGTGTAACATGACGGAGCTGTCTTTACCTATTGAATAAAGCATGACTGGGTTTTCAGCTTCTGCTACGGCCTCGCGGATGATGTGGATGCTCTCTGACTCCAACTGTCGAAGGTGTTTTGTGGCCTGGGGCTTAGGCTCGGTCTTTGGGTCAAGACTCAGTGTGGGTTGCAGTGTTGTATTAACCATAAATCCTGTTATTGCTAATGGTGATCGTGCTACAGTAGCATAGCAATTTTAGGATGGGAAAGCACCATGCAACTAATTGATAGTTCTTATGTAATCGCTGGTGCATTGACTGGTTTTTTGGTGGGCTTAACTGGTGTGGGGGGTGGTGCCTTGATGACACCCATCTTGTTGCTGTTTTTTGGCATTACCCCAACCACTGCGGTTGCTACGGATCTGTGGTTTGCGGCCATTACTAAAATGGTGGGTGCACGCGTTCATCACGGGGCTGGACAAGTCGATTGGCAAGTGGTCAAACGGCTGTGGTGGGGCAGTTTGCCTACGGCGTTAACCGTGGTTATTTTGGTGCGCTGTGGTGCGCAACTGATTCAAGTGCATTGGTTGCCACAAGCAATTGGTTTGGTGGTGCTGATTACGGCATTAGGGCTGTTGTTTGCGCCTAATCTCTCATCCTTGGCTTCTACCCGTCATTTGGGAAACCTTAAAAAATTTAAAGCAGCGCAACCAGCACTAACGGTCGTCGCAGGTGCGGTGCTTGGTCTGTGTGTGGCACTCACTTCCGTGGGTGCAGGTGTACTGAGCTGTTTGATCTTAGTTTGTCTTTATCCCTCACGCATTACCGCCCATCGATTGGTTGCCACTGACATTGTTCATGCCATCCCCTTGGCCATGGTGGCTGGATTGGGCTATTTATTTGCCGGCATGGTGGATTGGTTGATGTTATTCAGTTTGTTGCTTGGTTCTATTCCTTTTGTACTTTTGGGCAGTTTGTTGGTTGGCAAACTTCCCGCGCGCTGGATTCAGGTTGCAGTGGCCTTGGTTTTAATGGCCGTTGGCAGCAAGTTGTTGCTTTGATATGTGTAGTACAGATACTGGAAAAAATGCTTGTAAGCGGGTATGATTTTTAAATTTTTATTGAGGATGTCTTAGTATGAGGTTGTGTTTTTTACTGCTCTTGTCTTTTTTTTCATGGGTGCTGTATGCTAATGATGATGCCAATCAAGGCCTCGTGCAACAGGATCTAGGGCAGGAAACCTATGAGCATTTTTGTATTGCCTGCCATCAGGAGGGTGTGGTTGGTGCTCCTAAATTTCGTGATGAAAATGATTGGAAACAGCGTTTGACTGGAAAAACCATGGATGATTTAGTGAGTTCGGCAGTGAATGGTTTAAATGTGATGCCTGCACAAGGCACTTGCTCTGAGTGCAGTAAAGACGATCTTAAAGCGGCGATTCAATATATGTTGCCTAAGCCATGATTAAATCCACTTATAAAAAAATACAGCTGTTTTTAACAGTACTGACGTTGTTGGTCTTTTTTTCGTCCTTGTATTTTCAGTATGTTGTAGGCCTTCACCCTTGTCCTTTGTGTTTAATGCAACGTTTGTGCATTTTTTTATTATTGATACTACTGGGATTGAGTCTTAGGACAGTCAAAAAAGCGCATGTGGTCAGTCTCATGCAAGTGGTGGTCGCTGGTGCGGGGTTGGTTTTTGCCTTGAGACAGCTGTGGCTGCAATTGCTACCAGCCGGCAGCGCATCTGCTTGTATGCCCGGTCTGGAGATATTAATCAAGTATTTTCCTTGGCAAACAGTAGCGCGTGCTTTATTTTGGGGCACCGGTGCTTGCGGTGAGGTAACCTGGAGCTTATTCGGCGTGTCTATGGCTGGTTGGAGTGGGCTGTATTTTCTGGTGATGGTTCTTTTTAGCCTGTTATTATATGGTCGGACTGCTGATAAATGACTATGGTCTGGTAATAGCTGTTTAAATTGGTTATTATTGCTCCTTTTTTTAATTAGTCTTGGCATTAATGAATCATTTTTCTTGTGAGCTGCTGTATAAACACTCAGGGACCAACGCACGGGTTACCCGTGTCACGACACCCCATGGTGAATTTATAACCCCAGTCTTTATGCCGGTAGGTACGCGTGCTGGTGTTAACAATATGACACCCAACGAATTGCAGGCGGCAGGCAGTCAAATTATTCTTGGCGGTAATACCTATCATATGTTGTGCGCGCCGGGGATGGAGGTTATAGAACAGGCCGGCGGCATGCACCCATTTATGGGCTGGCACGGGCCGATGTTAACTGACAGTGGTGGTTTTCAAGTTTTTAGTTTGTCTAAGAATCAAGAGCTGTGCACCATAGATGAAGAAGGCGCTCATTTTAAATTGCCAGGCACGCAACGCTTGATTCATATGACGCCTGAAATGTCTCTAATGACGCAGAAAATCATTGGTGCTGATATTATTATGGCTTTTGATCAATGCACGCCCGATAATTGCAGTAAAGATGAAGTGCGGCATATTATGACCCGTACCCATAGGTGGTTAAAGCAATCCATGCAATACCATCAGCAATACCCCAACTCACGCTATGGCAACCAACAGGCTTTATTTGGCATCATTCAAGGTGGCATTTTTGAAGATTTACGTCGAGAAAGCGCTGATTTTGTTGCTTCTATGCATACGGATGGCATAGCCATTGGGGGTGAAACCATTGGTTTTGATATGAATACTACGGTGGAGGTCATCCGGTGGATACGCGATTATTTGCCGGAGAACAAACCGCGTTACACCATGGGCGTTGGCATGTCGCCGCAAGATTTATTGGATGTGGTTGCAGAGGGCGTTGATATGTTTGATTGTGTTGCTCCGACGCGCAATGCACGACATGGGGCCTTATATTGCGGTGAATTGGTTCCAGAAGGCAATTGGTTGCGATTCGTTAGTGATTATGAAAATGAACGCATTCAAATTAAAAAAACATGTTTCGCCGATGATTTTTCACCCATCATGGCCAGCTGTACTTGCGCCACTTGCAGCAATTATTCGCGCTCTTATCTGCATCATTTGTTCAAGAAAAAATCTAATTTATTTACAGCACTAGCAAGCATTCACAACATTCACGTATTGCATGACGTTTGTGCTAAAATGCGTGATCTGATTATTGGGGTTGCAACTGTAATAGCATGAAACCCCCCTCACCAAAAACTAACAGGAGATACAATGGTTGTAATTAGCACATCTAAAGGTGACATTCACCTACAATTAGATACAGAGGGCACGCCAGAGACAGCGGCGAATTTTTTGAGTTACGTGCGCAGTGGGTTTTATAATGACACGATTTTTCATCGTGTTATTAGTGGTTTTATGATTCAAGGCGGTGGGTTAACTGCAGATATGGAACAAAAATCACCTCAAGAACCCATTAAAAATGAAGCAAAAAATGCGCAGCCTAACAAACGCGGTACTGTAGCGATGGCCAGGACCAACGATCCTCACTCAGCAACAGCGCAATTTTTTATTAATGTCGCCGACAACGCTTTTCTTAATTACAGTGGTGATCATGCTCAGGGATTTGGTTATTGTGTCTTTGCGGAAGTCATTGAGGGCATGGATGTAGTAGATGCCATTGCCAAGGTTAAAACCGCACAACACATGGGACATGGTGATGTACCTGTTGAGGCTGTGAGTATTTTTGAAGTAAAAGAGCAAGAAACCGCCTGATTGGGGGTGTTATTTAAAGTGCGACTTTCGTGTCGCTCTTTTATCAGCTTAAGTATCATCCATGTCATTTCATCCACCCTCATCCGCCCTGTCGGGCACCTTCTCCCGCCGGGCGGGAGCAGGGACTCCGTTAGGAATAATGCCATACTGCGTAGCATAAGGAGTAAACACGCCTTTGTTGGGTTCAGGTGCCAACTTGTTCCGGACACGAGCCTTATTTTTCACGCTTCTTGATACGCTCAGAATAATCAAATACCGGTATTTCAAGATGGAAAAAAATAGCCAATAATCGGGTGATGAAAATACTGGCCAAGGTAATGATGACGTTCAAATTGGTAGGGACATGAAAATGGATTAATATTATAAACAGGACCGCTCCGGCTAACGCAATGACAGCATAGAGCTCTTTTCTTAATACCAAAGGAATGTCATTACATAAAATATCCCGCAACATACCACCACAAATACCGGTTATCATGCCACCGATTACAGCAACACCTGCAGGCATGCCGTGAGAGAGTATTTTTTGCGTGCCAATGACGACAAAGGCTGACAACCCAATAGCATCAAGGATTAAAAACAGCTTCATGATTTTTGCTAAAGAGGGTGCTATGAGTATGGTGAGCAGGGCAGATAAAGACGTATACAATAAATAGTCTGGATGTATGACCCAAGTCAGTGGATAGGTATTAAACAGTACGTCTCTTACGGTGCCGCCACCTAAGGCGGTGATGCAGGCAATGAGCATCACCCCAAAAAAGTCCATTTTTTTACGGCCAGCCGCTAAGGCGCCGGTAATGGCCTCCACACAGATGCCCATGATGAAAAGATAATGAAGTAACATAATATCCGCTGGTTGTGGTCTAATGTTAGAAACAGTATGTATAATAACATGTCACATATTGAATGACTAGATTGCTGCGGGCTTACTGTACTGAATTTTAAAAATAGGCTCGTCCTGTTCAAAAAACGAAACCGCATAGGTGTTTTTGCCAATTCTGTAGCGTTGAGCAAGAATTTTAATATTCAGCAGCACTATGGCTGCAAAAACCATAATAATGAGGCTGGGTGAGCTTGGCATTTTTGTAGTGCGTGCCAGGTAGTCGGATAATAAAGGCGGCAGGCCGGATGCAATACTGGCTGCGATAGAAAAAACTATGGACAGCGCTGTGCAGCGGATTTGTAGCGGGAACAATTCGGTTAACAGGACTGTCGCCACACTGTAATAGCAGGCACAAGGAATAGAGATTACCAATTGCATTAAAATAAAACTTCCGGCACTGCCGTAATTGATAACATGCATGAAAGGATAGGCCAACATTAATAAGCCACTGCTGGCAAAGGTTAACATCTTCAGCCGGTCCTGTTTATCAGAAATCCAACCAAAAATAGGAATCAGCAGGACTACAAAAACCAAAGACAGTATATTGGAAGTCATAATGAGCGCACGTGGTATGTGTGCATATTGCATTGCATGTAAGGGGATGTACAAGTAAAAAAAGAAGCCCGTTGCGACTGACAAAAAGCTGGAGAAGAAAGCATAATGGAACATAAATGGATAGTCTTTGATAAAGCGCAATGATTGCTTGTAAATGTCACCGGTGGTGGGTTTTGCTCTGTTGGCATAATACAGCACATAGGCCAAACTTTCTGGCATTTTGCTGCGGATATAAAATCCAATCAGCGTTGACCCTAGGGCTAATAAAAAGGGCAGACGCCAAAGGTTGTTGTATTCAGGATGCGCAGTCGCGTAATAATGGAGGCCTTCCACAATCAAACAGGCAAGCAAATTCCCTGCTTTTACGCCCACAGAAGACCAGCATCCGCGAAAGCCTCGTTGCTTGTGATCACCACTTTCAACCAGCAAAGATGCAGAATTTAAAAATTCAGAACCTAAGGCCATGCTTTGAATGATGCGTAAGCCCAGCAGCAGTCCGGCTGCATACAAACCAATCTGATCATACCCTGGTATAATACCAATTAGGGTGGTTGAAATACCCATAATTAAAATGGAAACTATCAGTACATTTTTTCTACCATAGAGGTCGGAAAGCAAACCTAAAACAAAAGCACCTATAGGTTTTGCTAAATAGGCTATGAAAATAAGTGATAAAATAACAGAAGGCCTGCCTCTGTTATTACCTAATAGTGCTTGTGACAGTTCTGCTGCCAAAAAATAACAAACTGATAAATCATAAGCTTCAACCAGATTGCCTATTAGTCCAGCGGCTATGATTTTATTTTGATGTTTCATATATGACCTGCATTGATGGGGCATTCTTGTGATGGAAAGGAGTCAAACTGTTCCAATAGCGGGCTCAGTCTGTTGGAGCAATACTGCCCTATTTTATAAAAATCCTCTTGTTGGTTTAAAAAGGCTTCCTGCGTTGATGGACAGGATTTGTGACTGGCTAAAGAATAAATGACATGATTTTCATTGAGTGTGGCAGCTAGAGACAAACCAATAGGGAATGCGTGTTTGATTTGTTTTAAATAATAGAGTTCGTCATAGCGGGTTTGTTGGTACAAAGTTTGCCAGTAGGCTTGAGTACCTAGATGATACCACCGAGGATCATAAGATTGATCATAGCGCCAGAGCTGGCTACTGAACAAATTGTATTCCATAGAGGGTGTCGATGAGAAGGTGATTAATTCATGGTTTTTATTAATATGCGTTAAGGCTATGTGGTGCATTTCATGCAGCCCCAAAACATCTTTAAACACGTTGGAAACTTTACTTTTAAAGGCAAAAAGAACTTCCAACAGTTGGGGGTGTGGTCTTACATCAATACGACTATTTTCCATAATACTTCTTTTAGGTTACGTCCCTTGGGGAGCTTCCCCGGGGTGGCTAAAATGCGTTACTGAAGATAAAGCCAAGTCTATTATTTTTTTAGACTGCTCTTCACTGGCATTGATAAGACTGACGTCATTAATCAACTCCAACAAAAAGCCAGGCACTTCATGTTCCATGAGGTTGCCAGTATATAGGCAAGCTGCCCTTGTGAAAATATAGTGAAGCAAATTTTTGCTGATTATTATTTTATGTTGCGAATTACCGACGTCATTGTGGGCATCACCAAACAACAACCACCCAGCTGAAACATGTAGTTTCGTTGCAATTTCCATTAATTTACCAGGATCGGGTAAGGCTTCGCCACGCAGGTATTTTCGACATATTTGCAATGAATAACCCGTGATCTCGGCCAATTTATGAATGGATACACCAGAAGCAGATCGTTGAGAATTAAAGCCGGCAGCAATCATGGCATCACGTAGACGGTAAGCAAACTGTTTTGTTAAGTTAACTTTTTCCATTGAAATGCCAACAACCTGAGTACTGGAAAGGAACTAGAGTGTAGCAAAGGACAGTAAAACCTGCAAATCAAAGCAAAGTGGAAACTTTTAGTTTCGTTTCGAAATTATAAGTTGACAAAAGAAACTTGCTGCTTATAATACACAGCGAAACGAATGGAAAGCGTTTTAATAAAGTCCAAGCATGGAAACTGGTGGTACAGGATGGAACAGGTACCGCGTAACAGTCCAATCAACAGGAGCAGTGGGATAGCCATAGCGGTTAACCTCGCAATACTATGGCCGGAACATGACTTAGTCGGTTCCGGCCTTTCTACTTAAAGATTATCGATAACAACGTAATTGACCCCAAGCATTGCGCCAGCAGCCTCTATGATAAGGTGCAGGTCTGGCATATGGTCCTGGATGATTTAATACACATCTACCATAATAGCCTCTGTGCAGGCCGAATCCACATCCTTGGGCTGCATTTGCCGTGGATGTGTAACCCAGCACTACAGTTAACAAGCCCACCATAACAACAATACGCAACAATCCTGAAAAACACTCAGTATGTTTATCCATGGCATTCTCCTTGTTTGTTTCGAGTTTCTTCATACGAGTTAAGTATAGAACTAAATTTCGTTATTGTGATTAATATTTGATCTTTCGGAAAGGGTATAAGTAGAACTGCAGTAAATTTTTGTAACGACTGGCGTTAAATGTGGTATTGCGTTACATGTTGAAATTGTGGATTATCACTGTAGTTAAGGAACGTGACCATTGCGCGCATCGCTATCGCTTCCTTTAAACCACTTGACCTGCAGCCCAACCAGAGGACCAGGCCCATTGAAAATTATAGCCGCCCAGCCAGCCGTCCACATCTAAGGCTTCACCTATAACATAAAGGCCAGGGCTGTCATTTGCCTCCATTGTTTTGGAGGAAAAGGCATTGCAATCTACACCGCCTATAGTGACTTCTGCGGTGCGGTAGCCTTCGGTTCCATTGGGTCTAACCAGCCAGGCATTAAATTGCTGTGCAACCCATTCTAATTCGTGGTTGCTACAGTCAGCTACTTTTTTTTCTGCAAGTGTTGTGGGGATAAAGACTTCTACCACGCGTTTCGGAACCAGCATGGCCAGGATTGAGTTTAATTGTTTTTGTGCGGTCTGTTTGCGTGTTGATTTTAAGAAAGGCAGCAGCTCCAGTTCAGGCAGAAAATTAATACAAATGTGTTCGCCTGCACGCCAATAAGAAGACAGTTGCAAAATGGCGGGACCACTCAGGCCTCTATGGGTAAACAGGGTGTTTTCTCTAAAGCTTCTGTGCTCATTGGCAACCAGGCTGTCCAGACCAATGCCTGACAGTATGGATACCTGGTCTTTTTCCGCGACATCCAGAGTGAAAGGTACCAAGCCTGCGCGCGTAGGCCATATTTTAATGCCAAATTGTTCGGCTGTTTTATAAGCAAAAGGGCTAGCGCCCAGAGTGGGAATCGATAAGCCGCCACTTGCTACGACCAGGGATTGACACTGCACGGGCCCCTTGGAGGTACTCACAGTAAAACCATGGTCGGATTTTTTTTGAATGCTGTTGATAGTGGTATTTAACTGGATCTGTGCACTTACTGCATGACACTCAGCCAGTAACATGGCCACAATGTCTGAAGATTTATGGTCACAAAACAGTTGGCCTAAGGTTTTCTCATGAAAGGGGATGGCATGTTTATTCACCAGCGCAATAAAATCCCATTGGGTGTATCTTGTTAATGCCGATTTTACAAAATGAGGGTTGTGGGAGTTATAATTAATGGGATCAATGTGGTAATTGGTAAAATTACAGCGCCCACCACCGGACATCAGAATTTTTTTACCTGCTTTATTGCTGTGATCAAGAACCAGGACCTTACGCTTGCGTTTGCCCGCTTCAATAGCGCACATTAAGCCCGCAGCACCTGCGCCAATGACAATTACCTCTACTGCTTGCATATAAAAAACCTTCGTACGGGACAAAAAATCAGCTGGCTGTAGTTCCTTTAAAACGACAGGCCCTAGCTGTGGTGTGCAGATGCGCGTAGGCTGCTGTAATGTGCATCAAGCAAATCTTTACTATTTTCCTTCAAGGCCTCGATTTGACGTGTAATGCCGTCGATTTTACTTAGAATGGTGTCGATTGGACTTGGAACGCCGTAGATTTGCTTTCTACAGTCGTCATGTTTATATCTGTCCATGGCAGCTCGTCTGTTTTGCTGCAGGGCATAGAGCGCTTCCTCTTTAGCCGCAGGAGTTATCCGGTCATAACCAAAACTCATAACAGTTCCAGTAGGATCATAGTGATGATAGTTTTTGAAATTATCAATTTCTATAAAATCAGTAAGCGCTTTTTCTGCAATATCTTCGGTACTTGAAAATGCTGCTAATTTTACAAGAATATGAGCACCCTTGTTTTCAAACGTAATACCAGATTTAGTTAAGTTAGTAATTAATTGTTTTTGAATTGGACAATTATTATTCGGACAACAGAATTGTATTTCATCGTTATCTTCGTCGTACAAAATACTGATAGCCATTTTTATCTCCTCATATAAGATTCATAATTATGTGAATTAAAAATTCATCATGCTTCTATATAT
>JBIODT010000034.1:0-16386 GCA_044445305.1 Legionellales bacterium | reverse complement strand
CCAGATTGGGATTTTGGTGGAGCGCGTAGCCTTGCGGCAGCGCAGCGTAATCAAGGTTATAACAATTTAAATGGCGAGTAGAACCCTTGATAACGCTGCGCTGCATCAAGGCTACGCGCTCCACCAAAAACCCAAACTGGGCTTGAAGTTAGTTATACTGCGCGCGCCCACTCAAGCATCCCATATAATTTTTTGTCCTGTACGAAGATGTAATGTATAGGCAACTCACCACGAACGGATTCAAACTAGATGCAAAATCAAAATTGAGATTGAAATCAACTAAAACTTAAGGCTAATTGA
This sequence comes from Legionellales bacterium, assembly GCA_044445305.1. Taxonomy (GTDB): domain Bacteria; phylum Pseudomonadota; class Gammaproteobacteria; order Legionellales; family Legionellaceae; genus Legionella. The sequence goes on along the minus strand of JBIODT010000034.1, from coordinate 16,086 downwards.
AAGTATTAAGCGCAGATAAGCTCGCAAGCGAGCCATGCAGCCCTAAACTCCAACCGTACTCATTAAAACATAAGCAACACAGGCCGTTAATTTCTTAACCATATCCAAATGCAAAAACTCGTTGGGTCCATGTGCATTAGAATGAGGCCCTAAAACACCAGTAATCATAAACTGAGCCTCTGGAAATTGCGCCCCTAACATGCCCATGAAAGGAATCGTACCCCCCTCGCCCATATATGCGGCTGATTTTCCATAATATAATTTAGAAGCCTCATCCGCAGCCTTAGCTAGCCAAGGGGAAAGCACCGGTGCATTCCAACCCGGGGAACCATCACCCACACTAAAATGAACCTTGGCATGGTAAGGGGGATTTTTAGTCAGTGCCTCTTGCATGGCAAAGGCGGCTTGTTTGGAATTGACCAAAGGTGGCAAGCGCATGGATAATTTCAATGCAGTTATAGGACGCATGACATTGCCTGCATTGGCAATAGGCGGAAAACCATCAGCCCCAGTAACCGTCAATGCGGGACGCCAAGTTCTATTCAAAATCAATTGTTGTTTATCTTGCAGCATGGGCTGCACGCCCTCTAACCAAGGAAATTCACTGTAGACTTGTTCTTGCAAGGCCTCAGCGCAATACTCAGCCTGTTTGACGCGCTCTTCAGGAATGTCACAATATAATTCGGGTAATTTTATTTCCCCAGTCACTTCATTTTCAATAACGCTGAGTAATTGCCTTGCTACTCTAAAACTGTCTGCGACGATGCCACTGGCATTTCCAGAGTGCACCCCTTCAGCTAGCAACTCAACTGACAATTCACCAACAACATTGCCACGTAAAGAGGTAGTCATCCATAATTGCTCGTAATTTCCAGCCCCCGAATCAAGGCAAATAACCAATGATGGCGTACCAATTCGTTCTTTTAATAATTCAATATAAGCAGGCAAATCATGACTGCCACTCTCCTCACAAGCTTCAATAATAAGTACACAGCGAGGATGGGGTAAGCCCTGTGCTTCTAAAGCACGAACAGCCGTTAATGAAGCATAAGCTGAATAACCATCGTCAGCCCCGCCTCTACCATAAAGCCGCCCATCTTTAATAACCGGCTGCCATGGGTGCAGATCGTCATGCCAGCCCACCATCTCTGGCTGCTTATCAAGATGCCCATAGAGTAAAACGCTCGTATCAAGTTGACCGGGTATGTCCATGAAGATTAATGGCGTTCGTCCTGGAAGTCTCATTACTTCTAACTGCATGCCTGCCGGTGCGTGGGCTCGACACCAGTTGGCAATGTGCTCAACAGCCTGATCCATGTACCCATTTTCTTGCCAGTTCGCATCAAAATCAGGCGATTTATTGGGTATTTTTATGTAGTCACACAAGCTTGGCAGTATTTCTTCCTGCCACTGTTGGTCTACAAAATCATACAGCTGCTGGGGATTGAACATGCAGTTCCGCCTTAATTATTGCCACAAGGTGCTCTGTAGCAGAAACAATATGTAATGCTTTTATTTTATTATGAATTTCATTTTTATTGTGCATGACTTCCTGTACAGCATGCAATAAAGTTTCGGCATTCAAAGACTCATCTGGAATGACAACGCTAATACCTAAATTTTGAAAATAACGCGCATTCTGAATTTGATCACCACGGCTGGCCTGTGCTGATAGCGGGATTAAAACATGCGGCTTGCCTAAGGCTAAAATCTCATACAGTGAATTAGCCCCTGCACGTGAAATGACTAGGGCAGCAGCTGCAAATAGGTCTGCCAGCTCTTCATTAACATACTCAAATTGCGTGTAACCTGCCACATCAGCTAAAGATGCATCAACCTTCCCCTGACCACAAAGATGAATTATCTGAAAATCTTGAGTCAAGGAAGTAAGCGCCTCCCTAATGCTGCGATTAATAGAGCCTGCACCCAAACTCCCGCCTATCACAAGCAAACAAGGCTTGGTGGCATTAAATCCACACAAGGCAAGTCCTGTATGACTATTGCCAGCAAACAATTGCTGGCGTATGGGTGTGCCCGTAACCTCTATTTTGTCCTGTTTTTTAAAATATTTTTTTGTGGCTTCAAAAGTAAGGCAGATTTTATTTACAAAAGGAAAAGACAAACGGTTAGCAAGTCCCGGGCTCATATCTGATTCATGAGCAATGACAGGTATGCGATTTAACCAAGCACCAACAACAACAGGAAAAGCCACAAAGCCACCTTTTGAAAAAACAACATCAGGCTTTAATTTATGGAGAAGCCAACAGGCTTGCATAATGCCCAATATAATTTTAAAGGGATCGATTACATTCTTCAGGCTAAAATAACGCCGTAATTTGCCACTACGCACCGCATAAAAAGGGATCTCTTGAGCTTGCATCATCCGTTGTTCAATACCGTCAGCAGAGCCCGCATAGGCAATAACCCAACCTTCTTGTTGCAACTGATGTATCAAGGCAATATTGGGCGTCACATGACCTGCCGTGCCACCACCAGTAAAAACAATACTTGGGGCCATAAAATATTCCTATAAAATCAATAAACTTAAATCTACTGCTTGAATTGACTTGGTGATTGCACCAATTGAAATATAATCTACCCCAGACTGTGCAACAGTTGTGATGTTGTCTAAATGAATCCCACCAGACGCTTCTAAGTCACAGCATTTTGGTTGGTTCATTTGCACCGCCTGAAGTAACATCTCCTGGCTAAAATTATCTAAGAGTATTCTATCCGGGCGAGCAGCTAATGCCTCGCTTAATTCAGCTAAAGTCTCAACCTCTATTTCAATTAACAGATGTTTCTGAGCTTGTTTAGCCAACGCCACCGCTTGCGCAACCGAACCACAAGCTTTAATGTGGTTTTCCTTAATTAAAAAAGCATCATAAAGACCCAAGCGGTGATTCACACCACCCCCACAGAGCACAGCATACTTTTGAGCCAAGCGAAGGCCAGGGATGGTTTTGCGCGTGTCTAACAATTGCGCCTGACTCCCCTGCAACTTCTGCACATAGTAATGAGTCTGCGTCGCAGTGGCAGACAGTGTTTGTAAAAAATTAAGTGCCGTGCGTTCAGCAGTTAAAATTGATCTTGCAGCACCATGAACAGTACATAATAAGGCGGGTGCCGCCAACCACGCACCTTCGGCCACATGCCATTGCACTGTAATTTTCTGGTCAATCTGCTTAAAAACTTCGTTAACCCAGAGCTGACCACATACCAACATAGGTTCTCGAGAAATAAGTTCGGCAGTAACAACAAGCTCGAGATCCAGCAAGGCGGCAGTAACATCACCAGTACCAACATCCTCAAGCAATGCACGGCTCACATCCGATTGTAACTGTATGACATCGATACTCATATTTTAGCTTCCATTTTCTTAGCATAACGCGCTTTCAATGCTGGTGGCGCAATAAAGGTAGTGACCATCACCATTAAGACTATCGATGCAAATAAATCATCAGAAATCACCCCCAGCGTTCGGCCAATAGAGGCAAAAACCAAACCGACCTCGCCACGTGGCAACATGCCTATACCAACGAGCAAGCGGTCGTCTTTCGCATTGGCGCCTAAGCCACTAACTAATTTACCAAGAATGGCAGCAACCACCAAACCAATAGATAAAACAATGACATGCCAATTATAAAAGGTCTCTAGTTTGACTTGAATACCAACAACCATAAAAAAAATAGGTGCCAAAATGGATTCTAGCGGCGACACCAAATGTTGAATACTCCGCTCTTCCTGAAAAGATTCTTGTGCGTTAAAGTAGCCATCATGAAGAATAACCCCCGCAGCAAAAGCACCAATAATGGTGGCCAAATGCACAAAAGCGGCTAGCCAAGAAAGGGTCATTACAAAAAGAAAGGCGATGAATAATTTGGCTTCCCAGGGCTCAAGAAAACGCAGCCAATAAATGGCTTTACGTAAAACAGGCGGACCCAAAAATAAAACGCCCACGAAAAACAACAACGAAGCAATAATAATCCGCACCACCATGGGCACATCAACGGTGCCACTAAGAACCACACTACTAACCACCGCTAAAATAATAAGACCCAGAATGTCATCCAGCATTGCCGCACCAAGAATGGTTCGCGCCTCTCGCGTACGAAGTTTGTTCATCTCAGACAGCACGCGTGCGGTGATCCCTATGCTGGTAGCACTCAGTGTGGCCGCCACAAACAGATCGGTTTGATAACTGGAGCCAGGCAGTAACAAATAAGCGACCCCAAAGCCTAACAGCATGGGTGCAATAACACCAATCAGAGCAACTACAATGGATTCTTTACCGGTATGCTTCAGCTCATCCACTGAGCTCTCCAAGCCCACCATAAATAAAAGAAAAATAACCCCATACCGCGAAAGAATGTCCACAACATAAGCAATTTTAAGCAGCTCGGTACCATGAGAGCCACTCAAAGCTTGGGTCAACTGTTGCGAATAATAAGGATTGGCAACTACCGATGACACTGCTTGCGTTACTGAAGCACCACCCAGCATGTATTTAACCACATCAAAGATGGAAGAACCTTCTCGTAACACCACTACCAATTGTGAGCCACAAAGATAAGCCAGATTACCAACCAGAACACCCATTAATAATTCACCGAGCACCCCCGGTTGATTAAGGCATCTGGCCAAATAGCGACCAACAATGGCAAAGAAAAAAATGACAGTGACACCCAAGACTACAGATGCCACCGGATCCGAGTTATCAATCATCAAGAGGCTACTCACCCGCCAAAAACAAACAAGTCTCCAAAACCGAATCTGGATTCAAAGACACACTGTCTATGCCTTCATCCATTAACCAGCGTGCAAAATCCTGATGATCTGAAGGTCCCTGACCACAAATGCCTATGTATTTATTAGCCTGTTTGCAAGCTGAAATGGCCATGTGCAATAACGCTTTCACGGCATCATTACGCTCATCAAATTGTGCAGCAACCAGGCCTGAATCCCGGTCCAAACCTAGAGTCAGTTGCGTTAAGTCATTAGAACCAATAGAAAACCCATCAAAATATTCTAAAAACTCAGCAGCCAGCAAGGCATTGGAAGGCAGCTCACACATCATGATAATACGTAACCCATGCTGACCTCGTTCAAGCCCGTGCTGCTTTAATACCTGAATGACATTAGCGGCTTCAGAAACAGTCCTGACAAAAGGAATCATGACCTCAACATTGGTTAAGCCCATGTCTTCTCTAACCCTTCTGACAGCAACACATTCTAAAGCAAAACAATCTGCAAAAGAGGGAGAAACATACCTGGCAGCCCCTCTAAAACCCAACATGGGGTTTTCTTCATAAGGCTCATACAGCTTGCCACCAACAAGATTTGCATATTCATTGGATTTAAAATCAGACAACCTAACAATAACCGGCTTGGGATAAAAAGCTGCGGCAATGGTTGCAATGCCTTCTTTTAATCGTTCAATATAATACTCAACCGGTGATGCATAGGCTGCTGTTTTGTCCGCAATAAACGCCTTTAACTCTTGGTCTTGCAAAGTGTCGAATTCCAGCAACGCTTTAGGATGAATACCGATACTGTTCGAAATTAAAAATTCCAATCGTGCCAAGCCTACTCCCGCATTGGGTATGGCTTGAAAAGAAAAAGCACGCTCAGGATTGCCAACATTCAACATCACTTTCAAAGGCAATTCAGGCATGGTATTGACATCAAGGCGTATTTGCTCAAAGGGCAAGATCCCCGCATAAACAAAGCCCGTATCACCTTCTGCACAACTGACAGTGACCTCATCGCCATCGAATAGGTTTTTGGTGGCATCACCACAACCGACAACCGCAGGAATACCTAACTCACGAGCAATAATTGCCGCATGACAGGTTCTGCCACCACGATTGGTAACAATTGCAGAAGCACGCTTCATAACCGGTTCCCAATCAGGATCGGTCATGTCTGAAACCAGCACATCGCCAGGTTGCACGCGGTGCATCTCACTGATGTCTTTGATAACCCTGGCTTTTCCCTGACCAATCCGCTGGCCTATGCTCCGTCCCTCGGTTAATACCTTGCCCTGTTGTTGCAGGGTATAACGCTCCAATACTTGCTTGTTTTCACGACTCTTTACCGTTTCTGGGCGCGCCTGGAGAATATACAAGCGGCCATCCAAACCATCTTTAGCCCATTCTATATCCATAGAACGGCCATAATGCTTCTCAATAATCAAAGCTTGGCGCGCCAACTGCTCTACTTCCTCGGCATTCAAGGAAAAGACCAAGCGCTGCGGTACATCCACATCAACGATTTTGACACCCGCATCATCACAATAGACCATTTTTAGCGCTTTAGTGCCAATGTTTCTGCGGATAACCGCGGGCTTGCCTGCCACAAGACCCAATTTATGCACATAAAACTCATCTGGATTTACAGCACCTTGTACCACCATCTCTCCCAAGCCATAAGAAGAGGTAATAAAGACAACATCTTCAAATCCAGACTCGGTATCCATGGTGAACATCACGCCACTGGCAGCCAAATCACTGCGAATCATCTGTTGCACACCGACTGACAAAGCCACATCATTATGAGCAAAACCATGGTGAACACGATAGGCAATGGCTCGGTCATTAAACAAGGAAGCAAAGACTTGTTTCATAGCAACCAGAACCGCATCAGCGCCTTTAATATTTAAAAAAGTTTCCTGCTGACCGGCAAAAGAAGCATCTGGTAAGTCTTCTGCTGTTGCCGAAGATCGAACGGCCACGCTGAATTCGTTATGGCCTATAGAATGAGCAAGAGTTTGATAAGCTGCCCGTACCGCATCTTCAAATTCACTGGTGAAAGGCGTATTCACAACCATGTCTCTTATCTGTTTCCCTACCAGCGCCAATTGTGCGACATCCTCCGTATCCAGAGCAGACAATAAGGCATAGATTTTTTTATCAAGATCACCGCTGGATAAAAACTCTTTAAATAAATCGGCGGTAGTAGCAAAGCCACCAGGAACAGCAATACCTGCCGACGATAAATGACCTATCATCTCGCCTAAAGAAGCATTTTTGCCACCGACCTGATCCAAGTCGTTCATGCCCAGATGCGCCAAATCAACAGTATACTTTTTTACCACAAAAACCACTCCCTATTTTAAAGACGTATGACTTGTCTAATGATGACAAGCTGCAAGCGCTTGTGAAAAATCTTTAAAAGAATTGTGCTCACCAAGCATCTTAATAATACCTACTTTGCGCAACTTCTCTTCTACCAACTCATTAGATCCGGCCAAAATAACCCGAATACCGCGCTTGTGTAAGCCGGTAATAACCTCTTCTAAGGTTTGCAAGCCAGTGATATCAATAAAAGGAACCCAGCGCATTCTGATAATTAAAACCTTAGGATCCGTGTGGGTCGCAGCCAACGCATGCTGAAAAATCTCGACCGCACCAAAGAAAAATGGACCCTCAATCGAGTAAACCAAAACCCCTTCAGGCAAAGCAGCCAGGTTCTGTTGCTGCAACTCCAGAGCAATTTGTCCTTCTGTCATTTGTTCCACTTCAACGCTTGTGGACATGCGGCGAATGAATTGCAAAATAGCAATAATCACACCTATATTCACTGCCGTCACTAAATCAACAAAGATGGTTAGGAAAAAGGTCACCAATAAAATAACCACATCGGCCAGAGGGGCCAGTTTGATCATTTTAATAAAATGCTTCACCTCACTCATATTCCAAGCAACAACAAACAAAATGGCAGCCAGTGCTGACAGTGGTACGTTGACTGCCAATGGTGCTAAAAATAGAATAATTAACACCAGGGTCAAACAATGAACTATCCCCGCCAATGGGCTATTACCACCATTGCGAATGTTTGTGGCCGTACGAGCAATGGCTCCAGTTGCAGCAAAGCCTCCAAACAAAGGTGCTACAATATTAGCCAATCCTTGACCTATTAACTCACGGTTGGAATTGTGTTTTGTTCCGGCCATGCCATCAGCAACCACCGCTGACAATAATGATTCTATGGCGCCTAACATGGCTATAGTAAAAGCTGGGCCTATGAGTTCTATGATGCGATCTAAAGTGATATCGGGTAATTCAAATGCAGGCAAACCCTGAGGTATGCCACCAAACATGGACCCTATCGTTGCCACACCCTTAAAGTGGTAACATGACTGCAATACAGTAGCAACCAGCAAAGCCACCATGGGCCCAGGCACTCGTTTTAAACCAGGAACTTTAGAACTAAAGACTACCAAAAATAAAGCAAAAAAACCCAAAGCGGTAGTAGACAGATTGAACTGAGGAAAAACCTGGAGCAGGTGCCAGAATTTCTCATGAAAATGCGCCCCGGTTACAGCAGGTAAGCCAAAAAAATACTGCCATTGCCCGACCCAAATGGCCACAGCAATACCCGATGTAAAACCAACAATCACAGGATCAGGGATGAATTTAATAATGCCGCCAAGACGGGCTATACCCAAAAAAATCAGCATAAACCCTGCGATAATGGTAGCAATTTGCAACCCGGAAATGCCGTACCGTCCAGTGATTTCAGCGAGAACAACGATAAAAGCGCCGGTAGGTCCGGCTATCTGCAGACGGCTGCCGCCCATAATTGATACGATAAGACCAGCAACAATGGCCGTATAAAGACCCTGCTCAGGCTTGGCTCCGGAAGCAATTGCAAAGGCCATGGCCAAAGGCAAAGCAACCACACCAACAATCACTCCCGATACTATATTTTGCAACCAATATTTTTTTTGAAATAAACCAGCTCGGTAAGATTCAATAATCGTGTTCATAAACAGTAGTCCTGCTTGTTATTATTGTAATCTCAGAATAACACAAGTTAGACATAGGAAAAAGCTGCAGCGAGCCACAAATGCAGTGCAAAGGCAGTGTCATGTGGCTCTTTTTTGTTATTCCCGAGTAGGCGGGAACTTATCCCACCAGTTGGGTGCTTGTCTTTTCCTCAGGACGATTAACACCAATGGCTACAGAGTCCGATTTAAAAAAGGAATGCCTGTGTTTTTCGGGTTCAAGGGTAAGCTCGTTAACAATAGTTGAGACAGAACGTAAACTCACCGTCTGTAGGTCTTCTTTTAAAACGCCAGCTATACGTCTTCGTAAATCAAGTGACAGCACTTGCTCTAATGAATCCACCCAAAGCTCGTAATCGGCCACTCTATTTATATATTCTGGGGTATAAGGTTTACAACCGGAGAATAGAAGATAAACCCCTCCGACAATAAGCCCTGCACCAAGAATCGCACTGGCAGTAGCAAGACCAGCAAAATAGTCTTCCGTAACATTGTCATAAGACATGGCTGTGGAGCACAAAGAACCAGTACAATTAAAGAGAGAAACGCAGCTGTCATCTTGCATAAACCAGGAGGAAAACTGTGGCCATTGGATGGAACAGCTAGGCTTTAACACGTTTTCTATGTAATCGGCTTCTATAGTAGCAGCATTATTCCAATAAAATCCCAGTGGAGGAATGACAATTATAGAAGGAACTAATAAAGAAAGGCGGGCTAGCCAATTTTTTATATTCGCCTTGCTTTCCACATGGGCTTCCTTTTCTTTGGTTAGAAAGACTGCCTTTTGTTTACTTTCTGCTGTCACTTCAGCAATCAGCTTCTGAATGCGTACAAAACGTTGTGTATCATTCAACTCCAGATCTGGTAGGTTGTTAGGAAAAACTTCACTCTGATTCTGTAAGCAAGGTTTAGATTTTTGTTCAGGTTTGTTCCAAAAAGAAGGCCAAGGCATTAGTGCATCCTATTAAACAAATATTGCCGCTCAATATTTTTGGTTAATTTATCACTACTGTGCGCTAAATGCAATCACAAAAATGCATCCCTTCGATATCGTAGGGTAATCTAAGATGCATGCTCAGTGGATTTGAAGCATGCCTTTTTTCTTAACCTCTTTTTAACTTAAAACACCGCAAGTTGCACCAAGCGCGTAGCCTTGATGCAGCCATATCGTTACCCATAAGTTATCTTATGGAAAATGGTTATAAAATCACACACTGTACTCAAACAGTGCGTCATTGCGAGGCCACGAAGCAACCCAGCGGCCGTCACTCCGAACGCTCTGGATTGCTTCGTAGCCTCGCAATGACGAGCTCTATTAGTTCATTGCGTTTTTTAGTTTTGTACTGACTTATGGGTAACGATATGGCTGCACCCAGGCCGCAGTTCTACTAATGCCAATAATTAGCACATTCTATGGGATATATACTGCGTGCGGTCACAAACTACGGTTTTAGTTGGCTTTGATTTTGACTGTGTACACAATTTGCCCACCTGAGGCAGTGCATGATGCAATTAAAAAAAGGCCGTTGGATGCTGAAAAGGTAATTTTTCACTAAATCCTGTTTTTAAAGCCTCGTTAACCACTATACTGAGCAGTTAATGATAAAATATTACTTTAATTCACATCCTACCCTGCATCTCTTGTCAAATATGCTTTATAATAGAGTCTTTTAATGTAATTACTCGCCCCCTAAGTCAAAATCTTGGTGAATGGTCCGATTTTAATAGTGAGTAGTTACCTTTATTATAAGCTTATACCTTCCACAGGTGTATTACTGAGGCAAGCTAGTTATGACACTTTCAGCTTTAAATGCTATATCGCCCATAGATGGCCGCTATATTAATAAAACAAGGGCTCTAAGTCCTTATTTTAGCGAATTCGCATTAATTTATTACCGATTAACTGTTGAAATTCGCTGGCTGGAGTCGTTGGCGGCCAATGATGCGATTGCTGAGGTGCCGCACTTCAACAAGCAAGCAAAAGAATTTTTAAATGAGCTGTTGACCAACTTTAATGAAGATGAAGCTTATAAAATTAAAGTTTATGAAAAGAAAACCAATCATGATGTCAAAGCCATTGAATATTATTTAAAAGATAAATTTATGGAACATAAAAGCCTCAAGGCAGTTATTGGCTTTATTCACTTCGCCTGCACCTCGGAAGACATTAACAATTTAGCCTATGCCTTAATGGTAAAACAGGCCATTGCACAGGTTATTCAACCTGCCCTGGCAGAAATTATGGGTGGTATTACTTTGCTGGGCAAACAGCATGGAGATATAGCCATGTTGGCAAGGACACATGGCCAACCAGCAACCCCTACAACCATAGGCAAGGAACTGGTCAATTTTGTGGCGCGGCTGAAACGACCACAACAACAATTAGCCGAAGTACTTATCCCAGGAAAATTCAATGGTGCCGTTGGTAATTACAATGCACACATCATAGCCTATCCAGAAGTCGACTGGCGTAAGCATTGCGCCAATTTCGTCACCTCTTTGGGCTTGTCTTTCAACCCCTATACCACTCAGATTGAACCTCACGATGGCATTGCCGAAGTATCGCAAATTATGGTACGGATCAATAATATTTTATTAGATTACACTCAAGACATATGGAGTTATATTTCTCTTGGTTATTTCAAACAAAAAACGATAGCCGAAGAAGTGGGTTCATCCACCATGCCGCACAAGGTAAATCCTATAGATTTTGAAAATTCCGAAGGCAATTTAGGCCTTGCTAATGCCCTGTTTACCCATTTTGCTAACAAACTGACTCAATCGCGCTTACAACGAGATCTGTCTGACTCAACGGTATTACGCAATTTAGGCGTGGCTTTCTCTTACAGCTTAATAGCCTATCACGCTATGGCTAAGGGCAATGATAAATTACAAATCAACAAAAGTGCCCTAAAAAACGATCTCGATGACAACTGGGAAGTTTTAGCAGAAGCCGTACAAACAGTCATGCGCCGCTATGAAGTCGCCGATGCCTATGAACAATTAAAAACATTAACGCGTGGACAGGGTATTGATGCCAAAAGCCTCAAGAAATTCATCAACAATCTGTCGATACCTGAAGAAGCAAAAATTCAATTAACCAACCTGACACCTGCAACCTATACCGGTTTGGCCGCACAATTGGTCAAGGCTTTTTCATGAGTGAGACGCTGTCGCAACAAGGAAAAGTTTTTGAATTTGATGTTCTTGTTATAGGCACGGGCTTGGCTGGATTGCATTATTGCTTGCAATTGTTAACGATACAACCGCATCTGACCATCGCTTTAATCAGCAAAGCAGAAACCATAGAATGTAACAGCCGCTATGCCCAAGGTGGAATAGCGGCAGCGCTGTCGCCCGAAGACTCGGTAGAGTCGCATGTGTCTGATACCCTGCTCGCAGGCGACGGACTGTGTTATGAGCCCGCAGTAGAATTCATCATCAGACAAGGGCCTGGCGTTATAAAACAACTCAGCGACTACGCCGTCCATTTCAAAAAAGAACACAATGGCCATTTTTCCTTGGCTCAAGAAGGCGGTCATTCACACCGACGTATTGTTAATAGTGGTGACCAAACAGGCTTGTCTATTACGCAAACCTTAAACCTTTTAGTGCGACAACACCCACAAATTCAAATTTTTGAACATCATGTGGCTGTGAATTTAATTACCCATTACCACCCACACCGTACTGACACTCAAGGCGAAGTTCTTGGCGCATACATCTTGGATTGTCAACGCGATCGCATACATACCTTTTTAGCCAATTGTGTGGTCTTGGCCACGGGTGGCGCTGGAAAAACCTACAGATACACCACCAATCCTATGGTTGCCACAGGCGATGGGGTGGCTATGGCTTACAGAGCTGGGGCACGCGTTGGTAATATGGAGTTTTATCAATTTCACCCCACCCTCTTACACCATCATTTAATCAATAATTTTCTGATTTCTGAAGCAGTGCGCGGAGAAGGTGCTGTACTTAAAAATCCAGAAACCGGCGCAAAATTCATGCAGCATTATGCCCCTGAACACTTAGAGCTTGCGACCAGGGATGTGGTCTCTCGAGCCATTTTCAGTGAAATTGAGCAAAGCCAAAAAGGCTTTGTACATCTTGACATCACCCACCAATCAAAAGCGTTTCTCAACAAACGCTTCCCCGAAACTTACAGAACACTGTTATCCATAGGCATAGACATGAGCCAGGATATGATACCGGTGGTACCAGCAGCACATTATCAATGCGGCGGTGTACTTACGGACATTGATGGACGCACTGACTTAAAACGCTTGTATGCCATAGGCGAGGTTGCTTTTACCGGCCTACATGGTGCCAATCGCTTGGCAAGCAACTCCTTATTAGAAGCCTTGGTTATGGCCTCTAACGCAGCACATTGCACCCTAAAAGACATAAGCAGCCCCTCAAAGTTTACCAATGCCGTTTCAAGCTGGAGTGCACCAGGTGAGGTCAATACCCGACGCGCCAGTCAAATTAATGCCCAATGGCGGGGTTTAAGAGGGGAAATGACTTCTTATGCGGGCATTGTCCGTACGGAAGCAGGCCTACAAGATGTGCTAAGATTAATAGTGAAGCGTAAAGAAATTATTGAGGAATATTACTGGAAGCACAGCATTACCAGAGACTTTATTGAGCTGAGGAATATAGTACTGAATGCTGAATTAATTGTTAGAGCAGCACTATCCAGAAGAGAATCACGTGGCGGTCATTACCGTGAAGATTTTCCCAATAAAAATACCACAGCAACAGAAAGCATTGCTAATCGGACTTTAGACAAGGACGCATGAGGGATTGTTCATGCGTCCTTGTCTAAGGTCCCAGTCCTATCCATTTAAAATTAGAGGTATCTGATGTTGACACCCACTGCTGTTTACCAACCCGAAACGACCTTAATGCACGTCAGAAATGACATGAGCATCTGTCAAGCGGATTACCCTATAGATTGGTATCAACAAGAGTTTATTCCCTATGCGCAAGAATACCAGGCCCTAGCGGATCGCAAACTGACGACCGTCCTTAAATGGATGACACCTTATATAAAAAAAGCCCAGGATCACTTCGGGGACAAATTACTGTTACTGGCCCATTATTACATGGGCGGTGACATTGTGCGCCTGGTTGAACAATTTGGCGGTAAAATAGGTGACTCCTACCAATTGGCACTCATGGCGGCCGAGCATCCTGAAAAATCAGTCATTATTGAATCAGCCGTACACTTTATGGCAGAATCAATCAGCATACTGGCAAACAATGACCAACAGGTCTACATTACCAACCCCAAATCAGGCTGCACCATGGAGATGCTTGCAAAAGACTTTATGGTTGAGCCTGCATTTCTAGATTTAAACGAGCGCTATGGTGCCGAAAACATTCTACCGGTTTGTTATATGAATACTTCCGGCCGCGTCAAAGCCATGACGGGTGCACAAGGTGGCGCTGTTTGTACCAGTTCTAATGTTAAAAAAATATTCCAGTGGGCACAAAAACAAAATAAAAAAATTCTGTTTATTCCTGACCAACACATGGGCGAAAATGTTGCGTATTGGCTGGGAATTAAAAATCTGGCTTATTGGCCAGGGGGAACGGCAGGTGCTCAGTACTCACTGCCTGCCCAGGATAAAAAAACGCTAGACCAGTTTGATAAAGCAGAATTGATTTTATTTGCCAGTCAATGCGCAGTTCACACCCATTACCAACCTGAAATGTGCGCCTATTGGCACAGTAAAAACTACAGCACCATAGTTCATCCGGAGTGCCGCAACGATGTCATCCGCATCGCCCAACATGCCGGATCGACCGCCTTTATTTGGGATTACGTAGTCCATGATCGTGCCGGCACCAAGCGCTACGCCATTGGTACAGAAAACCACCTGGTGGCCAATCTAAAACAACATTGTACAGCACTCGGAATCGATGTGGTCAATTTAGCTGAAGCGCCAACATCAGAGCAAGAAAAAGGCATAGGCTGTGGTTGCGCAACCATGTCCCGCAACGACCCCCCTCATCTGGTAGCCTTGCTGGACCTGCTGCGCCAAGGCAAAACAATGCCTTATAATAAAGTCAAAGCAGGAGACGTAGTCAATGAATTCACCGGAGCCAGAAACAGACTCACAAATACCGATCAACAATGGGTCATAGACAACGCAAAAAAAGCATTAGAAATGATGATAAACATCACCGAGGACAGGATTTGAATTTGGGACCAAGCTGCATGCGTCTTTTTGCATGCAGCTTAAGGCCCGTCATCAATTACACTAAGGAACATGACCGAAATAACTTCCTATTATAGCGCAAAGATGAATATCGTCTTAATGCGTTCAGAGGATGCTCAGATTTGATGCTATAACAGGAAGTTATTCCTGTCACGTTCCTAACTCGTTGCCTCTTCTGCAACATAAAACTGGCATTGAGTCAGCCCGTCAGTACATACAAAGCCACCTAAAGTATCTATCCAGCGATAATCAACGGGTGCGGGTATCTTAGTACGCACTGGCTGCCAAATTGAATAATCACCCACTGAAATCCTATAGGTACAAACAACACCAACGCCATAGCCTGCTACTAGAACATTAGCCCGAACAAAATGCGCATGCGCTTCACCTTGAGGACTGTTTGCAGAATAAGGACTCACAACCCATGGCGCTGGTGGAATACCGGCTTTCAAAGAGCTGGTTTCAGGATCAGGGCAATTAGCCGCCATGCTCATGAAACCAGATTGTGCAAGCAAAAAACCTAATACTATAAATCTGCATTGAGACACAGGCAATCCTCATATTGGGCTTTAAACAAAGCTGCATGCAAACAACGCAGCTGCTTTGTCCAAATAAATAAGATCGAAAGTTAATTGGTAGTTTGAGTGCTGGACGTGACGGTCTCAAACCCACAATTAATTCATACATTATGCTCCTATCAACTATTAATAGTTGATAAAAAAGCGACTATACTGCACACGGTCACAATCTGCGGTTTTCGCGTAGCCTTGATGCAGCGCAGCGTAATCAAGGTTTCCATGTAAATGGTTAAAACCTTGATTACGCTGCGCTGCATCAAGGCTACGCTATCCACCTAAAAACCGCAGATTGTCTCCGTCACTAGAATCATTAAACGACCTTCCACCGTTCAAACCTGAACGCAATCTGAGCGTCACCAGACGGAATCCAACTCAAATCGTGTCCGAAATCACGCCCCATCTTGGCGTCAAACAAACACCAAAAAACGCAATTATTATACCATATACTAAAATTAACATCTCATTTTAACGAATTATCAACAGCCATTAATTT
>JBIODT010000033.1:0-16989 GCA_044445305.1 Legionellales bacterium | reverse complement strand
GGGACAAAAACACATGTGCTATGAATTGGACTCAATGAATGTGGAAATTCGTCTTTACGATCAGGCAATCAGGCTTGAATAAAGGTAATGAGTTAACGGCGTAACGCGTAGCCTTGATGCAGCGCAGCGTAATCAAGGTTTTAACCATTTAAATGGCGAGTAGAAACCTTGATTACGCTGCGCTGCATCAAGGCTACGCGCGCTACGCGCCCCACCAAAAACCCAAACTGGACTTGAAGTTAGTTATACTGCACGCTCCCACTCAAGCATCCCATATAATTTTTTGTCCCGTACGAAGATAAATTATAATTGTTCTTTTACTCTCAATGCCATTTCATAAAGCTCATTTTTATTGGTTGCGGTGAGCTTGCATGCCAAGCTAACGGCTTGCTTTAAAGGCAGCTCTTGCAGTAACACCGTTAGCAGTTCTTCATCCGATTTTTTATCCAAAACAAGGGATCTCGGTGGTATTATCAGCACAAATTCACCCTTAGAGTAATTGGCATCGGTTAACAACCACTCTTTTACCTCAGAGGCACTTCCTGAAACAAAGCGCTCAAAAGCTTTGGTAAGTTCTTTGGCCAGGACCAACTCGCAATCTGGGCCAAAAACTTCAATAATATCATCGATGCATGGACTTATGCGGTGGGTGGATTCATAAAAAACCAGGGTATGTGGTTCATGGCTTAAGGAATCCAGTTTGCTTTTTCGAGCCGCTGATTTCGCCGGTAGAAAACCAATAAAAATAAAGGAGTCGCAGGGAACACCCGCGGCACAAAGTGCTGTAATGACAGCGCAGGGGCCAGGAATAGGAATCACTGGAATTTGATGTTGACGCGCAAGTTTAACCAAGGGGTAGCCTGGATCACTGATTAAAGGTGTGCCCGCATCACTGATTAAAGCGGCCGATTTTCCTGATAAAAGTTGTTCTATGATGTGTACGCTTTTATCGGCCTCATTATGTGCATGCAAAGAGCTCAGTTGGTTTTTGATACCTAAAGACGTTAATAATTGCATGGAGTGGCGTGTGTCTTCAGCAAGAATAAAGTCAACCGATTTTAATACAGTTAATGCCCTTAAGGTAATGTCTTCACGATTTCCAATGGGTGTGGCAACTACATAGAGCGTGCCTGTTTCTGTTGCTTGAGCGTTTGTCATGGTTTATCCTCTTGCGATATTACTTAACCGGTGTACTGGCATGCTAAAACAGCCCTTGCAAATCAAGATAGTACTCTTACTGCTTTCCACCCTCTTTCTATGCCACTGCACTCAGGCCATCAATACACCGGCACCTGCTGTAGAACCGGTCGTTCTGAATAAAAAACTCATCAGTCCTTACTCTCATAAGGCTTCCGCCTATCTTGCCCAAGCTAAAACACAAGCCGGTGATGAAAAACAACAATCCATGTTATTGGCAGCAGGTCGTCTCATTGACTCTGGGCAATGGCAACAAGGCGCTGCTATTTTAGCACAAACTCATGAGCTGTCTGTTATCCAAATGGATGAGAAAAAAATATTATTAGCAAAAATCGATCTAATCAATGACCGTTCTAAGGCTGCACTGGCAAAATTAACCAGTATTCAACCCGCACAAAATAATTCACTGTTTTATCAGGTACAACTGCATGAGCTGCTGGCCCAAGCTTACAGGGCTGAAAAAAACCCCAGCGCGGCTATTGCTGAGCGTATACAGTTAGCGCATTTACTGACAGACGCCAGCAGTCAAATAACCAACGAAAGGCTACTTTGGCTAACTTTAACCAACATCAGTGCTGTTGAATTAAGCCTGCTGGCAGAAAAAGAAGCCAACCATGCTGAATTTGAGGGTTGGTTACAATTGGCGCTAATTTCTCGTAACTACCGTGACCATGCACCATCACTACTCGCAGCTCTTGATAACTGGCAAACACAGTACAGCACTCATCCTGCCAATCGTCTGTTGCCCAACCCCTTAGACAGCATTGCTAATAAAATGCTTAGCAAACCCAAGCAAGTAGCACTGTTATTGCCTGTCAGTGGCGCGCTGGCCGGTCCCGGCGCGGCCATAAAGGAAGGCTTTATGGCCGCCTATAAGTTAAATGACAATAGAGCCACAACAAAAATAAAGGTTTATGATACGAATAAAGGCTTGATTACTGATACCTATCAACAAGCCCTAGCTGATGGGGCTGATTTTGTCATTGGTCCTTTAACTAAGACGCATGTAGCCGCCATAGCCGCGATAAATCATCCGGTGCCGACTTTATTACTCAATGATGCTGATGTGGCTTTACAAGAAAATGCCTATCTGTATAGCTTGTCCCCGGCCAATGAAGCCACACAAGTTGCCATTAAAGCGAAAAGTAAAGGCTATGGCCGCGCACTGATAATTGCAGCTAAGGGCAATTGGAGTGACGAAGTCGTGCAGGCATTTAAACAACAATGGCTGGAAAGTGGTGGTCAAGTGGCGGATACTTATTTTTATACTGCTGGCGCCGACATCAATAAAGGCATGCGGGACTTATTACAAATAACCGACAGTCAGCAGCGCGAGCAGCGGTTGAAAGCAGTTTTAGGACAGAAGTTGCAATCGTCTACCAATCGAAGACAAGATTTTGATATGATTTTTTTATTGGCCTATCCTTCGAAGGCAAGACAAATTATGCCGCTGTTAAATTATTACTACGCAGGCGATGTGCCTGTATACGCTACTTCAAGTGTTTATAGTGGTAATGCCAATGCCTTAAAGGACAAAGATTTAGATGGTGTTATTTTTTGTGACATACCCTGGGTGTTTTCTCATCAAATGGGCATAAAAAACTGGCCAGAACAATTCAACAGTTACAACAGGTTGTATGCTTTGGGAATGGACAGCTATGCTTTAGTCAGCCAACTGAATCAGTTAATACTGTTTCCAGCTGATGGCTCTGGTGACGCGAGCGGTACTTTGTATTTAAAGCCAAGCCAGCAAATAACGCGCGTTCTGGAGTGGGGGCAATTCAGACAGGGCTTGGCACATTCTTTGGGAGTGACTACCTGAAGTATTTTAGCAGCCAACAGACCGGGCAAATGGCTGAAGAAAGGGCCTTGAATTATTTAAAGAAGCAGGGGCTGAAGTTTGCGGCAAAAAATTACAACTGCCGCTTGGGTGAGCTGGATTTAATCATGCGTGACGGCCCCTATCTGGTCTTTATTGAGGTTAGGTCGCGTTCAAACACTACTTTTGGTGGCGGGATCGCAAGCATTACCCTTAGTAAGCGACAGAAAGTCATTAAGGCAGCAGCGCACTATATGATGCAACAGCAATTGTTTGATAAAGTTCCGGTGCGCTTTGATGTGATCAGTATCGATGGCGCATCAGGCGAGCTCACATGGTTAAAGGATGCTTTCGGGGTTGATTATTAAAAAACACAAAAGGTTTGTAATATGGTAAATATGGAAGACAGAGTAAGGCATTTGTTTGAGGTAAACATTGAAAACAAAATTGCTGTGGCGGATGTGTTGTCCGACACCATTGCAACGGCGGCGCAGCGCTTGGTAAACTGTTTGCTGGCTGATGGAAGAATATTCATTTGTGGTAATGGTGGCTCTGGAGCCAATTGCATGCAATTCACAAGCTGCATGCTCAATCATTATGAGGTAGAAAGACCGTCTCTACCGGTGTTTAATTTATGCAGTGATGCTAGCAGCCTCAGCTCCTTTGCTAATGACAATCATTATGGACAAATTTTTGCCCGGCAAATTCAAGCCTTAGGGAAAGAACAAGATGTTCTGATCCTGGTAACAACTTCAGGCAGTTCTGACAGCATGTTGCATGCCTTGCAAGCTGCAAGCGAGCGCGGTATGGATGCCATTGCTTTAAGTGGGCGTGATGGCGGGGTGCTTGCTAACCATCTTGGACCAGAGGACATTGAGCTTCGCATCGTGTCGGACAGTGCCGCGCGCATACGTGAGTTGCATTTATTCATCTTGCACTGTTTTTGTGATTTAATTGATCAATCGTTGTTTTCTCAAGTATTAGGATAAAAAATGAAAATAAATTTAAAAGCAATAACGCTGTTATTAGTTAGTATTTTATTAACCGGCTGTGTGGCGGCTGTCGTTGTAGGTGCTGCTGCTGGCATGGTTTATGATCGACGCAGTATCACCACCCTCGAGGCAGATGCCAGGCTGTTTCATGTAGTACATACCAGCATCGTTACTGATCCACAGTTTAGGGGCTCTAGAATTTTAGTGACTAGTTTTAATCGGGTGGTGTTGCTTGTTGGTCAAACACCTGCTGCATCTCTGCGCGTGCTGGCAGAAAAAATAGCGCAAGCAAGCGCAGGTGTAACCCGAGTCTACGATGAGATAACCATAGACAGACCGATACCTATTGTTCAGCGCACTAAGGACAGTTGGATTACGAGCCAAGTCAGAAGTACCATGTTAACTAAAAAGGGACTTGAGTCTGGATCGATTCGGGTAGTGACTGAACATGGCGTCGTTTATTTAATGGGTATAGTAACCATGCAGCAGGCAAATCTTGCAGTTGACGCGGCGCGGCGTGTCAATGGTGTCAGTAAAGTGGTTAAAATATTTCAATATGTTCGTTAACGACAGGGCAAAGATGTATGCAAGTCTCATGCAGTTCTTAATTTAGGAACGTGACCCAAATAAATAAGGCCTGATAAAATCAGGCCTTCGGCTGCATACCCAGCTCAGGAAGTGGTTAACCTGGGAGGATAGTTATACTGTATCAATGGATTCCGCCTTTATCCAGTCGTTTTCGCATATTTCTTAATTTAAACTTTCTTATGAGCCCGGTTGATTCATTTAACTGAGGCTCCGCTTCGGTTGTCACCGATTGATGGTTGGGGTGTGATTTACAGTGCTGTCGGTAAAGTATGTGGTTTTTATTGTGTTTATGATGCAAGCCATCACCGTAGCGGTGGGTCATTCTTTCCTGCAGGCTCGCTGCAGTATGTTGCGTTTTGTCAGACATGTTCACTCCTTGTGCATGGGTTAAATAGCAGCGACTTCATCATTCACATCAGAGAAAATGAAGGGCTACGTTTATATTATAGCTGGTCAAATAACGAACAATTGGTTTTTGTGATATTTTTAAGCATAATTAATAAAATAAATCATAACTTGATTGAACATGGAGATGGATTCGTTTATAATTCGCGCGGTGAAAGTCAGGTGAATATGTGAACAATCAGCAAAGTAAGAGCGGTATTAAGCGATTAGGGTTGGTACAGCTGAGTGTTGCTGTGGTGATGGCCACAATCAGTGCTGTCATTTATGATATTCATACAGCAGTTTCAGTACTGCTTGGCGGCTTGGTGTATATTATTCCCAATGCCTATTTCGCCAATCAAGTATTTAAGTTTCAAGGTGCACGCGCCGCAAAGCAAATAATGAATAGCTTTTATAAGGGTGAGGCAATGAAGATCATCCTGTCGATCTTCTTATTTACCGCGGTATTCGCATTATGTAGGATTAAGCCACTGGCATTTTTTGTATCGTACACATTGGTACTTTTGACGCATTGGCTCACTCCTTGGATAATTGTTAACAAACACAATAGGCAAGTAAAGTGACTGAAATGGTATCTAGCACAAACTATATCAAGCATCATTTAACGTATCTAACCTATAACGTTAAAGATATGAAACTAGGCTCTTCCGGCGGGTTTTGGACACTGAACCTGGACACGTTGTTTTTTTCGCTGGTTTTAGGCCTGGTTGTCTCGAGCTTAATGTACTTTGGTGCACGTAGAGTCACTACCGGTGTTCCTGGAAAGTTACAAAACTTTGCTGAGCTCATGTTGCAGTTTGCAGACAGTCAAGTTAAAGATTGTTTCCATGGCACCAGTAAATTAATCGGCCCGTTGGCACTGACCGTGTTTTTATGGGTATTCCTAATGAATTTTATGGACATAGTGCCTGTAGATATATTGCCGATGTTTGCGAAAGTGAGTGGGGTGCATTATTTAAAGGTTGTACCTACCAATGACTTGAATATGACCTTTGGCCTGTCGATCTCAGTTTTTTTATTGATTATTTATTACAGCATTAAAATAAAGGGCGCTAAAGGATTTATTAAAGAGCTTACGATGCAGCCTTTTAATCATCCCGTGTTCATCCCTTTTAATTTACTACTCGAATTAGTCGGCCTGATAGCCAAGCCCATATCATTAGCCCTACGGCTGTTTGGTAACTTATATGCTGGCGAATTAATCTTTATTTTGATAGCCTTACTAACCTTAAATGCTACATCGACATCACTACTAAGTACTGTAACCCTTGGTTCGGCGCAATTTATTTTAGCGCTGGCATGGTCTATATTCCACATTTTAGTGATAACATTACAAGCATTTATCTTCATGGTGTTGACTATAGTTTATCTTAGTTTGGCGCATGAGGAACATTAACCATTTTATTTTTCATCATCCATTGTAAAGGGGATAAATATGCAAGCTGCTAATTTAATAGCACAAGTTCAAAGTATGACTGTTATCGCGGTCGCGTTGTTGATTGGATTGGGAGCCTTAGGTACGGCTATCGGTTTTGGTCTGCTTGGTGGTAAGTTTCTTGAAGGCTCAGCACGTCAACCGGAAATGGTTCCTATGTTACAAGTTAAAATGTTTATTGTTGCCGGTCTTCTTGATGCTGTAACGATGATTGGTGTCGGTATCGCCTTGTTTTTCACTTTTGCTAATCCGTTTCTTAGCAATTTGGGTTCTTGATATACCGCGCGTAGTTACACACAAGCATAGGGCGTTACAACGCCCTAATTGTTACAGGTAGGAGGCATTACCTTGGATATTAATTTAACATTAGTAGTACAAATGCTGGTATTTGCTGCTTTTGTACTGTTCACTATGAAATTAGTTTGGCCACCGATAGCCAAGGCGCTAGAGGAACGACAGGATAAAATCGCTGCTGGTTTGTCTGCCGCAGAGCGTGGTCGTAAAGAGCTGGAACTGGCGCAACACCGTGTTAAAGATGATTTGAAGCAAGCCAAAGCGCAGTCTGCAACCATTATTGATAAAGCCAATAAGCGCGCATCACAAATTATAGAAGAAGCAAAAGAAGCTGCAAAACGCGAAGCACAAATTCAGGCCAAACTTGCTCAGGAACAATTGGTGCAACAAGTAAATCATGCAAAAGAAGCGCTTAGGAAACAGGTCGGTAAATTGGCCATTTCGGGTGCTGAGAAAATTTTAATGCGTGAAGTGGATGCCGAGGCGAACAGCGCACTGTTAGATAACTTGATAGAAGAGATTTAAAATGTCTGATAGCACGACTACAGCCAGGCCTTATGCTAAAGCAATTTTTGAACAAGCCTTAGTTGAAAATAAATTAGCTGATTGGTCCGAGCATTTATTAGAATTGGCCCAGGCAGTGCTTGTGCCACAGGCGTCAGCCTTTATTGCCAATCCCGCATCCACAGCCGAACAGCATGTTGAACTGTTGCAGGCCGTGGCCAAGGGCAGGATGGCTGAAGATAAAACAATAAACAAGTTACTGCATTTATTGGCCACCAATAAACGGCTCATGTTACTGCCTGCGATTCAGCTTCTTTATGAAGCGCATAGAGCGGAACAGGAAAAAACACTTGATGTCGATGTCATCTGCTTCTCTACGATTTCAGCAGCACAACAACAGAAGCTTATCGACTCATTAAGCAAACGGCTACAGCGTAAAGTGGCACTTAAAATCAGTATTGATGCCACTTTGCTTGGTGGCGCACTAATACAAGCAGGCGATTTGGTTATCGATGGCTCAGTCCGGGGTAAGCTCAATAAACTCAGCACCGACTTGGCGGCTTAGGATTTATCTCTGGCCCACCCCCAATATAGAGGATAGTTTTCATGTCAGAACAAGTAGCGTTAAATCCTTCTGAAATTAGCGAATTAATCAGAAAGAAAATAGATCAATTTAATGTGGTCTCTGAAGCCCGTAATGAGGGTACTGTTGTCAGTTTGAAAGATGGCATCGTACGTTTGCATGGACTTGCGGATGCCATGGCCGGTGAGATGATTGAATTTCCTGGCGGCGTATATGGTCTTGCACTTAACCTTGAGCGTGACTCAGTTGGCGCGGTAATTCTTGGTGACGCATCCAATTTGGCCGAAGGACAAAAGGGCAAATGTACTGGGCGTATTCTTGAAGTTCCAGTAGGCCCAGGCCTCTTGGGTCGTGTTGTGGATGCTTTAGGTAATCCTATTGATGGTAAAGGTCCTATTGAAGCCGCTGGTATGTCGCCTATTGAGAAAGTTGCTCCTGGAGTAATTGCTCGTAAATCGGTGGATCAACCCGTACAAACTGGATTAAAAGCCATTGATGCGATGATTCCTGTAGGTCGTGGACAGCGAGAGTTGATCATTGGCGACCGTCAAACCGGCAAGACAGCTATTGCCATTGACGCCATTATCAATCAGAAAGGTACCGGTGTTAAATGCGTTTATGTAGCCATTGGGCAAAAAGCATCGTCTGTTGCTGCTCTGGTACGTAAACTTGAGGAACATGGCGCACTAGAACATACCATAGTGGTTGTTGCTGGTGCCTCTGACTCTGCCGCCTTACAGTTTATTGCACCTTACGCGGGTTGCTCCATGGGTGAGTATTTTATGGAGCGTGGTGAAGATGCGCTGATCGTTTATGATGATCTAACCAAACAAGCCTGGGCCTACCGACAAATTTCATTGTTATTGCGTCGACCACCGGGTCGTGAAGCTTATCCTGGCGATATTTTTTATTTGCATTCACGTCTGTTAGAAAGAGCTGCGCGTATTAATGCCGAGGAAGTGACCAAGTTAACTAAGGGTGCGGTTACTGGTAAAACGGGCTCGTTAACCGCCTTACCCATTATTGAAACGCAAGCAGGTGACGTGTCTGCCTTCGTACCGACCAACGTGATTTCTATTACCGACGGACAAATATTCCTCGATGTTGATTTATTCAACTCCGGAATTCGACCTGCAATTAATTCAGGCTTGTCTGTGTCACGGGTAGGTGGTGCCGCACAAACCAAAATTATGAAAAAATTAGGTGGTGGTACACGTTTGGCTTTAGCGCAGTTTCGTGAACTAGAAGCCTTCTCACAGTTTGCCTCTGACCTGGATGACGTGACTCGTAAGCAGTTAGAGCGCGGACAACGTATTACGGAGCTGATGAAGCAAAAACAATATGCCCCCTTTTCTGTTGCTGAGATGGGTATCTCTCTGTTTGTTGTTGAAAAAGGCTATTTAGACGACATACCGGTTAGTGAAATCAGTGCTTTTGAAGCCTCATTACACGACTTTTTGCGCAGCGCACACGCCGTTTTATTGCATGCAATAAATGAAGCGGGTGGCTATGATAATGAGATAGAAGCTAAAATTAAAAGAGCAGTAGAAGAGTTTAAACTTACTGCCAGTTGGTAAAACTATGAATAAAGCTGCATGCAAGATCTCTGGTGCAGCTTTATCCAGACAGTTAAAGGCGAAGTGATATTATGGCTGGAGCAAAAGAGATTCGTTCAAAAATTTCGAGTATCAATAAAACTCGGAAAATTACTCGCGCGATGGAAATGGTTGCAGCAAGTAAAATGCGTAAAACGCAGGAAAGAATGCGTGCATCTAAACCTTATGCCAATAAAATTTATGATGTGGTGAAACACATAGCCCGCGCAGCTTCTGAATACAAACATCCATTTATGAATGTGCGTGACATTAAACGCATAGGTATTATCGTTATAACCTCCGATCGAGGCCTTTGTGGTGGTTTAAACTCCAACTTATTGCGTGAAAGTTTACGTACTACTCGTCAGTGGAAAGAAAAAGGTCAGGAAGTTGATGTTGCTGTAGTGGGTCGTAAAGGCCAGGTTTTTTTTAAACGAGTAGGCGGCAATATTTTAGGCTCGGTTGAGCATCTTGGTGATGCGCCAGGGATTAAAGATCTTATCGGTATTGTAAAAGTAATGGTTGATGCTTATTACAATGGCACTATTGATGCGCTGCATATTGTGTACAACGAATTTGTGAACACCATGGTGCAAAAGCCTGTGGTCAAGCAATTGTTACCACTGCCAAAATCTGAAGAAGATGTCAGCACCATGGGTCATCATTGGGATTATATCTATGAACCTGATGCCAAAGAATTGCTGGATGAACTTTTAGAGCGGTATATTGAATTACAAGTGTATCAAGCAGTAGTTGAGAACATTGCCTGTGAGCAGGCTGCAAAAATGATTGCCATGAAGAGTGCAACAGACAATGCTGGTGATCTGATAAAAGAATTTCAATTGGCTTATAACAAAGCCCGACAAGCTGCCATTACGCAAGAGTTGGCAGAAATTGTTGGTGGCGCAGCCGCTTTATAAAGAGGGTAAATGATGAGTTTAGGTACTGTAGTAGAGATAATTGGCCCGGTTGTAGACGTTGAGTTTCCACGTGACAACGTTCCTAAAATCAATGATGCTTTGAAATTGGTTGATGGTGATTTGGTTTTTGAAGTGCAACAACAACTAGGTGATGGTGTGGTTCGTACTATTGCCATGGGCACAACTGACGGTTTAATGCGCCATGTAAAAGCGCAAAATACAGGCAAGTCCATACAAGTTCCTGTTGGCACGAAGACCTTAGGTCGTATTATGGATGTTTTAGGGCGTCCAATTGATGATGCTGGTCCTATTGATGCAGAAGAGCATTGGTCTATTCATAGAAAGCCACCCAGTTACGAAGAGCAAGCAGGCAGCCAAGAGCTTCTTGAAACCGGGATCAAAGTAATTGATCTGCTGTGTCCGTTTGCTAAAGGCGGTAAAGTCGGCTTGTTCGGCGGTGCTGGTGTTGGTAAAACGGTTAATATGATGGAATTGATTCGTAATATTGCGATTGAGCACAGTGGTTATTCCGTTTTTGCAGGCGTAGGTGAGCGTACTCGTGAAGGAAATGACTTCTATCATGAAATGAAAGACTCCAATGTCTTGGATAAAGTATCCTTGGTTTATGGACAAATGAACGAGCCACCAGGTAACCGATTGCGTGTTGCTTTGACCGGTTTGACCATGGCTGAAAAATTTCGTGATGAAGGTCGTGATGTACTGTTTTTTATTGATAACATTTATCGTTACACCCTGGCAGGCGTAGAAGTTTCTGCACTCTTGGGTCGTATGCCATCTGCGGTAGGTTATCAGCCAACATTGGCTGAGGAAATGGGCATGCTGCAAGAGCGTATTACCTCTACCAAGACTGGCTCTATTACTTCAATACAAGCAGTTTATGTGCCTGCGGATGACTTGACTGACCCATCGCCAGCAACTACTTTTGCTCACTTAGATGCAACGGTTGTATTGTCGCGGCAAATTGCCGAGTTGGGTATTTACCCAGCGGTTGATCCTCTGGATTCTACTTCACGTCAATTGGATCCTTTAGTTGTAGGTCAAGAGCATTATGATACTGCACGTCGTGTGCAACAGACCTTACAACGTTATAAAGAATTAAAAGACATCATTGCCATTTTAGGTATGGACGAATTGTCTGAAGAAGACAAACGTGTGGTAACGCGTGCACGTAAGATTCAACGGTTTTTATCACAGCCTTTCTTTGTTGCGGAAGTGTTTACTGGTTCGCCAGGTAAATACGTGTCACTTAAAGACACTATTAAAGGCTTCCAAGGTATTTTGGCCGGCGAATACGACGACTTACCCGAGCAAGCATTTTACATGGTTGGCAGCATAGAGGAAGCAGTTGCTAAAGCGAAAACTTTATGAGGCAAGCAGACATGGCTATAACAACACACCTGGATATTGTAAGTGCTGAACAGGAGCTGTTTTCTGGCTTGGTAGAGATGGTGGTTGCTACTGGTGAGCTGGGCGAGATAGGAATTACTCCAGGTCACGCACCGCTGCTCACCCTTTTAAAACCAGGTGAAATACGCTTGACCATGCCCGGTGGCAGTGAAGAAATTTATTATGTGCAAGGTGGCATGCTGGAAGTTCAGCCACATTGCGTGACCGTTCTTGCAGATGTGGTCGAGCGTGCTGATCATCTTGATGAGGCTGCTGCTCTGGCTGCAAAAGCACATGCGGAAGCGGCAATGGCCAATAAAGGCGGCGACATCGATTATTCCGTTGCGGCAGTTGAGTTGGCTCGAGCCGTAGCTCAGATTCGCGCCATCCATAAAGCAAGAAAGGCTCTGAAATCTTAATGTTGACAGGTCTCAGCACCAAGTTTCATTGATTCTGTCTGGCGACGCTCAGATTGCGTTCAGGTTTGAGCGCTGGCAGGTTTTTAATGATTCTAGTGACGGAGACCCTTCTCCCGCCGGCGGGAGAAGGTGCCTGACAGGGCGGATGAGGGTGGCCCATATTAGCCATTGAAAGCACTCCTGTGTTTAACTAAATCAAATGGATTAAACGTGTTTTTGCAAGGTAGCATTAACCTGTTTTATCATCTTAAGTATCATTCATGTCATTTGATCCACCCTCATCCGCCCTGTCGGGCACCTTCTCCCGCCCGGCGGGAGAAGGGTCTCCGTCACTAGAATCATTAAAAACCTGCCAGCGCTCAAACCTGAAGGCAATCTGAGCGTCACCAGATAGAGCCGGTGAATCTTTGTGCTAGTTGCCGTGCATTTCGGCTTTCATTTTTTGCATAATAACGGTGCGGCATAGTTGCATGTCACTGTCACTGAAATTGGTATTGGCTAAGATTTTATTGTGCGCAACAACAGGCATAACACAATTTTTTACCAGACCTTTGCCTACTTTGTCCCCACCTTTATAGTACCCAAGCTTCATGCATGCGATGGCAATTGGTCTGCAGGGATTGGCCGCCCATCCGGTTACAGTAAGGCTCATTGTTAATGCGAATATACCTGCTGTTGCTGTGAGCTTGTGCATATTTAATTCCTTTTAGTTAGGGGCTGCTGTCAATTACTGCAAATTAAATATAGCATAAGTTGACAAGTATCTCTCATCGCTGTAACCATATAAGGTATTAAGGACATTATGAAGCAAATTATTAACCCATGCCTTTTTTTAACAGGACTTTTATTAATGACTTCCAGCATAACCCCAACGACAGCCATGGCAGATAAGCTTACAGACAGCGCCTATGATTATTCCTTCCATACCTTAGTGGGAAATAAGCCATTAGCTCTTGCCTCCTTTAAAGGGAAGGTATTGCTGGTGGTTAATACCGCATCCCACTGTGGCTTTACCTCGCAGTATGCGGGGCTTGAGAAGCTCTACCAACAATATAAAGATCGCGGGCTCGTCATCATCGGTGTCCCCAGTAATGATTTTGGCAAGCAAGAGCCAGGAACTAGCCAGGAAATAGCACAGTTCTGTCAGCTAAACTATGGCGTGTCTTTTCCAATGACGGCAAAAGAGGTTGTTTCTGGCGCTAATGCCCATCCATTTTATCTGTGGGCTAAGAAGAAATTGGGTTTTGGCAGTGGGCCTAAGTGGAACTTTCATAAATACCTTATCAATCGTCAAGGCGAGCTTATTACTTACTACTATTCAACCACTGCTCCTGATGCGCCACGTTTGGTTGCTGCTGTAGAAAAGGCTTTGGACGAGAAGGTTATTTTATAACAAAATGGCATGGATTATGCTGTACTCCTTAAAGTGACGTTTGAAAAAGACAACACATACAGGATGGAAATGAAATTAAGCACGGGCATTTTAAAAAAACAAGTGATTGGCTTTGCCGTGACGGGAACATTGAGTACACTGCTGATGTTCGGTCTTTATGTGGGTCTCAATAAGATAACCAGTTATCAATATGCTTATTTAATGGCTTATTGTATCTCGGTGGTTGCGCTTTATTTTATGAATGTTTTATTTGTGTTTAACAAGCAGGTATCATTACGTACTTTTTTAAAATTCCCCTTAATTTACTTGTTACAATATTTGCTTGGTGCCACTGTCATCGAACTTTTGGTGCGGCAAGGATTTTCGGTAACCTACGCACCCTTATTGGTAGTGATAGTCTTGTTACCGTTGACTTTTTTATTAAATCGGATGGTTTTAGGGCATTCTCTACAGCAGGAATAAAAATTGAATTGATGGGCATCACACAAGAGGCAAATAACAATGACTGATTTTAAAATAGATGAGAAAATATGGATTATAAACTTCGAAGTTGAAGATGATTTTTATTTATTGTCCAAACAAACAATTACCGGATTCTTAGATGATAAAGTGGAATGTGAAGATGAATTTAATACGTTCCATGTTGCTTATGCGGATATTTATAGAACAAAACGTGACGCTGTAGCTGCCATGATCAGCAGGCTGAAGCAGATGGGCGATGAGTTAGATTCTTAGGCTGGTTGGGATAAGATTGCATGCGCCTGTTTGCATGCAGTCCTGCCCAAAGTTCAATTAGGTGTTTCTCAATATGAATATCAGCAAGGCTATAAAAGCAATCAAGCCCAGCGCAAGAACACCCATAGTAAAAAAACTTTTATTTAAATTCACTTTGCTGAATTGATCCGGTCTGCCTTTAATGGTTCGGTATAAGATGAACATTATCATGCCCGCACCTAAAAGACCTAAAATTTGATATAAAGTTTCCATGTAGTTACTCCTTATTTAGACTCGAAACTAAAAGCATCTGAAAATACATGCGCGGCTAAAACACCATGATCAACCAGCGCATCGCGGGTACTATAAACCATGTCAAAAGGGCCGCTGATAACGATTTGCCATGCACGCAGATCTTTTGTATGTTGCGCAAGTACTGCTGAAGCCACGGTTTTTTTATTTTCATCCGAAATAAGCGACACGTAGTTGAAACGGCTGACATGCGTTTGCCAGCCTTGTACCTTCTGATCCAAGTACAAATCACTTTGAGAGCGGGCACTCCAAAATAATTCAAAGGGTCTGATGTCATTACTGGCCAACAGTTGCTCTATCATGGCATTTACTGGCGCAAAGCCTGTACCCCCAGCAACAAACATTATTGGGCGTTGGGGATCTAAATGCGCCATGCTGCATTGCCCAAAAGGCAGATGGATGGGTACTGAGCCATGTTGTTTAATATGGGCAAACAAAAGTTGATTGTAGGGGTTATCACGGGTATGTCTAATGTGTAATTCATACTTGTGTGAGCCTAAAGGTGCATTGGCTATGGAATAGCTTAAGGCCTCTTCACCCAGCATGATTTTCAGGTATTGCCCTGCTTGATAAGGAACATAAACCTCAGGTGTTAACACGAGTTGCATGATGCTGTCAGTCAGTGGTGTAATGCGTTCAACTTGAGCCAGGATAATGTCGTTGTTCATTCTTTTAGCCCCAATGAAGACCAATAACCCTGCACTTTTTTAAGTATGTCTTCGTCCATTTTAATTGGCTGCCCCCATTCCCTTTGCGTTTCTCCGGGCCACTTGCTGGTGGCATCCATGCCCATTTTTGAGCCTAAGCCTGAAACTGGTGATGCAAAATCAAGATAATCTATAGGTGTGTTTTCAACCATCACGGTATCTCGTGCTGGATCCATGCGGGTGGTCATGGCCCATACTACATCCGGCCAATTGCGCGCATCGACATCATCATCACAGACTATGACAAATTTGGTATACATGAATTGACGCAAAAAAGACCATACTGCCATCATGATGCGTTTGGCATGACCTGGATATTGTTTTCTTATGGTTACTACCGCCAGACGGTAAGAGCAGCCTTCTGGTGGCAGATAAAAATCAACAATTTCTGGAAATTGTTTTTGTAATAGCGGAATAAATACCTCATTCAAGGCCACACCCAAAATAGCCGGCTCATCGGGTGGTCGGCCAGTATAAGTACTGTGGTAGATGGGCTGGTCTCTATGGGTCAAGCGCTCAACTGTGAACACAGGAAAAGATTGTACTTCATTGTAGTAGCCGGTGTGATCGCCATAAGGACCTTCAGCTGCTTCAACTCCTGGCTCAAGATAGCCTTCCAATATAATTTCTGCACTGGCAGGTACGTGTAGCTCGTTACCAATGCAGCGAATCAATGCAGTTCTATGTCCACGCAACAAACCTGCAAAGGCATATTCAGACAAAGTGTCAGGAACAGGGGTCACCGCTGCCAGTATGGTTGCAGGATCAGCACCTAAAGTAACGGCAATTGGAAAGCGCTCGCCAGGATACGCTTTTTGCCATTCTTGATAATCTAAGGCCCCACCCCTGTGCGACAACCAACGCATGATTAATTTGTTTTTACTTAATAACTGTTGACGGTAAATTCCCATGTTTTCGCGGGCTTGATGGGGTCCTTTGGTGGTAACGAGCCCCCAGGTGATCAAGGGTGCAACGTCGCCAGACCAGCATGTTTGTATGGGTAATGAGTTTAAATCGACTTCATCATGTTCCCAGACGTGGGTTTGGCATGCTGCAGAATTCACATATTTGGGCGCCATATTCAACGCATGCTTTAGCAGCGGCAATTTGTTAAAAGCATCCTTAAATCCTGTTGGGGGATCAGGCTCTTTCAGCGCGGCTAATAATTTCCCCACATTTCTTAATGCGGTAATTGTTTCCTCACCCATGCCCATAGCCACACGTTCTACGGTGCCAAATAAATTGGTTAACACCGGCATGCTGTGGTTGGGGGTATTGGTAAATAAAAGAGCAGGCCCACCCGCGCGTAAAACGCGATCACTGACTACAGTCATTTCGAGGTGAGGTGATACCGGGTAGTCAATACGCTTTAATAGGTCTCGTGATTCGAGTTGGGTGATAAAGTCTCTTAAATCAGAGTATTTCATTGGCACTGGCCTCCGTCATTGCAAGCAAATAATCATGATTTAATAAACGTAATGAGCTAATTGAGTCGTACGTAGCATCCATACTGTTCTCCACAAGTTATTTCATGAAAAACAGTTGTTCATTTACACACCGGGCTCAAACTGTGCGTCATTGCGAGGCTGCGAAGCAAGCCTGCGGCCGTTACTCTTAACCCCTGGATTTGCTAGACTGCGCGCGGTCACAAACTGCGATTTTTAGGTGGATAGCGTAGCCTTGATGCAGCGCAGCGTAATCAAGG
>JBIODT010000032.1:0-17091 GCA_044445305.1 Legionellales bacterium | reverse complement strand
TAGCTGTTTGGAACCACCTGATCCCATCTCGAACTCAGAAGTGAAACGAACACGCGCCGATGATAGTGTGAGGTCTCCTCATGTGAAAGTAGGTCATTGCCAGGTTTTTATTCCTAAAAGCGGCTTTATAGCCGCTTTTTTTTTGTTTTAAATTCTACCCAAGACTAGCAAATCTGTGTTTAAATAATATCATGTCGGACGAGCAAAAACGCAGCGTGTTCATCAATATAAAGGAATGTATTATTATGTTAGTTCAACGCGTGTTAACATTCATAAAAGAATTAAAATGTTACGGTAAGTTAACCCCTTATGATCTCATTTTAATTACTATGTTGGAAGACTGTTTTACCCATGGTAATGAACAAGTAGTTTTGACGGCCAGTGATATTCGGTTTATTACGGAATGCTATAGAGCCCGTTGGCCTGAGGTTGCTGATTCAGATGCATATGATTATACACTTAATCCTATAGGCATTACTCAAAAATGGATCGAGTTTGCTCAGGAGTTTGCACTATTTGCAAATAGTACTGCCATGAATTTATTGATACCCGTAATTACAAACTCACGGGATTATAATAATTTATCACTGTTGACTGAAACCACGCGTCTTGAAAATTTGTATCTGGGGCATGACAATAAGACTTTATATAGAAAGAGAGGACTTTGCGAACACCTCATTGCAACACATTTTAATTTATCCACTTGTAGAGAATTGCAAACAAAAAGACTAAGTCCAATGACTGTAGTCGAATTAAGCCGATTAAGGATGTGTAAGCAACCAAATGGTGGGTTTTCTATAGACAGTGAGGAGTTTGTAAGTTTTTGGGATTTTTTAGATAAAAAAGTATTTCCTCATTTACAGGATAAAGGACAATTGCCTAGAGGCTTATTAGGATCTTTATCCAGTTTAGTCGATGATTATTATACCTTAAAGTCGAAAGGGGCTGCGTTTAAGTTTTTTAAACAAGCTGTTGCTCAATTTATTAATTCATTGTATAACATTGACCTAGATACTATTAATTTTTTTTATGGGATTAAGATCCAACATAATAAAGTTGAGTCTTATTTATTAGAATATCTGATTACTTTGCATACGGCAAAAGCATACAATATTGACGAACAACTAATTGGTTTACGCCGTTACTTCATTAAATTTGATAAGGGATTAAATAAAGCATCTAAAGCAGTACCTTTATTGCACTTAGACGTTCTACCTAAGGCTATTAGAGAACCTGCTGATATGGGTATTCAGAGTCCAGCCCTAGAGCGTTGTGGTAGTTTAATCGTCTCTTTATTTTCTACCCGCTTTGAATTTTATTCATTCATGGGCACTAAAATCAGTTTCTGGGATCAAAGCAATATGGTATTCCCTGACGCGTCTAAAATATATTCGCAATTTATACCTGCAATAGAGGCAAATAACCCTGCTGAAATGAATACAATATATTCTAAAGTGATTAATGAAATTGTGAGACCGGCTCAAAAGGAGTGTGGGTTTTTTGCCAAGGCTACTCGTTTTAAAACAACTGATATGTGGTTTGCTCTTGTTGACAGCGGTAAGTTAGCGCACCTAGGCATTAACTGGTTTAGGCCGGCATTAATTCTTGATGCATTATTAAATGCCAATTTTGGAAATCATAGTATTAATTATAAAGCTACGGTACTTTTGGACGAGTTAATTCACACCTATGCTCAAGATAATAATGAATTGTTTAAAATGATACGAGTCAATATATTGTTTGCTAATTTTATGATGGAATTACCACCTAATACGCATCAAAAAACACTTCTTGATTTGCTACGGGCTCGTGATGTGGAACGGGCTGAAATTATTTTTAAAACCAATTGTATGATTTATATCAGCAGACGTTTAGCACTAATAGGCCGCATACGTACGGTGAATGCATTTGTTTTTTTTGATTGTATCATGAATGAAACCAAGCTAAATGTACCTCAATCTATTAAGGAGATAAGTCGGTTTGGTATTATTCTTAATTGGTTTGAGACGAAATTAAATGAACCTAAACTGCCTCTTACTGATAAAATAAGAGCAAAAATGCTGGCCTACCTCAGTGAATTAAAACGCCCGATTTTATCAATAGCTGAAGTTCAATTTGCTTCAAATAACGCCCAATCGCTTGATTATTTGAATGCACCTAGCTAAGGGCCTGTCGTCAAGTCGCTAGAATGAGTGCTAACCCATTGATTTTCGAGCACCGCAACGCAGTATACACGCCAGTATGTGGGTAGCGGAGCACAGAAAATCAACGGATTAGCACTCATTCTAGCGATTTGACGACAGGCCCTCTAGTCAATTACTTACTGAACTGAGTGCTTAATTTAATAAAATTATCATACCTCTTTTGAGATATAATCCCTCGGTCTAAAGCTTCAAGAACAGCGCAGTTGGGCGTATTAACATGCAGGCAGTTGCGATATTTGCATTGAGATATATAGGGTCTAAATTCAGTGTATCCTTGTGCCAGCGTGGCTATGTCCATATTCCATAGGATAAATTCTCTTACTCCTGGAGAGTCAATTAAGGCGCCACCACTGGGCAAATGATAATAGCGTGAGTTGCTGGTCGTGTGACGTCCTAATTCTGAACCTTCTGACAGTGTGTTGGTGGCAATATTTTGCTCATGAGGTAAAATCGCACTTATTAATGATGACTTACCCACGCCTGATTGACCTACAAAAACACTAACTTGATTATTTAGTGCGGTTTTTAAAGAAGCAGAACTGTTCATATCCAGATTAGAAGTATAAATTATGGGATAACCTAAGGATTGGTACTCGTTTAACAGTTCTTTTTTAAGATCCTCTGAAAGAAGGTCGGTTTTATTCAGCAGGATCACAGCTTGTAAGCGCAGTGTTTCGGCCATAATTAAATAGCTGTCAAGCAGCGGCCAAGATATTTCTGGTTTGGGTGCAATGACGACTATCATTTGGGTAATGTTTGCAGCTACTGGTTTTTTTAACCCCATATTTGTAGGTCTTGCAAGCAGACTGACCCTAGGATATAGGCTAACAACCACACCTTGATTGCTTCCTTCCATTTGCCAAATAACCCTATCTCCTGCAACTAAAATGTCCAGATTGGGTCTGATGGAGCACCGCATGCGCTTCCCCTGCCTGTCCTCAAGTTCAACGTGTCTGCTAAAGCGTGTAATAACCAAACCATCTGCTAAAGTATTTTGATCATGTACGTCCATGTCATGATAAGTTTGCTGAATTTTTTCAATTCGAGCAGATTGTTGTTTGTTAATTCGTCTTTTACTCATAAGGGCTTTTTATACTATAATTGAAATTGCTCTGACACAGTATGAAGGTAAATAACATTTAATGAAAGTCTACTTGGTAGGTGGGGCGGTTCGTGATCAATTACTAGGATACCCTTTTCATGAGCGAGACTGGGTGGTTGTTGGTGCAACACCAGAACAATTATTAACAAAGAAATTCAAACAAGTAGGCCGGGATTTTCCTGTTTTTTTGCATCCTGAAACAAATGAAGAGTACGCACTTGCTCGGACAGAAAGAAAATCAGCGCCAGGATATTATGGGTTTGAATGTAATTTTAGCTCTTCAGTAACTTTGGAAGAAGATCTGGCGCGTCGTGATTTAACCATTAATGCAATGGCTATGGACTCCCAAGGCAAGTTAATAGATCCTTACCAGGGTCAGCAAGACTTAAATGACAAAATACTGCGCCATGTTTCCCCTGCTTTTATTGAGGATCCCGTGCGTGTGTTACGGGTTGCACGCTTTGTAGCGCGTTTTCATCACCTGGGATTTAAATTAGCCAATGAAACGCGTTTATTAATGTATGCCATGGTAAAAAGAGGTGAATTATCTCATCTAGTGGCTGAGCGTGTTTGGCAAGAATGGCAGCGTAGTTTAGAGGAAAAAAACCCAGAGCAATTTATTCTAACTTTGCGGGCTTGTGCTGCGCTACAGGTTGTTTTACCAGAAATTAATGTTTTATTCGGCATACCCAGTTATTATCAATGCCATACGGAGATGGACAGTGGCATACATACATTAAAGGTCTTGGCGGCGGTAACCACTTTGAGCCAGAATACCAGCATCCGCTTTGCGGCTGTTGTTCATGCTGTGGGTAAAGCCCTAACGCCTATGAGCAGGTGGCCAGAGCACCTTGATTACGGTAACAAGGGTGTTCCCGTGATTGAGACACTGTGTTCTCGTTTACGAGTCCCTAATGAATTTCGCATCTTAGCGGTTATGGTGGCACGTTTTCATCTGGACCTTCATAAACTGCCCGAGTTAGATGCAAAGGCCATTGTCACTGTATTGGAACAAACAGACGCTTTTCGACGGCCACAAACTTTTTATAATTTGTTAATGGCATGTGAGGCTTGCGCAACAGCCAGTACTGCTGTTTTAGACTACCGACAAAGCAAACAATGGATCCGTATCTTGTCTGAATGTGCTAAAATAAACCCACAGATCTTAATAGCACAAGGTTATCAAGGCATACAAATAAAAGAGGCCTTGCACTTGCGACGCGTTGCTTGTGTTAAAACGTTAGACCAAGATGCATGACTCAACTACTTAACTCATGCGAGATCGGATTTATTGGCAGCGCAACTGCATGCAGTTACGCTCCAATCCCAACACTGGAGCTCAAATGAAAAACAACCAAAATTTAATTTGGATAGATTTAGAAATGACGGGGCTTGAGCCAGAGAAGGACCGGATAATAGAGATAGCGACCGTTGTGACCGATGCACATTTGAATATTATTGCTGAGGGACCCGTATTCGCAATATCACAGCCGTTGGCCTTGCTGGATGGGATGGATTCCTGGAATACCAAACAGCACAACCAATCTGGCCTGGTAAACAGAATCAAAGCCAGTGACATTACTGAGTCGGCAGCAGAACAGGCAACGCTGGTTTTTTTACAGCAGTATTTGGAAAAAGCAAAATCACCGATGTGCGGTAATAGTATTTGTCAGGATCGACGTTTTTTATACAAATACATGCCTCAACTGGCTGCATTTTTTCATTATAGAAATTTGGATGTCAGCACGCTAAAGGAGTTGGTTAAACGATGGCGTCC
The DNA here is from genome assembly GCA_044445305.1 of Legionellales bacterium. Lineage (GTDB taxonomy): Bacteria > Pseudomonadota > Gammaproteobacteria > Legionellales > Legionellaceae > Legionella. The sequence goes on along the minus strand of JBIODT010000032.1, from coordinate 12,008 downwards.
TGAGCTTGCACGTGGGGTGGTAAAAGAATCAAAACATTTGGCTTTGCAAGATATTCAAGATTCAATTAATGAGTTGATTTATTACCGTACACATTTTATTAATTTAGCGGAAAAGGCGACATGATAGCAAGAGAACGACTTGAATTACCCAATGGTGCTGACAAATTATTACTTCATACTTGCTGCGCACCTTGTTCTGGTGAGGTGATGGAGGCTCTAATCAGCTCAGAAATTAATTTTTCATTGTTTTTTTATAATCCCAATATTCATCCCTTACAGGAATATGAAATTAGGAAACAGGAAAATATAAAGTTTGCTGACAAGCATGCTATCCCTTTTATTGATGCTGATTATGACAAAGACAATTGGTTTGCACGCGCGAAAGGCATGGAGTTGGAGCCTGAGCGCGGAAAACGCTGCAGCATGTGTTTTGACATGCGTTTTGAGAGGACTGCTTTATACGCACATGAGCATGGCTTCCCGGTAATTTGCAGCTCCTTAGGGATTTCTCGCTGGAAGGACATGGACCAGATCAATGATTCCGGCACTCGTGCAGCAAGCCACTATCCAGACATGCAGTATTGGACTTACAATTGGCGAAAAAATGGTGGTTCTGCACGCATGTATGAAATTGCCAAGCGTGAAGAATTTTATAAACAAGAATATTGCGGTTGTGTTTATTCTTTGCGTGATACCAACCTTTGGCGCAAACAAAAAGAGCGTGACCGAATTAAAATTGGCGTGAATCATTATTCTGAATCTGAGTAGCATCATGAGCAAACAAGCCCACAGCCATAATGAGCATGGTCACCATGCTCATAGTCACCACGGCCATGACCACCACCACCATCATGGTGCTGTAACCTACGACGGTGCTTTTTTAATAGCAATAGTGGCCAATGGTCTTTTTGTACTGCTACAAATCGTCTGCTCTTATGTGTCTAATTCAACCAGCTTGTTAGCGGATGCTTTTCACAATTTAGGCGATGTCTTGGGTTTGATTTTAGCCTGGCTGGCAACCCGCTTAGTGAAACGTAAACCGACTGAAAAAGCCACTTATGGTTTGAAAAAAACATCTATTTTAGCAGCGTTGGCTAATGGTATTTTGTTGGTATTCACTTGTGGGATTATTGCTACAGAAGCGATGTATAAATTGTTTTATCCAAGCCAAGTTCAGGCTGTTTCAGTTATGGTGGTTGCTGGAATTGGTATCCTTGTGAATGGAGCCACAGCCGCCTTGTTTATGCGAGGCTCTGCGGATTTAAATATTAGGGCTGCGTATTTACACTTATTTTATGATGCCTTGATCTCAGTGGGTGTGGTCGTGTCTGCTGCTGTATTGTATTGGACTGGTTGGCTGTGGATAGATCCTTTGGTAGGCTTAATCATTGCTGTAGTGATACTTCGGGGAACTTGGTCCTTGTTTACGCACAGTTTGCGTTTAATCATTGATGGTGTTCCTGTGGGCATATCCTGGTTGGCGGTGTCGGAATTTTTGCTTGCTAAACCTGGAGTAAAAGGCGTGCATGATTTGCATATTTGGGCGATGAGCACTCTAGAAAATGCGATGTCGGTACATTTGTACATGCCTGATGAGTTACTCACAGATGCAGCGCGAGCGGAGCTGGTGCAGCAACTGGGGGCAACTTTTAGCATCCAACATGTGACCATACAGACAGAGCGCACCGACATTCATTGTAATGATGCCTGTCATGCACCGGGTCAATGAAAAATGGCCAAGATAAAAATTAATGATATTGCTATGTATTACGAACTTCATGGCTCCGGGGAGTCGGTTGTTTTTATTGCTGGCTTTGGTGCAGATCATACGGTTTGGAGTATGTTGGTTGATCAATTCAAAGACCAATACCAGGTTGTTGTATTTGACAACCGCGGTGCAGGCCAAACCGATGTTCCTGATGGCCCATACAGCATAGATGCAATGACCAATGATGTTATAGATTTGTGTGCCAAGCTTGGCATCAAGAAGGCACATTTTATTGGCAACTCGATGGGTGGTTTTATTCTACAAGCATTGGCCCTCCGCGCGCCCGAGTTGGTTAAATCAGCGGTAATCAGCCATTCTGCGGCCACAATACAATCACCTTTTCACATTTATCTTGCGGCACAGCTTGAGTTTCTTAAATCCAATATGTCTTTAGCAGCACTGATTAAAGCATCCTGTAGTTGGATTTTTTCATTGCGGTTTCTTTTAATGCCAGGGATGCTTCATCAATTAATTCAGACAGGCTTGGAAAACCCCTATCCATTTACAATAAAGGGATATGAAGGGCAGTTCGCAGCGCTTGAAGGTTTTGACTCGAGAGACTGGGCGAATCAAATTCATGTGCCCACATTGCTATTAACATCTGATCAGGATTTAATTTTTAGTGACGCATCTGTTAAAGCACTGGCTGAGCAAATTCCAGGTGCAAAATATTATTGTTTTTCTGAGTGTGGCCACTTACCGCAGATAGAGCACCCAGAAGAACTGTCGCAGATAATACAGGCATTTATTACTAATGGTTAAGGACAAGCCATGTTATTGGGTTTATATGTTACTGTGTAATAACAATACTTATTACACAGGCTATACCAATGACTTGGCTAAACGCTACCAATCTCATGTCAATGGTACAGGCAGATGCAAATACACTCGAAGTTTTAAACCCATTGCTATTGCACAATGTTGGAAAATTAATGGTGATAAGTCTATGGCATTACAATTAGAACGCACTATAAAAAAACTATCTCGTATTGATAAAGAAAAAATCATTGCCAATCCTTTAACCCTTTCAATCAACGCGTGTCCTGATTCCGGACACGAGCATCCTGTATATCAACAAGAGCAGGGGTGATCACTAAACAAACTTGGGGATCGAGTTATAGATATTTAAATTCATAAAGAGTAAAAGTAAATATTAAAATAATCCCACTTATTAACAGTTATTAGGATTTAGCAGGAGAAAATAATGAAAAGTAAAACAGTCAAAAACTACCTTTACGACGGCTTAGGTTTTCCTATGTGTAGCGAAATCTTAATTTCAAATTTATAAGCGAAAAATATCCGAGAATTCTCACCCAGATTGTACTATAATAATCATTATGCTAAAATTAGTAGCATTGATTTTGAATTATATGGCGGTCTGGGTGCGTTTATTGGCCCCCGGCGGGCTGCGCGCTGTAGCTGCCGAAAACATTCTTCTTCACCGATGGAAAGCCAATTTAGGCATTCTTGATATCGATGAAAGCAAATCTGTACCACATGTTCCGACCTCGCATCCGTTTATTGAGCGCTTCATTGGAACCGTCCGATGCGAATTGTTGAATCAAACACTGTTTTGGAATGCCAATGACTTACAAAATAAGTTAAACTTATTCCAACGCTACTACAACGAAAAACGTTGTCATCACGGAATTAATGAAGTGACACCGCTACAAAAAGCAGATAAACAACCAAGCAATGTGATTTCAATGGAACATCATCGCTGGCAAAAACATTGCCATGGTTTATTTCAATTACCCATGGCTGCATAAACCAATAATAAAGAGACAAACTATTATGTCACGATATCTTGACCCTAAAGCCGATGTGGTTTTCAAAAAAATATTTGGTGATCATCCGAAGTTATTGATAAGCTTTTTAAATGCGTTACTTCCCTTGCCTTCGAATAGTCCTATTGTCACGCTTACCTATCTGCAAAATGAACAAGTTCCAATTATCCCTGAATTCAAGCGAACCATCGCCGATGTAAAATGCACAGATGCCCAAGGACGCGTTTTCATTGTTGAGATGCAAATGAATTGGACCGATCATTTTAAACAGCGTCTACTGTTCGGAACCAGCCAGGCATTCGTAAAGCAATTGACGAAGGGAGATGACTATAAATTTCTTCAGCCTGTTTATGGTTTGGGGATTGTCGCTGAGATCTATGACAAAGCAACGTCTGATTGGTATCATCACTATCAATTGGTAAAAAAAGGAAATGCAACAGAGGATGTGATTGAGCACTTACAACTTATTTTTATTGAGCTACCTAAATTTCCCATTCAATCATCGGATGAAAAACAGCTTCGATTATTATGGTTACGATTTCTACGTGAAATTGATGAGAAAACAACCACCGTTTCACAAGACCTTCTTGAAATACCAGAAATTGCACTTGCCTTAGAACTTGCCGAAGAGTCTGCTTATACACCAGGTGAGATTATTCTTTACGAAAGTTACTGGGATCAAGTGAGCCGAGAAAAAACGCTGATTATGAATAAGTACGCTGAAGGCAAGGCTGAAGGCAAACTTGAAGAAAAATATGAAATTGCAAAAAATCTTCTTACACAAAAAGTTGCGACAGAAATAGTTGTCGCAGGCACTGGATTAACGCTTGAAGACATAGAGAAAATTAAAAAGAGTATAAACAAATAATTTTAAAAATAGCCCTGCATGGTTTATCGGCGGCTGTTTTTTAATAATTTAGGATTTCGCCACATACAGGATCATAATAAATCATCTGTGTTTCATGTGAGCGCTTAAGTTTTGATGGGTTTGTCAATGCGTAACTTCTAAATTAAGAAATTGGCAATAGAGGTTCATGATAACGTCTGCGCAAATCATAATTATGCTGAATGGTTACGCATTAAATTCATAGGGAACACTCCTGGTGCTTAGGCTCGCGGCACACTGCAGTCTTGTTACTCCACTTTTAAATAAGCAGCCAGCTCTGCACAAGAATAAACAGCATCTTCAGAACCTATCGAAATAAGACCTCCTTTGTCCTCAAGATTCTTGGATGATGCAAATTGGAACACTGGCACCATATCGTACTGATTATAAGTGTTTTGAAAAAGTTCATGTAACTGCCACGGCTGTTGGTATAGCCGAATTTGCTCGAAGAAAGCGAAGATCTGAAACATGTCCTCCTCTTCTTCTGTTAATGGAAGAGGTGTAGTGCCCGGTATGCGCTGTTGTAATGTTCTCTGCAGTTCTTTTTGTTGTAGTAAAGTTGGAGCCGAATTTTCTATTCGTGAGATGCGTTGATAGAACTGTTCTTCATTACCGGTAAAACAAGATGATAACCATGCCATGCTAACACCGTTGCATACGCTGTCTGTGTCCGGGAAATAACCTAATGAAACTCCCCAGCTACCCATTAAAATCTGCAGCTTGCAAAAATAATTGGTTGTGATCAAATAGGCGTCATGAATAAAGATAACCTCATAACAACTGAATGGTGTTAATTGCGGCTGAATTTTTTTGCAAGTCTGTTAATAGCGTATTTGGGAAGCAACAGCCAATAGCGACCGGTATTCTTCATGTGTTCACCCAGAAATGCGGCTTTTTTGCCTGCACCCCAATAAATATCACCCCGCATCAAGCCGCGGATGGCGCCGCCTGTGTCTTGGGCTATCATCAGTCGATGAAACGCTTTATCTTTGTTATTTTGTTGATTGGGTTTTTTTGTATCTAACCAAAGCGGCGCGCCCATTGGTATCCATTTTTTGTCAATGGCCAAGGAGTATCCAGGCGTTAGCGACATGCCTTTGGCACCCATGGCCGCAGGTTCTTTTAAACTTTGAAAAAATACAAATGATTTATTTTGATGCAGGATGGCATTCATTTTACTGGGATGGTTCTCTAAATAGCGTTTAATGGCGGCTTTAGAGGCATTGTTTCTGGTCATTAGTCCTTTTTTAATCAGTACACTGCCAATAGAGGTATAAGGTGCGCCGTTTTCACCGGCATAGCTTACATACAGATTTTCGCCACTGGGCAGTTTGATGACGCCTGAGCCTTCTATTTCTAAAAAGAGTCGCTCAACAGGGCTATTGATCCAAGCAATCACAGGCGCTTTTTTTCCAAGAGCGCCATTATCTATTTGTTCGCGGGTGTAATTGATTCTGGCTTTTTGGTGACGACGTGTTTTATTGGTATTCCATGTTAATGTTTTGGGCAGTGCGTAAATGGGTGTACTAAATTCAGTGGTTCTCTTTAAGCTGCCTTCTAAGCGAGGCATGTAATAACCTGTAAAGAGACCATGAGCCGGTTTTTTTTGTTCAAACTTGATCGGATTAAACCATTTTTCAAAATAAACTCGGGCACTGTCTTCAGTAACTGATTTAATAGACAAGGCAGCAGCACAAGCAGGGTGCCAGTCACCGGCTTTGACATTGATGTGAATCGAGCCCACCGAATGACCCGGATCTTGTTTTAAAAAGGTTTCACAAGAATTTTGAAAGGCAATAAATGATTTCTTAACGTCAGCATCGTCCCAACCAGGCAATTCAGTAAACGGTACTTTCATGAGTGAGATGTTGTTCGCAGCATTGTTGTTTACAGCTACGGTTTTGAGCCGTTGGCGTTTAATGACTGCTGTTGTTACTGTGTTTTTTATTGCAGGTGCGTCCTTTGAAGGCACTTTTTTTGAGGGTGCCGTCGGCCGTTGAATTTTTTCAGGCTGTAGGTGTAGCGGCCAAAAAAAACTTAATGCGAAACAAGTAACACTGATTAAAATAGACTTTAATTTACAATTCATAGAGCCGTACTTTTACACATAATGAAATTAAAAGCAACATTTTTATGTTGTTTTTTGGGCGTTGTAATTTAAAAAGTGTTATTTAACAATTAGTTGATAAAATCCCAGGCGCTTTTTTTATAAGCATTCTGTTAGCGTAAATCAACCTAACTGATGCCCAAATTTACATTTAACCTATTATTTTCTGCTGGTGTGAAATAATACAAAATGCAAAAAACAAATCCTGGTGCTGTGCTATAATTAATACGGATGGTTCTTAAAAATTTTGATGGAACTTGTAAAATTTGCTCGAACTGTTGCTTAGAAGTCACCCTATTGTCTGTAGAACTGGCTTGATGGAACTATTGCCAGTCTCATATTGGTGGTGTTATGAGTCTTTATTTTCGGCTGGGAACATTTTTAGTGCTCTGCACTATATCTATGGGAATTTTTGCGAATCCCCAAGGGGGAAGTGTTGCTGCCGGTAATATCCAAATCTCCCAACCTAATAGCGCCACAGAAATTATTCATCAAGGTACGGAAAAGGGCATTATTAATTGGCAGACCTTCAATATTCTCAGTGGTCAAACCACGCAATTTATACAACCCAACAGCAGTGCCATCACTTTAAATCGCATTAATGGCCTGAATGGTTCTTCCAGCATTTTTGGTAATCTTTTTGCAAACGGTCAAGTGTGGTTGATTAACCCTGCGGGTGTTCTGTTTGGCAAAGGGGCTCAAGTGAATGTCGGTGGGCTGTTGGCTACCACCTCACAGATTACTGACAACAACTTTCTCTCAGGAAACTATAACTTTTCAGCAAGTGCCAATAATCATGGAGCCATCGTGAATAATGGCCACATTCAGGTACAGCCTGGTGGCTTGGTTGGGTTAATTGGTAATTCGGTTGATAACAAGGGCGTTATTGAGGCCAAAGTAGGTACGGTCATCTTAGGCGGCGCTCGAGCGTATACCTTGGATTTTGATGGCGATCAATTGATTAATTTTACCATACAGCAAGGCCCCGTCAGTAATGCCGCCAGCATAAAAAATACCGTTAGCAATTCAGGCGTTATTGATACGGGCATGGGCACTCTTTTAAGACCAAGTACGGCAAGAAACCTTATAGAACATACCATTAATACCTCAAACCTCCAACAGGCCAGTCATGTTTCATCTCAAGGAGGTGTCATTATTTTGGATGCTGGCAATGGTGGTGCCAGTGTCAGCGGCAAGCTATTAGCATCAGGCGGTACCATCAAAGTAATTGCAAAAAAAATTACCACCAATAACGCGCAAATCTCAACCAGTGGTAATTTGACTGGTGGTACTATTACTCTTTTGAGCAGTGGCGACCTCTCTATTGCCAACAGCCAATTAACCGCGAACAGCGCTAACCATGGCGGCATTATTAGCGCGTTAGGTCAAAACATTAGCATCGCTAACAGCCAACTTCAAGCCAATGGTAATTTGGGGGGAGGACAAATTCTGGTCGGTGGAAACCCACATGGAGCAGGGCCAGACCCCGATGCAAGCACGACTCAAGTCGATGGCAACACTCAAATGACTGCCAATGCTTTGCAGCAGGGCAATGGTGGTGACATTGTGATTTGGTCCAATGATGCAACCAGTGTTTATGGCAGCTTGAGTGCTATGGGAGGCCTTTTAGGCGGTAATGGGGGTTATATTGAAACCTCGGGTCATAATTTGGATGTCAATGGCATTACAATTAGCACCGCGGCCCCTCATGGCATTGTAGGAACATGGCTGCTGGATCCTACCAACGTGACCATTACTTCTAACGGTGGCGTCAATACCAGCGACACCTGTACGGCTGGTACCTGTACACCCTCCGCAACAGGAACCAATCCCTCTATTGTTGATACAACGGTACTGGATACTGCCCTAGCCAGCTCTAGTGTGGTTGTGACGACCACCAACGCCAGTGGCACCAGCGCAGGAACCATCACCGTGAGCAGTGCGGTAAGCTGGTCTTCCGCAAATTCTTTAACCCTGACAGCAGCAAGCACCATTGCCATTAATGCTCCAATCACGACAGGGACAGCGGCATCACTGCTCATCTTAAATGCAACTGGCGGCGCAACACAAAGTGGTACCGGTATTATTAGTGGCGCAGGAGGCCTAACGGTCGAAGCAGGAGGCGCTACCTTGTCACTGGCCAATACTTATACGGGTCCAACATCAGTTACTGCCGGTAGCTTAACCTTAACCAATACGAATGCATTAGGAACCGCATCAGCCTCGACTATTACTGTTAGTGGTACTGGCGTTTTGGCTTTAGACTCAATCGGCGGCACTTTAGCAAATACCAGTCCCATTGCTTTAAGCTCTTCCTCTTCTGGATTGAGTGAAATTGGAACATCAGGAACAGATACCATTGCGAATGGCATCACCATGTCAGCCAATACCGGCATTGCTGTGGCCAATGGGGGTACCTTGGCGCTAACGGGGGTGATTGCTGGTGCAACTGCAGATACATTAACAGTTAACCCAACCGCTGGTGCTACTACAGGTACCCTAAAAATCACCGGCATAGCCAATACCTACACCGGTATAACCAACGTTAATGCCGGCACACTCAGTGTCGCGAAACTGGCAAATACCTCTGCAACCAGTTCCTTAGGTGCTCCAACTAATGCTGCTAATGGCACCATTACCTTGGGCAGTGCTAACAATACCGCCACTTTAATTGATACCGATACCTCTGCAACAACATCAAATCGCATTCTGGCAACATCTGGAACAGGTACCGGCAATGGCATCTTCCAATGGGCTGGAACAGGAGCCCTGACTTTATCAGGAGCATTCACCAATTCAGCAACTGCTGGACTCACCCTGCAAACAACCAACACCGGTGCTCTGACTGTATCCGGAGGCATTACCAATACTGACCCGCTCACTTTTATCAGCACCTCCGCAGGTGGTATCACTGAATCCGGCGCAATCACCGGTGCTGGTACTGTGGCTCTTAGCGGCAGCAATGTGGGCACAGTCACCTTTTCTGGAGCCAATACCAATACCGGTGCCATAACAGTCAATGCAGGCACCCTAGCCCTGACCACCAATAATGGTGCATTGGGTAGCGGAGGCAGTCACCCGGCTTCACTGACTGTTGCCAATGGCGCTGAAGTCAGTATGAGTAATCTCGTTCTAATGGGCTCTGTTCCATTAACTTTGCAAGGTGGAACCGGTGTCAGCGGTAATGGCGCCTTGTACGACACCACTTCCGGCCCAGGTACTTATCCCGGAGCGATTACCCTTAGTGCCAGCAGCACCATTGGTAGCAATACCGGGGCAACATTGACTTTATCCGGAGGGGCCACATTAAACTCTAATTCAGCACTGAGTTTTATTGGTGCGGGTAATGCCACTGAATCGGGCGTCATCGCCAATGGAACCAGCTCGATCGGAAGTTTGCTGATGGGAGGTACTGGTACTTTAACCCTGTCTGCAGCCAATACTTATACAGGAACTACCACCATCAATTCTGGCAGCATAACCGCAGGTATCAACAATGCAATCGGCTCCAGCAGTGATGTTACCTTGGCAAATACTGCTGGCGCCGTCTTCAATTTGGCTAATTTTAGTGACAGCATTGGTTCCTTAGCAGGCGGTGGTACTACTGGCGGTAACGTCACCTTAGGTTCAGGCACACTAACAACTGGCGCTGATAATAATACGACCACTTATTCAGGAGTCATCAGTGGCAGTGGTGCCTTAACCAAAACAGGTACTGGCAGCATGACCTTGGCCGGCTCTGATACCTATACCGGCATCACAACCGCATCTGTGGGTACCCTTAATTTAACCAATGTCAACGCGCTCGGTTCTGGTGGCAATCTATCAGCTAGCATAACGGTTACATCAGGTGCCACTTTAAGTCTAAACTTAGGTGGCGGCACTCTGGCCAATACCAAAACCATCACCTTAAATGGTGCTGGAGTAGGTAACGAAGGTGCCTTATTCGAAGCAGGAACCACAGGAACCGATATTGTTAATAATCCCATTGTACTGGCAACGGCTACAGGCATTGGTGTGAACAATGGAGGTACCTTGGAGTTGGGATCAACCGGTAACCCTGTGATCAGCAGTAGCAGTGCAACTGCCTTAACCATCAACCAAAGCAGCACTACAGGCACCTTAGATATCAACAGCACTGCCAATACCTACACCGGTGCAACAACCGTTGATGCCGGTACACTCAGTGTTGCGAAACTGGCAAATATTTCCGCAACCAGTTCCTTAGGCGACCCAACTACCGCGGCTAATGGCACCATTACCCTGGGCAGTGCTAACAATACCGCCACTTTAATTGATACCGATACTACTGCAACCGCATCAGCTCGCCTAATAACAACAGCCGGAACAGGTACTGGCAAAGGCATCTTCCAATGGGCTGGAACTGGAGCTTTGACCTTATCCGGATTGATCACCAATTCGGCAACTGCCGGACTGACCCTACAAACAACCAACACCGGTGCTCTGACTTTATCTGGAGGCATTACCAATACCGACCCGCTCACTTTTATCAGCACCTCCGCAGGTGGTATTACTGAATCAGGTGTAATCACTGGTGCAGGTACAGTGGCTCTTAGCAGCAGCAATGTGGGCACAGTCACTTTTTCTGCAGCCAACACCTACACGGGAACTACCACTATTAATTCCGGTAGCCTCACTGCGGCTATTGCTAATGCAATCGGCCCCAGCAGTGACGTTACTCTGGCAAATACCGCAGGGGCTGTCCTCAATTTGGCCAATTTTAGTGACACCATTGGTTCCTTAGCCGGTGGTGGCGCTAGTGGCGGTAACGTCACTTTAGGCTCAGCCACACTAACAACGGGCGGTGATAATAATACGACGATTTATTCAGGAGTCATCAGTGGCAGTGGTGCCTTAACCAAAACAGGTACTGGCAGCATGACTTTGGCAGGTTCTGATACCTATACCGGTATCACAACTGCATCTGCAGGCACACTTAATTTAACGAATGTTAATGCGCTAGGTTCTGGTGCCACGCTATCAGCGAGCACATCGGTTACATCCGGTGCCACTTTGAGTCTAAACTTCGGTGGCGGCACTTTGGCCAATACCAACACCATCACCTTAAATGGTCTTGGAGTGGGTAACGAAGGTGCCTTATTCGAAGCAGGAACCTCAGGAACGGATGTTGTTAATAATCCCATTCTACTAGCAAGTGCTACAGGGATTGGTGTGAACAATGGGGGTACTCTAGAATTAGGAGCAACCGGTAACCCTGTGATCAGCAGTACCAGTGCAACTGCCTTAACCATCAACCCAAACAGCACTACAGGTACTTTAGATATCAACAGCACTGCCAATACCTACACCGGCGCAACAACCGTTGATGCCGGCACACTCAGTGTTGCAAAATTAGCAAATATCTCTGCAACCAGCTCCTTAGGCGAGCCAACTACGGCTGCTAATGGCACCATTACCCTGGGCAGTGCTAACAATACC
>JBIODT010000031.1:0-17323 GCA_044445305.1 Legionellales bacterium | reverse complement strand
TAGTAGCAATGTTGCTGAAAAGCAGCAAATTTGTGGATAAATTTAAAGTGCTACTTTCGTGATTGGTGTAGCCTTGATGCAGCGCTAGCGTAATCAAGGTTTACATACAGCGTATAAGAAATACCTTGATTACGCTAGCGCTGCATCAAGGCTACGCCCATCTTTTAAATGACACCCTCAGGGGCCATATTACTTATACAAGAATAAGAACGGGTAATGTTCTCTTACAAGGACAGGCCTCACCCAAAGCAGCCCTGTCATTAACTTGATAACGAATCAGTGGTGATGAAAAATTATGTAACTTGGTGATGGTCACACGCCCAGGCAACCCCTGAGCGCAAGAATTCCCGTAATCATCCAGTATTTCAACAAATACATTTTCAGCTTGTACGTGCAAATTACCAAACTCAGGACAACGCAAGGCAATAATGCCACAATCAGCGCGTGCGTAGCGATCGCTGATGGCTGTGTTCATTATTTCTTCTGTCCATTGACGCACCATTGGTGTCAGTGGTTCATCTTCAATAATGATCTCTTTTACAGACCAATTGCCAATGGCATTATTACAATAATAATCAAACAAGTTATTCCAGGATTTTGCAGTACAAAATAAATATCCAGGTTGATTTTTTGCAAGAAAAGCAGCCTGCTCTGCAGGAGAAGAAGCGTGCATAAAATGCATAGAACCTGTTTCTAACAGGTTTGAAAAAGGATGCCCCCAATCACCCTGGCTGGTATGGGATGTCTTGTCGGATGCAAACAACCTTGCAGCCGTTTCTTTAAAGATTCGATGGTTCCAAAGGCAATCACGGACTATCAATACATTGTCTATCAGATCCACCGCATTATTTTTTAAGAGTTGAATTGATTCGGAGCCAACATGACAGAGAACCGAACTGCTGGGACCATGTGCCACAAGAGGGTTTTCACTAAAAAAATGGCGGTTGTTTGCAATGAGCTGCTCCGTAGTGACTACAGGAAGTGCACCCCAATGTGCTCGCAACTCTTGAGGACTGGAATATTGTGGCAATGCATGTAAGTGCCCGCGATAAAATTGCGTATTGGCCTTAGCATGCACAACCAAAGAATGCAGTTGGGTAAACTGGTGCTCTAATAGATGTGCTTCAGGCAGCCATTGGCTCACTTCCTCAAAATAATCCAGCATCAATAGCAATCGTGTTGAGTCCAAGTCCATAATCGGTGGCCATTGAACGCTGGGGATCATGGTGTTGCAGGAAAGATCTTTAAATAAATGCATTGGTAACATAAAAAGCCTTATAGCAGTGATTTGAAATCCTCGAATTTCCCATTAGCTGCTCGAGCAATACTGCTCACATAATTAAAGGTAATATGAAATGGATGTCCAAAAATGGCCTGCAGTTGGGGAATTAACACGTCCTCCGCTACCCTGCCCTGCGTAGAAACAAGCGCTATTTCAATATCATACCGGTTTTTTTGAATGACTTGAAATTGCATGTTCTTAAAAAGAGAGATGAGATTAACCTCGGTATTGCCGGTAAAAGTAGGCCACCGTTTTTCCCCATTGGGCAGAGTCAGCATATTACGCTGGCGACCTAAAACATGCTTAATCACTGACAAACCTCGACCGCAGGGACAAGGCTCACCCACTTGTGCATAATCACCTATATCATAGCGAATCAGGGGCGACGCTAGATTATGTAATGCCGTGATAACGATACGACCCGTTGCTCCAGGTGGACAAGGATGGTTGTCTTCATCAAGAATTTCTACCAAGACGTTTTCATCTTGCACATGATAATGATCATAATCGGGACACTGCAAAGCAATGTAGCCCATTTCACTGCTGGAATACATATCAACTAAAGGAATGTGCCATTTGCTACTCACCTCCTGTTTTAGTGACGCATCTACGAGCTCACCAAAGGTGGTTATTGATTTTAAATGAGGCGGTTTGGGTGTATCCAGAAACAGTAATTCACGCAGCACGGTAGGGTAACACATCAAATAATCAGGATTTATCATACCAAGCCATTGTGCTTGTTGACGTACATCGCATAATGGCAGCACATGACAGGGACTTGTTTTAATCATCCCTTGAGTAAAGCTACCCCAGTGCTCAAAGCTTTGACTTTTAGGCGGTGCGCTGCCGTCATGAGGCATGTCCCGTATGACGGCCATTTTTTTCTTAAAATCATACTGATGCCAATGGTAATGACGTAATGAGAGTACATTGAAAAAAAACTGCGTGACAACGTCTGCCAGAACACTCACCGGTTGACCCGTAGACCCACTGGAACTTAGCGTCACAGGGGTTCCATGTTGGGGGGACAAAGCCTCATGGTGCATGGAAGTGCCCTGTTGTTGAATCATTTGGCGCGTCAGCAAAGGCACGCTTGACCACTGTGCCATCAACTTGCCGTCGCAAAAACGGGCGTAATCATGGTCTCGATAGTAAGGCACAAATTGACTGGCTTGTTCTAATAAATAAGTCAGCTGCAAAAATTGCTGCTGTTTTAGTACCTCAGGCGCCAGCCACTGGCTTGATTCTAAATAACGCAGCATCCCCAAACTACAGGCGGCTGACTGATTGGGTATATTCGGCCACTCAATGCCAGCAATGGGACTCTCCATTGACAAAAAATACTTCTCCAAGTTTCATCCTCTAATGATTTAAAAACTGCAGTGATTTTGGAAGCAGTGACGATGTTGTACCCGCAACGCTTGTTGTTGCAGAAAAACTGCCCCCTGTTGCATTTGCAGGCAACGCAGGCGTGCTGCTGTCGATGGTATAACTCCAGGTTATTCCACCATCAGTACTTGTTGCTGCCAAGGGAAAAGAATTATAAGCAGCATTGCTGCAGCTTCCAACGGCAATACAGTCTAGTCCAGAGCAACTGGCACTGTTAAAATCACCTCCCGTCACACAACTGCCAGGTAAAGCAGGTGTGCTGCCACCAATGGTATAACTCCAGGCTCCACCACCATCGGTGCTGGTTGCTAATAGGGGCGTATTACCTGAAGCGGCGGAACAGCTGCCTGCGGCAATGCAGTTGGCGCCACTGCAACTGGCGCTGGTAAAGCTTGCACTAATTGCACCTTCTCCATCTGCTACACAGCTGCTAGGTAAAGCAGGTGTGCTGCCACCAATGGTATAGCTCCAAGTTCCCCCACCATTGGTGCTCGTCGCTAATAGAGGCATATTACCTGCGGCGGAGCTACAGCTGCCTGCGGCAATGCAGTTGGCGCCACTGCAACTGGCGCTGACAAAACTACCTTCCCCTACCGCACAGCTGCCAGGTAAAGCAGGTGTGCTGCCACCAATGGTATAGCTCCAGTCTCCTCCACTATTGGTACTGGTCGCCAATAAGGGAATAGTGCCCAAAGAGGTGTTACAACTACCTGCGGCAATGCAGTTGGCGCCATTACAACTGGCGCTGACAAAGCGGCCTCCCCCTCCTTCCCCTACCGCACAGCCGCTAGGTAAAGCAGGTGTGCTGCCAATGGTATAGCTCCAAGCGCCACCACCATTGGTGCTGGTCGCTACTAAAGGCATAGTATTTAAGGCGGTGTTACAGCTACCTGCGGCAATACAATTGGCACCACTGCAACTGGCGCTGGTAAAAAAGCCTCCGTTCGCACAAACATTCGGTAAAGCAGGCGTGCTGCCGCCAATGGTATAACTCCAGACCCCTCCACCATTGGTGCTGCTTGCTAATAGAGGCGTATTACCTGAGGCAGTACTACAGCTGCCTGCGGCAATGCAGTTGGCGCCACTGCAACTGGTGCTGGCAAAGCTGGCATCATGTGCACCTTCTCCCCCGGCTACACAAGCACTAGGTAAAGCAGGTGCGCTGCCAATGGTATAGCTCCAGGCACCCCCAGCATTGGTGCTGGTCGCTAATAGGGGCGTGGTACCTGAGGCAGTACTACAGCTGCCTGCAGCAATGCAATTTGCGCCGCTGCAACTGGTGCTGGCAAAGCTTGCATAAGTTAAACCTTCTCCTACCGTACAATTGCCAGGCAAGGCTTGTGTGCTGACGGTATAACTCCAGCTCCTCCCACCATCAGTACTTGTTGCTAATAAGGGGTAATAGCTTCCAAAAGCATCAAAATAAGTGCCTGCCGCAACCTCTATCTTAGGGAGAGGCGTCACTGCCTTAACCACATTTAAGGGAGGAAATGCTGTGGTGCAACTTGAGCCACTACAAAGAATAAAAGAGGATAAGGCCTCCCCAATAATATCCAGCCTCAAAATACAGCTTTCTCCAGCAGCGAGTGTTATCGTATCTGGGCAAGTTGTTGTGCTGCTGCTATTTTGCTTCACGGTCCACGGCAACCCCTCTATATGGTAGCCGTTGCGCGTTGAATGGGTTCGATTGGTGATCGCGTAATACGCACTGACTGTCTGCCCTGGATAAATCACAGTTGGGAACGCATAGCCTGAGGCAGGACTAATTTGGAAATTCTGGGCATAGGCTGTATTTGCCGAAGAAACCGACATGATAGATAGAAACAGAGTAGATAACTGCAATTTACAGTTTTTATGTTTAGGCATTATATAAACTCAGTATGTTAGATGCGCACAGTCGCGCGCGCAGACCCTAATACAATATTAAATTATTATTATTCAAGTTAATACCTAATTTTAAATGGCTTTACTCTCTAAATTTTAACAGCATGTTTCATGTAAACATCACTACAACTTAATGGTTTTTTAATCTATACTCATCAGGTTATAACAATATTTAATCCATTTTTAATTCACCCATTTGTATTGGGTCTATCCGGAGGATAATTGAATGAAAAAAACAATAGGGATCATTACACTGGGTTTATTTACCATGTTATTTTCTCCCATCATGACAGCAGCCGAAGTAAAATATGGCTATGTCAATGTCACTGACATTTTCAATAAATCAACGTTCGTGCAGCAAGCAAATAAATCGCTTCAGAGTAATGTTAAAAGCATGGAAGAGAAGTTACAAACTCAAAAAGATGCATTACAAGGCCTTGTTAATAACTATGAAAAAACCACAGGCAGCAAAAAAGAAGCGCTGGCTAAAAAAATTAAATTAGAACAAGCTAATTTAACAACCATGACGCTGGATTTTCAGAAAAAAATAAAAGCAGAGCAAGATGCTGGGGTGCAAAAATTCAACATCCTTGCTGAAGCGGCCATTGCAAAAATAGCTAAAGAAAAAAACATTAATGCGGTTGTGAATAGCAGTGCGCTTCTGTACGTAGATACTACTTGGGTAGATCTAACTAAAGAAGTAGAAACTGCGATACAACACAATTAATATGCCTCAACATCTGACATACTGCGCACGCTCACGAACTGTGATGTTAGCGCGCAGTGTTATTATTGTAAATTTTCTGTTTGTTTCATCGCTTTTATTTGCCAGTCCAATAAAAGCGATGAAACAAAATCAGTTCAATGAACCAATAAAACTCAATTCAGATCCGGTGTTACTTAAGAGTGATCCTGCGGTAACTGATCCCATTCAAGCAACAAAACCAGCTGAACCTATTGATTTACATAATTCGTTGACCATATACGCACTCCCCGATTTTATTGCAGAAAACGAACCTTTTTTGAAACAAATAAACAGCGAGCTGAGCCAGCATATGGCAACCAAGCCAGTAGAAATTGGCTTTATAACCAAGCCCTCATCCGATGCGACCTTTATTAGTGTCCATGTTGCAAAAATAAGGCTCGTGAATAAACAAAAATATGCCATTAATTTTGATGGCAGCAAACTGGTATACTTTGATCTTGCAACCACAGTTGCTCCGTCTGATTTAGGCCCCCAACCTTCTAACTCCATTTTTTTTCATAGAAAGTCTTTATTTTCAAATGTAGGCCGAGTGTCACTTGCGGAATCCATACAAGGTATCATTATGGATAACGCCATTAATAAAGAGCATATTCGTGAAGCAAATTATATATCTGTGAATCAAGGTCGAATTTTTTTGGATACTAAAGAAGTAATAATAAACCAGCAAAATGAAATGGCTCACTCAATAAAGCAAACGGTGGCCGCGATAAACAATCGGGATAGACATCAAAAATCAGCACGGTTATTAGATATTGTTTGGAAACCGCGACACCGATAAGGTGTAAGTTATCCAAAAACATTACAAGGATGCACAAAATTGTTCCAATTGTTACCTGAGCTTAAACGCTATTGCGCGGTGATTTTTTTGTTGGTTTTGATAAGCCCCCAGATTAGTGCGATAGATGTTCCTGATCTGAGCCAATTTAATGGAATTACCTCCGGCGTGGTTGGAAAAAACATTTCAACGTCACCATTCCCTCTGGTAACCAGTTCCAAGCCTACTTTTACCCCTCCAGTTACTGAAGAAAAAACGCTAACTGGTGAGGCAAATAAGATCTCTTTTGTTCTTAATAAAGTAATCATAGATGGGAACCATGTATTCACTACGGCTGAATTACAGACTTTTTTTAAGCCTTATCTGCATCATAAAATTACCGTAGCAAAACTACAGGAACTGGTGCAGGCGGTTACCAATAAATATCAAAATGCAGGGTATTTTCTTTCCAAAGCATTCCTCCCGCCTCAGGAAATTCACAATGGCACTATTAAAGTAACCATTATTGAAGGATTTATCAGTAGTGTTAAAGTCCAGGATGTGACTAATAAGAGACTTATCCGTTTTATTGAAAAATACGGCGCAAACATTCAAGCCAGCAAGCCAATCAAACTGGCAGATCTGGAACGCACACTGCTCTTGCTGAACGACATTCCGGGCTTTAAAGTAAAATCGGTGCTGGCACCTGATCCTAATGTCAGTTTAGGTTCAACTTTAACTTTATTTGTAACCAAAAAACCAGTTGATATCAATGTGACGCAAGACAATTATCAGACCCGTTATCTGGGTCCGAATGAAACTGCAGCCTCTGCTTCAATCAACTCTTTATTCACGCAAGGCGGGACATTATATGGCCACGTTCTTGCTGCCGATCAAGGTCACAAGTTAAAATATTACGAACTAAAGTACAGCCAAACTCTTGGTACTCATGGATGGCTACTGAGCCTGGATGGGTATGTAACCAAGACCAATCCCCAATTTATTTTAGCCCCTCTGGAACTGTTTGGCACCAGTAATAATGTGAATACCGTTTTATACTATCCTGTCATTCGTTCAAAACAACGCAATCTGAATGTTATAGGACAATTTGAATACATGAACAACACATCAACTGCCCTTGGCCAATTGTTGTATAAAGACCCTATTCGAGATGCCTCGCTTGCCGCCCAATATAGTGACATGCTGTGGAAAGGTGAGGACAGTCTTCTTCTTACTATTGATAAAGGCTTGAATATCCTGGATTCCAACCCACCAGTAAACCGCTCGAGGGTCGGTGCTTCTAATAACTTTCTTAGAATCATAGGAACAGCGTCCAGAAATCAATTTATTAGCGATCGCTTTTCCTTATATACCTTTGTTACAGCACAATACTCTAATGCCATACTACCTGCAGCACAAACGATGATTTTCGGTGGTCCTTACTTGGGTAGAGGCTATGATTGGGCTCAATTTACAGGTGATAATGGTGTGGCAGGAAAAGTTGAATTCAGGATGAATACCGCCCCAAACTTTCCTTTTCTCAAGCAAGTTCAATATTATGTGTTTTATGATGTAGGTCAACTGGGAAGCCTCATTCCTAGAGCGACAACAGTAAGTGGCGCTGCCGCAGGCGTTGGGGCCAGGGCAATGATAATGAAATATCTAAACGCAGACGCGTTCCTTGGACGCCCACTCACGACACCTAATGCGACACAAATCATATTAGGCCGGAATGGCAATGCATTTTTAGGATATTTTCAAATATCCGCCTCTATTTAGAACGCGTGTCCGCTCTCTTTTTCATATCAAACCACTGCCCCATAGGTCCATGACTGCATTTTTTGCACACATCAATGGTACCTTTTAAATACAAGGGGTACAATGTGGCTATTTTTATATAAAAAGAGCATGTCATGCCTACCAACAGTCTATTTAACTTTATTAAGCCCAGCGCACCCCAACTTGAGGTGGCATATTATGAGGGCAAGCGGGTTGAGCTCCTTGATGACCATCAAGGAAAATGGTACATCCGCGTTGCCCTGCCAGCTCTCCGCATGCAAAAGCTATTGGGTTATTCCTTGCTTGATCATCATATTAGTATTTATGAAAAGCTCTTTGACCGTAGTCAATACCACTACACCGGGTATTTTGCAGACAATCAAAACACCCAATACCAGCTGCATGTTTTTTTTGATGAACAAGATGAGATCATTGACTATTCCTTCTCCAGAAAAATAATTCAAATGGGCGCAGAGGTTGCGTCTTCTCGTCCTGCTCCCATCGTCACCGAGCACAATGCGCCCTGGATTAACTGGGCTTTGATTCAGTGCGGTTCATTGATTCCGTCTTTGCGCGTCAAACTCAACCAAAAAACACAAACATTAGAAGGCCTTTTTACACGATTAGAAGAAGAGGCTTCAACGTTATCAATACATGCTCAACAAAATCATGTTGCATATGCCACAAAACTGGATGACGTCCGTCAGGCATTACAGCAATTAATACCTCTTGTACAAACGCCATACTATCAACAGGTTGATAGGCTAATAAAACGGATGCAAGTTGATCTACAACGTACCGTTTTGCTCCCAGTTAAAAAATCATCCACACCCAGCCTGACAATGGCAGCTGTTGCCACTGTTGTAGAAGTACCAGAGGTTGTCGCGGAGGATGAAGCAAAAAAACCGCCAATGACACGTATCGATGAATCCATACAAACACTGATAACCTGCTTTTCTGCAAAGCCACAAGCAATGACCACTCAATATGCAAGTCATCTAAGTACTGTCCATAGCGAATACCACCGACTTTCTTTACAATTGGATGAGCCTGACCATTTTGCATCGCCAATGGCGATAAGAGCTATGTTTGTGCTGCAACGACAAATTGTTCAAGCAGGTGTAACCTTGCTGCATCAGTCCTTAGCGCAAAATCAATTTGCGGTTGCCGCGGAGCTGCGTCTCTTTTATCATAAACTCACCCGTACGCATGTTGTTACTGCCTTAAAAAACAAGCAACCACAACAACTCGATTTTTTAATCAACAACAGTGACTTTGTTTTAAATGGTTATCCGATAGAGATCGATGAAGTGGTTTACCCCTCTGCAGTTCATTACTGTTTTCAGCATGGTGATATTGATGCTCTGGCTGTTTTAATTAAAAACGGCGCTTCCATTGTTGTCCCTGATGCTGATGGAATCCCTCTTGCTCATAAAATCTTATCAGAAAAAGCGTATGCTTTTTTGCGCCCAGCCTTAACTGGAACTGAGATAAACCAAAATAAAACGATAACTTCAATTGCCTTTTACCATAAATTGATCGAGGCGCTTACTGGCTGCCTGGCCCAAAAAGAATCTGCTGAGTATCAGTATATAAAAAAAGCCATTGTTGCATACAAACATTCGCTAGGCCTACTGTATGGCACCAACCATCAGCCTGCGATGGTAAAAAGTACCAAAGAAGCGACAGCTGCCGCCACAACGTCTGTAAACGCAGTCATAGCAAACCCAGAAGTCAATCAAGGATTTCTTAACGTGCTAGCAGATAAAGACATTATCAAATTGAAAAACAGGCTTGCTTCTCTCCAACAAGAGTTAAGAAAAAAAGAACAAAAGAACCACATCAGCCAATTTACGGGCGGAAGAACACTCCTTAACGAACAATGTATGAATTTAATTGCTGACACCTTGTCTGGACCTATGGAACAAGTAAGTTACCAGGAGATAAAAGAACAAACGATGTCTAATCTGAACGAGCTCACCGCACTTTTTCAGAAAAAAATTGAAGTAATGGACATACAAAAGCAATTAAGATCAAGAGTCATCGGTGTTCATGCTCGCATAAGCAAAGAAAAAAGATCACTTGAAACTCGGCAATCAGAATTAAATCGTGAAATAAGGGCTCTGGCAATCAAACATAGAGACTTAATAATAGACAACAAGAATTCGAGTCAAACTCAAGCGCCAGAGGGGATGAACAATGGCTCGGGCCAAATAATGCTACAGATAAGAAAAAAATCACAACAACCGCCACAAGCGGCGACGGCTGCTGTTGCACCTCATTCCTTTTTTGCTAGCGTTCCAAATTGCTCTGATAAAAACGCGGACGACAGCCAGGCCTGTCATTTAACTTAAGAGCTAGCCCTTCATTACCTCAGTCAATGAGCAATTATTATCCATTGCCGCCATGACCCACAAACCAACTTGATGATGGGCATCCCTGAAGGGGACGCCCTGCAGCACCAACGATTCAAGAATGGCGGTGGCATCTAAATAGCCACTTCTTGCCTTTGCTTGCATGTGCTCGGTATTAAATTGCAAGCTTTGCAAAAAAGGTGCGATTATCTGCAGACACGCGGTCAATGTATTGACCGTATCAAACAGACTTTCCTTGTCTTCCTGCATGTCTTTGTTATACGCAAGTGGCAGTGCTTTCATGCACGTTAACATCCCCATTAAATGCCCAAAAACACGACCGCTTTTGCCTCTAATAAGCTCTAATACATCAGGATTTTTCTTATTGGGCATCAAGGAAGAGCCGGTAGCAAAGGCATCATCAAGGGTGATAAAACCAAATTCCTGGGTTGCCCAAAGAATTAAATCCTCAGACAAGCGTGACAAGTGCATCATGATGATGGATGCCACACTACCAAACTCGATGACGAAATCCCTATCGCTCACCGCATCCAGCGTATTATCAATGACGCCAGAGAATCCCAGTGTTTTTGCAACCCAAGCCCTATCTAATGGCAGGCTACTCCCAGCCAAAGCCCCAGCGCCTAGTGGTGACCTATTCATGCGCACATACCAATCGTTTAAACGCGTGAGATCGCGCTGAAACATGGCCCAATAGGCACCAAAATAATGCCCTAAACAAACAGGCTGAGCTTGTTGCAAATGCGTGTAACCGGGCATCTGCTGGCTGGCGTGCTGACTTGCCAGGTTTTGTAACACCTGCTGCAACGTCTGCAACAACTCGGTTATTTTCAGACCTGCATCTCGAGCATACAATCGTAAATCCAGCGCAACCTGATCATTACGACTGCGACCAGTATGTAATTTTTTACCAGTATCGCCAATTTTTTCGATCAATAGTTGCTCAACAAACATGTGAATGTCTTCACAGGATTCGTCCAGTGGCTGCAACCCCTGCTCGATTTCAAGAGCGATTTCCGCCAATGCAGCACAGATGGCAGCAGCCTCACTCGTTTCAATCAATCTCTGACGTGCAAGCATCTCCGCATGTGCCTGGCTTCCAGAAATGTCATGCTTATACAAAACATGATCAAATGCCAAAGAAGCATTAAACGTGGCCACCTCTGGATTCAACGGCTTTTTAAATCGACCTCCCCAGGTTTTATTACTCATGACTTACCGTCCTTATGTACCATGCCGTATACCTTGGCAGACAATGAAAATAAAGTGATAAACCCTTCCGCATCCTGTTGATTGTAAACCTCATCCTCTTCAAAAGTAGCCAGTGCAGGATCATGCAAACTATAGGGCGATTTCATGCCACAAGGGATCACATTGCCCTTATACAGTTTTAAGTTAACTGTACCAGTTATGTGCTGCTGGGTGACATCAATCAAGGCATCCAGTGCCTCTTTAGCTTGGGAAAACCACCGCCCCTCATACACAAGGTTGGCGTAGGTTTGTTGCAGGGATTGCTTCAAATGCAAGGTGTATCGGTCTAAGCACAAGCTTTCTAGCATCTGATGGGCTTTATAGAGCACAGCCGCAGCTGGGCCTTCATAGATCCCTCTTATTTTCATACCGACCAAGCGGTTTTCAACCAAATCGGCAACACCTATTCCATGCGCACCTGCCAGTTTATTTAATTCGCTTAATAGCGTCACGGCTGTCATCCCGATTTGGTTCAACGCAACAGGAATGCCCTGTTTAAACTCAAGACGAATCAACTCGGGCTTGTCGGGTGTTTGTTCAAGCGGCGTAGTCATTAACAGCAAATCATCGGGTTGCTCTTGCGCAGGATCTTCCAGTACACCGCCTTCGTGAGAGATATACCATAGATTATGATCTCGTGAATAAGGCGATTTCGGGGTCACGGATACCTCAATGTCGTGGGCGAAAGCATAATCAATTGCCTCCTGTCTTGATTTGATGGCCCAAGTACGCCAGGGCGCGATAATCTGCAGCTTTGGGGCCAATGCGTTTACGGTGTATTCAAATCGAACCTGATCATTGCCTTTGCCTGTTGCCCCATGGGCGATGGCATCCGCGCCCTCCTTGAGTGCAATTTCAACCAGTTTTTGTGCAATAAGCGGTCTTGAAATCGTCCCTAAAATGTATTGATTCTCATAGAGCGCGCCTGATTTAAGCAATTTCCAGAGATAATCCGTAACAAATTCGTTTTGCACATTAACGACATAAGCTTTTGCAGCACCACTTTTAATGGCCTTCTTTTCAATAGCAACAAGATCTTCGTTTTGCCCAAGGTCACAAATCACGGCGATAATTTCTACCCCTTGATAATGCTCTTTAAGCCAAGGGATCATCACAGAAGTGTCGAGGCCACCAGAATAGGCTAAGGCAATTTTTTTAATTGATTCGGTCATTAATTACTCCTGATAGTATGCTTTTAAATTCAAAATAGGATGTTCCAGCTCATGTGGCTTCACGTCCGCTACGATTTGACCGCCTTTGAGAAGAACCAACCGGTCAGCCATCTTGCTTAAAAAATCCAGATCATGTGAGGCGATGACCATGGTAACGCCCATGGTCTTAACGGCATTCAACAAAGCAATCACATCATCAACTGTTGCTAGATCCAGACCCGAAGTTGGCTCATCACAGAGCAACAACTTGGGTTGCATCATCAAGCTTCGCGCCAAGGCAACACGCTGTTTTTGTCCACCAGAAAGCGTCGCTGGATAGGCGCTTGCTTTATCGGCTATTCCCAGAGTGCTCAGCAGTTTTTTGGCCGCTTCCTCATGATGGTTCGTTTTATCTTGCAAGCGAGGTGCATAAATCAAATTGTTCAATACCGTCATGTGAGGGAACAATTGGAAGTCCTGAAACATAAAGCCACTTTTTCCTTCGAATTGGATGCTGCCCGAATCAAGCGATTCCAACCCTTGAATGCATCGCAACAAGGTTGATTTTCCGCCACCAGAGGGCCCAGCAAGACCAAGCACCTTATGCGCATCAAGACAAAGGCTAATTTGATGCAGCACTGGAATCGTGCCGAATTGTTTACACGCATTAATGATGTTCAGCATATTTTCCCCCTTTGTTCTATTATTTTACCTAGACGCTCGAGCACCAAAACCAGGGCATAATAATAGGCACCCGCAATACAGAGTGGTAAAAAATAGGTGAATTGTTCAGCCGCAACCGATTCTGCCCGTCGCATAATATCCATCCCGCCGACAGTTGCAATTAATGTGGTTTCTTTGAGTAGTGCTATCATTTCATTGATGAGTGCTGGCAGAATGTTTTTAACCACCTGCGGCAATACGATGTCTTTCCAGAGATAAAACGTGGGAATTTGCAATGTTTTGGCCGCTTCAAATTGCCCTTTAGGCAAGTTTTCTATGCCTGCTCGTAATATCTCGGCAATGTAAGCCGAACTGTTAAGGCCAAAAGTCAAAATACCTGCTCCTAATAGGTCTGGTTTTAAGCCCAGCAAAGCAGGTAAGGCAAAATAGACAAAACTAAGTTGCAACAGAACCGGTGTCCCTCGTATGACTGAAATCAATCCATTAACAGCCGCTTTAGCAATGCCCTGGTAGCGTAAGCATGCGAACAACAAGCCAAGCGCCATACCAATGAATAGACCTCCGACTAACAAGATGAGCGTAAGTTGCACGCCACTCCCAATAAAGAGACATTGCTGTATTAATTCCGCCATGATGCATCCTCCAACCATTTTTTCTTAAGTGCGGTGATGGCTCCTGTTTCTATAAGCGTATGCAAAACCTCGTTGATTTGTGCGGTCAACACACTGTGTTTTGTGAGGGCGATGCCATAACCATCTGCAGATTGTGCAATAACAGCAAAGGATAAGCTTGGATTTTTTTGGCTAAATACCAAACCTTGTGGGCCATCCAGCAACACCAGATCGACGTGCCCTGCCTTGAGTGCTGCGATGGCCGCGTTGTTATTATCCAGGGTGACAACCACAGATTCTGGCGCATGTTTTTTTAGCCAAAATGCCACCGTAGAACCCAGCTGAACAGCTATTTTTTTCCCTGTTAATTGATCTGGATTCTTGATGGGTGCGTTCTTATCAAACACTGCTGCTATGCTTTCAAAATAATAAGGCGCAGTAAAATCAAATTGTTTCTTGCGTGCATCGGTAATGGTGATTGTAGCAATCGCGGCATCCACCTGACCGGAAGTTAATGCCGGTAAAATGGTGCTAAACTGCATGTTGTCAAAAACAGCCTTTTTTCCCAATTTATTAGCAATCAAGGTGGCAAGATCAATATCAAACCCCTTCATGCGCCCGCGCTCTTGATATTCAAAAGGTGGATATTCTGCTGCCGTCGCAAAATGCAGCGTGCTGTTGTCCTTTTTAGCGTTACTACTACAGCCAACAACCGCCACCAATGAGGCAACACAAAGAGAGAGCCATATGTTCATTTGATTACATATCCATTTATTATCCATATCTCACTGTACGCACACTCACTTGCACTGTCAAGCATTAATGAATATAATTCCCACTACATTGGTTTTATATTCACTTAATTAAGGAAAAAACATGTCCAATGACACGGTTCTTGATGAGCACATATTGAGTATGGTGCAACGACTGGAGCTTGCTGAACAAGCGGATTTACAGGCACATCTCAAAGAAATAGGCTACGACATCCCACAAGCCACGTTATCGCGTAAATTGAAAAAATTAAAATGCGCCAAAGTGGCAGGAATTTATAAAATTGTGGATTTTCAGACGAGTAACTTACCCTTGATCCTTAACATCCAGGTATCAGAACAAGGGCTTATCGTGCTGCACACGCAACCAAGCAACGCAAGCAGCCTGGCATTGTTCATTGATAAAAAATACGTAGCCTTTTCCCCTAAGCAGACCAGTGGCTCAGGTATTTTAGGGACCATCGCAGGTGATGACACGGTACTTTTGATTATCAAAAGCCGCGCCTGCTTAGACAGCGTACTCGCGTTACTGCAACAGGACTTTCCATATCTTAACCTGCCCACAGCTACCACTGGTGCGCTTTAAAAGAGCCTGAGGATAGTGTCGGTTATTGCGGACGCTATCCTTATATTCCATTACCAGGCGCTATCGAAAAAATACTATTAATGGGTGTTAATAAATTAATGGGGCCATGAACAATTGGATTATCACTCGTGCCACCAGGCACATGTGCTTTTTGACTTAATTTCACCTTAATTGTATTTAGATCAAGTTTGTTTGCGTTCTTTGCCCCCAAAAAGTGATTAAGATTAATTTGGTCTGTCTCATCGGCTTGCTCATATTGATTAAGATCATTTGCGCCACAGCCACCAATAGTATTACAAGATTGACTGGATGTAGTAGGTACTGTGCCATTGATGATCACCGCCAAATTACTAAGATCATTGATCAATGGCAAAGGCGTTGGTGTAGGTGCTGGAGATGGTGGCTCAATCGTTAAGAATGCATCGTTATATGTTATTTGATAATTTGAACCCGCAGACAAGGTACCTAGTATAATAGGATAATCACCGGGTGCATTACCAGGAATACGATTTAATGAGCCACTTAGACTGTCATTAATTGGAGTAGTCACATTCATCCAGTCAGTAACACTGCTGTTAGTGATTAATCCCATTTCAGAGTAGGTAAATTGGGGGTCTGGACTGCCAAATGCTTTGCTTGCATTATTCGCTGTTACAGTTAAGCCCGTAGGGTTAATGGTTAATGTTGATGAGCCTGAAGTATATGTAAGTCCCGTGTAATTACCCGCTGCAGATCCACTGAGAGGCGTAAAGGTTGCTGCAGTAATAGCATAAGGACTACCTGCAACGGCCTCACCAGAAACCCGAGTTAATGACACTAAGGTTGATGTTACATTGCCGGTGTCGTTGATAGGAGGTGCAGATACATATTGACCACTGCTGTCCCAAGTATTAACCGTGGTATTAACTATACCATTTAAATTCACCAGGATGCTGGCTATGGATGGATCATTAGTGCCGTATATTTTGTCTTGATTTGCAATTGAAGCAGTCAAAGCCGCTGGCGTAATGGCAAAGGTGCCGCCGCCGAAGCTTGGGGTGTTGTAATTGGCGGGATCGCTTACAGCAAGGGAACCTATGGTATAGGCATAGTTGCCCACGTTTTCACCGGCAACACGACCCATCTTACCACTAATGCTGTCATTAATAGTTGCTGCAGCCACATAACTTCCTGAACTGTTCCAATAAGAAGGAGCAACATTATTAACTAAACCGATATTAGTGTAAGTAAAGCCAGCAGCAGGATCGCTGTTACCATAAACAATATTTTGGCCTGCGTTAGGATTAATGGCCAAGGTAGCAGGTGTAATAGTAAAGGTTCCCGCAGTGAGGCCGGTGGTATAATTAGCAGGATCGTTAGCTGCAACTGTGCCTAGGGTGTAGACATAAGTGCCCACATTTTCACCGGCAGCACGACCAAGGCTGCCGCTCACGCCATCGTTAATGGCAGTACCAACCACATAGTTACCAGCAGTATTCCAATAGCTTGGTGTCACGCCATTGACAAGGCCACTATTGCCATAACTAAAGCCAGCAACAGGATCGCTATTACCATAAACAACACTTTGGCTGGCAGTGGGATTAATTGTTAACGTGGCAGGTGTAATAGCAAAGCTACCGACACCAAGGCTAGTGGTATAATTCGCAGGATCGTTAGCCGCAACTGTACCTAGGGTGTAGGCATAGCTGCCCACATTTTCACCGACAGCACGACCAAGGCTACCACTCACGCTATCGTTAATGGCAGTACCAACCACATAAGTACCAGCAGTATTCCAATAGCTTGGTGTCACACCATTTACAAGGCCGCTGTTGCCGTAACTAAAGCCAGCAACAGGATCGCTATTACCATAAACAACACTTTGGCTGGCAGTGGAATTAATAGTTAACGTGGCTGGTGTAATAGCAAAGCTACCGACACCAAGGCCAGTGCTGTAATTAGCAGGATCGTTAGCTGCAACTGAACCTAGGGTGTAGGCATAAGTGCCCACATTTTCACCGACAGCACGACCAAGGCTACCACTCAAGGTATCGTTAATAGT
>JBIODT010000030.1:0-17472 GCA_044445305.1 Legionellales bacterium | reverse complement strand
TCACCCCTTTCTAATAAAAGCCTATGTTATTTTACCCGAGCATTTACACATCATTTGGGAGCTACCTCAAGAGGATAGTAACTATTCTTTGCGATGGAAAAAAATAAAAGCGCATTTCTCCAAAGCCGTATGCCGAACAGGAGTCTCTGTAAGCAAAACAAAACATAATGAATATCAGTTATGGCAACGTCGATTTTGGGAACATACTATCAAGGATGAGAAGGATTACGAAAATCATGTCAATTACATCCACTTCAATCCGATCAAACACCGCTTGGTAAAAAATCTTCACGAATGGCCTCACTCTTCTTTTCATCATTATGTAATCACAGGAAAATTACAGGAAAATTGGGCATTGTTTGAAAACAGTATGGATATGACAAATTGCTGCTATGGCGAATGAAAACCTTGATTACGCTGCGCTGCATCAAGGCTACGCCGAGGATCTTTGTTTTGTAGCCTTGATGCAGCGCAGCGTAATCAAGGTTTTAACTGCATCAAGGCAAAATATACAGTAGCCTTGTCTTAGATGTAACATGGAATCATGTTAAAATCACTTGTTTCTAAAGGGCTAATTTTGTACTATCTGCTTACTGCTCTTTTTACTAATTAGAATGAATGAAGTATTCCTGGTTTAAAACTGCTTTTCCTATAGCTGCTATTTTCTCTTTTCGGATGTTAGGGCTCTTCTTGCTGATACCCGTATTTACACTTTATGCGGCCCATTTGCAGGGTGCAACGCCTGCTTTAATCGGTTTTGCGTTGGGTGGGTATGGATTAACTCAAGGCTTATTACAAATGCCCTTTGGCATGCTCTCCGACCGATGGGGTAGAAAACCCATCATCACACTGGGCCTGTTGCTTTTTGCCTGCGGCAGTTTGCTCGGTGCCTTAACGGATTCTATTTATGGCATGCTGTTGGCGCGGATTTTACAAGGTACGGGTGCTGTCGGTAGTGTCTTAATTGCTTTGCTGGCCGATTTAACGCCCGATGAGCAGCGCACTAAAGCAATGGCTGTGATTGGTATGACTATTGGCACGTCGTTCAGCCTGGCAATGATTATAAGCCCGGCACTGACCCAGCATTATGGTTTGTCAGGCATTTTCTATTTGACCGCATTTTTAGCCCTTATGGGTATTTTATTACTCCATTGGGTCATCCCCAATCCTTTACAAGAACGATTTCATGCCGACAGCGAGGCCAGCCCCTCGTTAGTGCGCGCAGTACTTAAAAACCCGCAGTTACAGCGACTCAATCTGGGTATTTTTTGCCAACACTTTATTTTAACAGCTACTTTTTTTTCCATCCCTATGATCTTGAGCCAACAAGTGAGCCAAGGACATTTAACACAGCAATGGCATTTTTATTTGCCACTCATGGTGTGCTCGTTTATTTTAATGATTCCTTTCATCATCCTTGCTGAAAAGAAAAAATCAATGAAAAGCATTTTTCTTCTGTCGGTATTGGTTATTGCCTTATCCCAAGCGTTGTTGGCTTTTTGTTACCCCTCGTGGTTCATTTTATGTGCGCTGATGTTCTTTTATTTTATTGCCTTTAATTTTTTAGAAGCCTCCCTGCCTTCTCTTATTTCAAAGCAAGCCAATCCCAATAACAAAGGGACGGCCATGGGCATTTATTCAACGGGACAATTTTTAGGTATTTTTGCCGGCGGCTCGCTTGCAGGAATTCTGTATCAATGGAGTGGCAGTCGCAGTATTTTTATAACCAATGCCTGCGTAGCTGGCTTGTGGTTTATGCTCTCTTTGGCTATGAAGCCCAATGCTTATCTGGCCACGCTGATTTTGCACTACCCTGCCCACGGGGAAAGTACCAATGAGATCATTGCCAAACTATTAACAGTTACCGGTATTAAAGAGGTGGTTTTTGTTCCGGAGAATCAATCGCTGTTTCTGCGCATTGATAAGGAGCATTACGCAGCAGGTAGTGCTGAGGCTATTTTAGATGGTGCTATTTGACGGACTCAAGCAATTAGCTATAATGTCGTTCTAACTTTCGCAAAAATGGAGACAGTAAATGGCAAGAGGTGTTAATAAAGTAATACTGGTCGGTAATGTAGGCGTTGAGCCTGAAGTACGCAACATGCCAAACGGCAATGCCGTTACCAATTTTTCATTGGCTACCAGTGAAACTTGGAAAGATAAAATTACCGGTGAAAAACAGGAAAAAACCGAGTGGCACCGTGTTATTTGCTTCAACCGCTTGGGTGAAATCGCTGGTGAATACGTTCGCAAGGGCTCGAAACTCTACATCGAAGGCAGTTTGCGTACTCGCAAATGGCAAGATGCGCAAGGACAAGACAAGTACACTACCGAAATCATAGCCTCCGATCTGCAACTGCTCGACAGCAAAGGTGGCAGCGCACCAAACTACGATGACGTGCCACAAGCACAAGTATCCTTTGCACCACAGCAAAAAGCCAGTGAAAAACCACAAGCTGCACCAGCTTATGATGCTTTTGATAATCTAGATGATGATGTTCCGTTCTAAAAAGCACCTGAGACCATTTTGTAAAGAATTAACCTTAAAGCCCCTTAAATATAGGGGTTTTTTATTATAGATGTAAATAATTTATTCCGGTCACGTTCCTAGCCTAAATTGAAGGGACAGCTTAAAGATTTTTATTCTGTTACGGTACAGGCAAATTGGCGCGTTATTTTTAGATTTGAAGGCGATAATGCTTATGATATCGATTATGTTGATTATCATTAAGGAGGTTGAAAATGTTTAATCCAGCACATCCAGGTGAAATTATACGTGAATTATGTATAGAGCCTTTGAACTTAACTATTACAGAGGCTGCAAAAGCATTAGGTGTAACTCGGAAAACACTTTCATAGTTATTAAATGGTCATTCTCGTATTAGCCCTGAGATGGCGATCAGATTGAGCATTGCATTTAAGACCTCTGCGGAAAGTTGGATAAATCAACAAGCTAAATATGACTTATGGCTTGCAGAAAAAAACCGTAGTCAGCTTAAGGTAAAATGTCTCGTTAGTCATGCAGCTTAATGTTAAATTTTGTAAAAAATACCGTTAAATACAAGCATATTATTAACACTAACATGCCTTTAAAAATTAAATTTGTATTTAAAAACAATAGGTTAATGAAATTAAGAAATTAACAAAAAGGCATATTAGGTGAACTGTTCTGTTCTAATTCCCACCATTATATATTTTGCTAATTATTTATCTAATCCCTTACTTTTTAAGGGATTTTTTATAAGTATTGACAGAGCAGTAGAATCGCAGTAGTTTGCTTTTATTTTATACTAGAGGATGGCTTTATGAGTATGGTTTTTGCTGGCAAAGTAGCATTAATAACCGGTGGTGCGCGTGGCATAGGTAAAGCTACGGCATTAAAATTAGCGGCAGCAGGCAGTGACATTGCACTGGTGTATTACAACAGCTCCGATGAGGCGCAAAGCTTGGTTGAAGAAATCAACGGCTTGGGTCGTAAGGCAGTGGCTTTTCAAGCGAATGTAGCAGACCATCAATCGGTAAAAGAGCTGTTTACACAATTTCGTGGTCATTTTGATAGACTGGATTTTTTAATCAGTAATGCCGCCAGTGGCGTCTTAAAACCAGCCTTAAAAATGTCCACCAAGCATTGGCGCTGGTGCATGGAAACCAATGCTTTGGCATTAAACCATCTGGCAACCGAAGGACGGGATTTGATGCCTAAAGGGGGGCGGGTAATTGCTTTATCCAGCCTGGGTGCTCACAGAGCCATTCCCAATTATGCTTTTATCGGTGCCTCTAAAGCCGCTCTTGAAGCCTTGGTACGTTCTTTAAGTCTTGAGTTGGCCGTAGATGGCATTACCGTCAACACGGTGTCTGCAGGTGTTGTGGATACCGATGCCCTCAAGCATTTCCCAAACAGAGAGCAATTATTGGATGAGTATCAAGCCCATGCCCTAGCTGATAGACCATTGACACCACAAGATGTCGCTAATGCCGTCTATTTGTTGTGTTTGCCGGAGGCTGCCATGATTAATGCGCATACTTTATTTGTTGATGCAGGCTACTCTAAAGTGGGGTGAGACTTCTGACAATGCGGTGTTTAGCCATTGCAAACTGTATAAGACGCGCATCCTGACAATACTCATAATGGGCATCATCTTGCCCTTATGAGTATCACAACACCTGACCTTTTCAAAAATTATATGATATAATCCTTCGTTTTGTAGAAACTGTGCGTGATTGCGCGTGATGGTTTTGTGAATCTGAGGATAAATTATGAATGTAGCTGGTGTTTACCCCAAAGTTAGAGAAATTATTGCTGAAGTATTGGTTATTGAGGAAGAGGACATCTCACTAAACAGTCGTTTGATCACTGATTTAGGTGCAGAGTCCATTGATTTTCTTGATTTGGTTTTTCAACTGGAAAAAGAATTTAAAATTAAAATTCCACGTGGACAGCTTGAAAAAAATGCCCGTGGTGCTTTAGCTGAAGATGAGTTTGAGAAAGGTGGTACTTTAACACCTCAAGGCCTTGAGGCTTTAAAAAACTATTTATGTGAAGTCCCTGCTGAGCAATTTAAAGCCAATATGAAAATCAATGAAATTCCCATGCTGTTTACAGTTGAAACCTTTTGTAAATTGATAGTTGCGGCCAACCAACAAGCTACTGCAACGGTTGCCTGATGCGGTTTCTTTTTGTTGATCAAATAGTGCAGTTAACCCCAGGCGAATCAGTTAAGGGTTTGAAGCATGTGACCAGGGATGATTTTTATCTCACTGCGGATGAGCAAGGCCGCGCATGCTTTATTCCTTCTTTGATAGGTGAAACGCTAGGTCAACTGGCTGCCTGGAACGTGATGCAGCATAATCAGTTTACCTTAAGACCTGTGGCGGGTGTTGTTGCCAGTGCACAAGTACACCGTCCAGCTTATGTGGGTGAGACCCTGTTGCTTGAGTCTTATATTGATAGCCTTGATGACAGCGCAGTTCTATACCACAGTGTTGCTCGTGTTGGTGATGAGGTGGTTTTTACCCTTGAAGGTGCTTTGGGTCCCTTACTGCCAATGACTGACTTTATTGCGACTGATGTCATTAGGCAGCAATTTGCTGAAATTTATCGCCCTGGTGCTTGGCCTGTTGTCAGCGCAGGCAAACCGTCTTCTGAGCCGCTTCTAGGGCTCGGTCCTAGTGCTGCCCCCTTTGTTTTTGACAGCATTGTTGCCAGTGATGCCGGCATTAGCCTTACGGCGGAAAAACGCATCACGCGCGCAGCACCTTATTTCCCAGATCACTTTCCGCATAAACCCGTCTTGCCCATGACGGTATTGTTGGAGTGCATTTTGAATTTGACGCGCGAATTCATTGCGCGCTCAGGTTATAATATTAACTACCAGTTCAGAGAATTACGCAAAATTAAAATGAACGAATTTATTCAGCCCGGTGATGTGGTTGTCTGTACTATGAAAGTGAAACAACGCAGCGATGAAACACTGATTTTGTCTTGCCGCAATGAAGTGAATGCCAAGCGCGTCTGTGTTGTTGACGTGGTATTGGAGCGTTTGGCCTAAGCTCTGCATGCAGTATAACCATGTTAGAGTAAAGATGCATGAGGGGGTTTTCATGCATCTTTACTCTAACCTCAACCTCAAGAGTAGACCATGAAAAAAAGACGAGTCGCCATAACCGGCATGGGTGCTGTATCACCCTTAGGTCATGATGTTCAGTCCATCTGGAGTAATTTGATGGCTGGTCAATCTGGAATTGCGGACATTAAGCAGTTTGATGCCAGTGCGTTTCCAACTTACATTGCAGCAGAAGTGAAAAATTTCACACCCACCCCGGGGCTGTCAAGCAAGCACACTCGTTTTGCCATGTCCTTTACTCATTATGCCTTAGAGGCAGCACGGCAAGCCTTTGATGATGCGGCTATTGTGCCCACACAAAGTACTGCCTCACGCTGGGGTGTGGTTGCTGGCAGCGGCATGATGACTGCCGAATTTGATTACCTGCATCGATTCCAACAAACCTGCGCTGTAGATGGCGAGCTGGACTGGGGGCGGTTACAAGAAAATACGCAAGACTTTTTTAAGTTGGTGGATTTTGGTAAAACCACATCCAACTCAGGTTTGTCTTTACTCACCCAGCAATTCGGTATCAGGGGTTATGCCTCCTCAG
Source organism: Legionellales bacterium (assembly GCA_044445305.1). GTDB lineage: Bacteria > Pseudomonadota > Gammaproteobacteria > Legionellales > Legionellaceae > Legionella. The sequence continues at coordinate 11,316 of JBIODT010000030.1, read as the reverse complement.
TCCATACTGCTTGCGCCTCCGGTGGTCAGGCTTTGGGCTTGGCCATGCAAGTCATTCGTCGTGGTGAGGCTGATTTTATGTTGGCTGGTGGCTTTGACTCTATGATTAACCCCTTGGGTTTGTCCAGCTTTTGTTTGTTAGGCGCCTTATCAACGTATAATGAGACCCCAGAAACCGCAAGTCGTCCTTTTGATGGCACACGCAATGGTTTTGTGTTGGGAGAAGGCGCTGCTTTTTTAATCCTGGAGGAATGGGATAAGGCGCAAGCAAGAGGGGCCCGCATCTACGCTGAATTAGCCGGTGAAGGCAACTCTCTAAGCTCTTATAGAATTACTGACTCTCATCCTAATGGCGATGGCGCCATTCAAGCTATAGAACGCGCATTAAAAGATGCCGGCGTGTCTGCTGGCGATGTTGATTATATTAATGCGCACGGCACCTCAACCAAGATGAATGATTTAAGTGAAACCAATGCCATTAAGGCGGTCTTTGGCGCTCAAATTGACGACTTGCCTGTCAGCTCAACCAAGGGACAAACCGGTCATTTGATTGCAGCAGCTGGTGCGCTAGAGGCGGTATTATCGGTTAAAGCCATAGTGCATGCACAAATTCCCAAGACAGCAAATTTAACCACACCTGATTTGGAATGCGATTTGGATTACGTGGTGGATGGACCACGAGAAAAATCCGTGGGTGTCGTCTTGTCCAATTCCTTTGGCTTTGGCGGCTCCAACAGCTGCCTGTTGTTCAAGCATCCTGATTTTGATGGAGCACGTTAATGAGTGAATTTAATAGAGTATTTATTAGCGGTCGCAGTGCGTTGACTGCGGTCGGGGCAACAGCTGATGCCACCTGGGATTCAGTTTTGGCGGGTAAGAGTGGCATTGATGAGGTGCAACAATGGGCCTTGTCAAAGTGGTCACACCGTTTGGGCGGAGAGCTGAAAGATTTTAAACCTGCGGCCATGCTGCCTGATCGTAAATTGATTAAAGTGATTTCTCGCCATGACGTGATGGGCATTAATGCCGCCGTACAAGCGGTGGAGCACAGTCAAATGATGGCCTACAGGGACACATTGGCAACACCTGATGCCTTTAATGAAGACACAGCCATTTATGTAGGCTCACCAGGCAATAAATACTTCCAGCAATATGATTTTTTAAACTTGCTGGCCAAGTCGCAAGGCGACATGCGCCACTTTGCAAAACAATTGTTTGATGAAGTTCATCCCATGTGGTTGTTGCGCATTTTACCCAATAATGTTTTAGCCTATACGGGCATTACTTATGACATCAAAGGACCCAATCAAAACATAACGAATCATGCCGTGGGTGGCACACAAGCCATTATAGAAGCCTATCATGCAATACGCAGTGGACAGGCAAGCCGCGCGGTGGTAGTTGCTTATGACATGGGCATAGAACCACAGGCTTTGTATTATTATGAAAAACTGGGCGTGGTCAGTGAGCGTCATTTAAAACCCTTTGATAGGGAACACGATGGTACGATTTTGGCAGAAGGTGCTGCGGCCTTGGTTTTAGAAAGTGAAGCCAGTGTCAAGGCCCGTTCAGCAACGACCTACGGCGAGATTGTTGGTGGTTTGTCCGCCAGTGAGGCTAGCGGTTTGTTTTCCATAGAAGCAGACGGCCAACATTTAACCGACTTAATGACACGTACCCTTGCCGGGGCTGGTTTAACTTCAAAAGATGTTGGATTGGTGGTTGCACATGGCAATGGCAATGGCAAATCTGATGACAGTGAAGCCCAGGCCATTTGCAACGTGTTTGCCTCAGAGCCAGTGCCGGTTACTGCCTTTAAATGGTCTATGGGGCACACACTTTGTGCTTCCGGTGTCTTGGATGCAGTGATGACTACTTACGCCCTAGAGACGCAATGTGCCCCAGGTATTGCCAACTTACAACAAAGGGCTGCTGCCTGTGAGAACATTGCTATTAGTGCCAACCATCAGAGCTTAGATACGGCCGTTAGTCCTTATGCGCTGATGGTCAATAGGGGTTTTTCCAGTATGAATGCTTGTTTGTTGATTAAAGCCCATGCTTGAGTTGGCCCAAAGGGTGAGCGCATTACCCGTCACCTGGGTGGGGCGCTTTATTCATCGATTTTTGCCTTACAGGCGCCAAGTGATCCGCGCCAATATGGAGCAAGTCTTTGGCAATCAACTCAATGCCGCTCAAAAAAAACATCTGACCAAGGCCTATTATTCGCATTTGGCCAAATCAGTACAGGAAACACTGCAATTACGTTTCATGAGTGAAGCTGATTTACGTGAGCTGGTTGAAGTCCGTGGTCACGAAGGTGTGTTAGACATAGTGGCACAACAAAAAGGGGTGTTGGTACTTACCGGCCATTTTGGCAGTTGGGAAGTTGCACCTTTAGGTGGGGTGTTAAATTTTAAAGAATTTAGTGGGCAGTTTCATTTCATTCGTCGCACCTTGGGGTTCAAGGCACTCGAACGCATGTTATTTAAACGCTATTATCAAGCGGGTTTGAATGTCATCCCGAAAAAGAATTCTTTAGATCAGGTTTGCGCCGCTTTAGAAAAAAATCATGCCGTCATTTTTGTGCTGGATCAGCATGCCTCAGTAAAAAATCGTGATGGCCTGGCGGTCGAGTTTTTTGGTAAAAAAGCGGGGACCTACCGCAGCTTAGCTACCTTAGCACGTTATACCGGTGTTCCGGTTATTCCTGCAGCAAGTTACCGATTGCCCAATGGCAAACATGTATTGGAGTTTTTTGAGGCCATTCCCTGGCAAGATTATGGCAGCGCACAAGAATCCCTGTATCAAAACACCTTGCTTTATAATCAGGCACTAGAGCGTATTATTTTAGCCCATCCAGAGCAATGGAATTGGATACACCAACGCTGGAAATTGAAACTTTAAAATGGCCAATCAATGACCAAAAGAGAGGGATTCAACTTAATCGCACAGGGCAACCGCATAAAATTTGTGTTTCTAATGTAAATTAGTGATACTATTTTACATTAGAAAAGAAAATGGTGACAACATGTTTGATCGCATTATGAAAATTCAGATCCCAGAAAAACAGTCTTTTTTTTTATGGGGCGCACGTCAGACAGGCAAGTCAAGTTATCTTGCAACACATTATCCTGACTCATTAAGTTATGATTTACTTGATACGCAATTGTTATTACTATTTACTCAATCGCCACATTTACTTCGCGAACAATTACTCAAACAATCAAAAGACAAACTCAAGCTGCCTGTTATTATTGATGAAATTCAAAAGGTGCCTGATTTACTCAATGAAATTCATCTGTTAATTGAAAAACACCAATTGCAATTTATTTTATGTGGCTCGAGTGCGCGAAAATTAAAAACCCAAGCCACTAATTTATTGGGTGGTCGTGCGTGGATTTATCACTTTTATCCCTTGGTTTATCCTGAAATTCCTGATTTTGATTTGCTGCGGGCGTTACAACATGGACTATTACCAAAACATTATTTATCGGCACCGGAATTCATTCAAAAACATTTGCAATCATACATTAACGTGTATTTAACTGATGAAATTCGCAACGAAGGTTTGGTACGAAATTTAGCGGGTTTCGCACGTTTTTTAGAGACAGCAGGCCTGTGTAATAACGAAATGATAAACATGAGCAATATTGCCCGAGACTGCCATGTGAGCCGTAATACGGTCGAAGGCTATTTTCAAATTTTAATCGACACCATGTTGGGAACCTTTATTTATCCCTACCATCAAAAAGTAAAACGTGATTTATTAGTGGCAACACCTAAATTTTATTTTTTTGATGTGGGTGTTGCAAATTATTTAGCCAAACGAGAGGTGTTGCAATTAAAAGGTGATGCTGCTGGTAAAAGTTTAGAGCATTATATTTTGATGGAGTTAATGGCTTATCGCGGATTACAACAAAAACGGTTTGACATTCACTATTGGCGAACCAAAACAGGGCTGGAAGTGGATTTTATTTTGGGGGATGCGAGCGTTGCCATTGAAGTGAAAATTAGTGGCCAAGTCCACGCACAAGATTTGCGTGGATTGATTGCCTTTTGTGAAGAGCATCCTGAGACCCAAGCCCTGGTGGTATCACAGGATCTGGCGCCAAGGAAATTGGTTATCAATGACAAAATAGCTATTGATATTCTTCCATGGCGTTGTTTTGTAACCCAACTTTGGGCGCATGAGGTCATTTAATGCCCCATACAGCGCCCTACTGTCTCACATTCCTGCATGTACGCGCGCTGGTAGCGCTTCAATAAACAGTTGTGTCGTGGTTTTGTCATCGGTGTGCGCAAACAAACGGTGTCTGTTAAAAACCGCTTGGTTTTTTGCAGCATCAAGGGTCATGGCCAGGGTGGTATTTTTAGCTGCAACGCGTACCTGCTCTTGCACTTGACTCAGCCCAACACATTTTTCTTGCGCAAGCTTTTGGTTAATCCAAGCACCTTCTAAACACTGGTTTTTGTATTTTTCGATTAAGAATACCGTGTGCTCTACCTGCCATGCAGAGGAGGGGCGTTGTGCATCCGGTTTTAATTGCAGGTCTTGTTCTTCTGCTATTCCATTTTGTTTGTTCCATGCTGTGGCAAAGCTGAGTACTTGTGGTTGTTTGGGCGTTTCAGCGGCAGCATTGTGGGTGTGGGTGTGGGTGTGATGGTCATCATGTGTGCACTGATGCACTGGCTCAGCTGCAACCGTTGTTGCTGCATTCAATTTGCTGGCCAGATAATCCCATCCTGCAGCTAAGAAATACAAGGGTGCTGCTATAGTGGTCAAAATAACGGTGGGGATGTCGGTGTCATGGTTATGGCCATGGCCTGACTTTAAGTCCTCCTGCAACAGCTCGTGCATGCTGTGATGGTGGTGAGCACCACCATCACAAGCGCCATCACCATGCTCGTGGCCTAAGAAATAGTGCGCGTCCTCAAAGCCTTCACTGATGATGGCAATCAGGGCGGCGACAATTTGTGGCACGCCAGGCATGCGATCAGAGGTAACGCCAATGCTAATTAAGTGGCCGATAAAGAGCAGTATGCGCAGCGGAGTCACGGTTAATTTTAACAAAATACGAAAGGGATTCAGCAGTTGCAACCAGTTTTCACTAGCACGTAAATGGATGTAGGTGTCGCTAAACCAGGCTTTAATGCTGTCGAATACATTCTTTTTGGAATTGAGCGCCTCATCCACCATCTCCAAAGATTCGGCAGTGTTTTGCACGTTAAAAAACAGGGCAGAAACACCGGTAATAATGGGATTAATGATGCCCATAACAAAACCGGGTAATTTACCCATCCATTCAAACAAGGGGCGAGCGCTTGTTGCCACCGTCCACCAGGTTCCTGCGGTGCATATGGTCAGCGCTATCGCTATGCCAACCAACAAGACGGCGGTTGCTGTCAATATGGCATTGCTCCAGGTGAATTTTTTGCTCCAGCCATCGCGTAGTTTGTTATACCATTTATTAAGGGTGTCATTATTGATTAAGTCCGTGACTGCATTATAAGTAAGCATGCCATAGGCCGCCCCTGCAATAACCGCCATAGGTACAATAATCGCCGGCCAAAAAATGAAGGGAATTGCAGCCAAAACAGGAATTACAGCAAAGGCTTCAACGATGAGATAAGTGGTCCCCAATCCCATAAAGACACCGGCTACAAGACTGAAGACCTTAACGCCGTGGAAGGTTAGGCGACGGTTATCCAGGCGGCTTTGCCATTCGTCTTGTTGGTTTTTGGCAAGCCAGTTGCTTAATTGTTGGGCGTAGTCGGATTTGGTGGTGGTCTGCTCTGTTTTGGTAGTAAACAACTGTAATGCAAACCATTGCTTCATGTCATTGAGTCTTTTTTCTTCCTGTTGTTTGCTTTTTTTGCTCTTGGCATTCAGCGTGCTGTGGCTAAAACTTTGGACCAGCATGAATTGTGCCGCATAATCTTTAAAAAACTGGGGGTAATCTTTATCGTCAGTGTTTTTGGGGAGCATCGTGTGCAAATACTCTGTGGCCAAATGTTCTTTCAAGTAATTGCTTTTGAACAGTTTATTAAAAGCACCTTTAATATTTTGTAAGTAAATTTCACCTTCATAAGCCACAGACAAACCAAAACCAGCAAAAGCCAAGGGCAACATGGGAACAAATGCATACATGCCACTAAAGCTCAGGAACCCAAGAATCAAGCTGGCACCTAGGGTAAGCACTGTAAGCGACAGATAATAGGGTATTTTTTTGGGATTTATAGGTAGGTTATTTAGATTCATTCCAGTATATTTACCGATAATTATTGGTAAAGGGATCCTATCCTAAATGCAAATGATTATCAATACCGTAAAACTCAAAATTAGAACATATTGCAAGAGGACTAACTATGCGCATTAATCTTTTTTTAGCTGGGTTCATCATGGCCAGTAATTCTGTTTATGCCGACCGACCTTATGCCCATGAACAACTGCAGCTGCCACAATGTCTTGCGCAACAAATCACTTGGCCGCATGCGGTGTTGGCTGAAAACAAGCAGTTTCAAATCATTGAGTTGCTTGCAAGTGAGCTCGCCAATTTGGTTTCTTTGGCGGATAAAGTTCAATGTGGTCATTTTATTAATGTCAGTCATAAAATAACGGCCACCTCCTTGGTTGAAAAACAGCAGGTCGCGCAAAAATTACTGCAACAAGCAGCGCCAGCCTCGCCAACAGCAAGCACTACATTCTATACCATTCAACATCAAGAAGAAGTCAATACCGCCTTAAATGAAGTGACAGCAGCCAATATTTGGCAGACTTTAACTGCTTTAACCTCTTTTTATAACCGTTCGGCAACGACAACTACGGGAGTTGCTACGGCGAGTTGGTTACAGGCTGCTTTTGAGGGTATGGCCACTGCATCCGCTCGTACTGATACTGCGACTTTTTTTGTAAAAACCAGTCGCTACAGACAGCCATCGTTAGTCACCTTAATCGGCAAAGACATTCCCGGAGCTGCCCTGGTACTTGGTGCGCATATGGATACGCTTGATGGCCATATGCCTGGCGCAGGTGACGATGGCTCAGGTGCCTCAAGCCTGATGGAAATGGCGCGGGTTTTACTGGCTTCCAAATTAACCTTACAGCGACCCATTTATATTATTTGGTACGCTGCGGAAGAACGCGGCCTGGTTGGCTCGCAGAACGTGGTACAGTATTTTCTAGAGCACAACATTCAAGTAAAAGCTGCCATTCAATTTGACATGACGGGTTATCGCGTTGATGCAAACGATCCGACTATGTGGGTCTACACTGACTATACAGATAAAAATTTAAACAAATTTGTGGCTGAATTAATTCAGACTTACATCCATGTTCCGGTCAATTATTCCCATTGCGGTTATGGCTGTAGCGATCATGCATCTTGGACCGCAGCCAACATTCCCGCAGCCTTTCCTTGTGAGTCCAGTTACGAGGCTCACAACCCATACATCCATACCCCTGCTGATACCATGGCGCTATTGAGCCTGGAACACATGACTAATTTTTCTAAATTAGCGCTGGCTTTTGCTATTGAATTGGCTGTTTATTAGCACTTGGCTCAGTATGCAACGGCCAACATTTAAAATTTAATTGCTCAAATCGTCTATAATATGATTATGAATTAATTTATATGTGACGCGAGAGACTACCATGGCAGCTAACAAGCGTGTAAAAACAATGCTCGATTTTGATGTGTTGAGCACAGCCGGTTCTGGTGGTAAGACCGGCAGCGCTCAAGTGAAGGGGTATAACGATAATAAAACCTACCAATTGAAACCCTCTATTTTGGACAATACGTTTAAGCGTAAAAGAAAAGTCGCTGGTGCTGACTTGGAAAACTTTGGCGAATTTATTGCTGCATGCATTGGTCGTCAATTATTGAGTGCAGATGTTGTTCCAGATGTGTCTTTAGTTTATAACGAAAAAAGAAAACGGGTTTTAATTGTTTCTGAGTATATAACAAAAACACCGCAGACCCTCGATGCCTATGCTGAAAGCAACAATATAACGCTCCCCAAAAAATCACATGTTCAACTTATTGCAGGAACAGACAATGACGCCGGTAAGGGTAAGATGGCTTTGGATGGGCCAAATATGATGACTTTAGATGGGCCAAATATGAAGACTAGTCTAAAACAAGGTCTTGCGAATGCCATCGTTTTATCTGCTCTTGTAGGTGATCATGACGTTAACCCTGGCAACATGATGGTAGGTAATGGCCTTGTGGCAAGAATTGATTTAGGCCATGCCTTTAATCACTTGATAAGTGCAGCAAAACTGTTTGGTGGTGGCATAGAAGACAAAGAAAACCCGGTCTTGGATTTTTTTAATCGTGAACAGATAGCCGGGATTGGTGAGGCGAAAAAACTTGGGACTGGCGGAGTTATTCCTAAATTGTGGCGCGATTATCCTGGTTTGGTTCCTTCGGTAGAGATTGTGCAGGCATTAAAACAATTGGGTGGAAAGAGCGGTCATATTGATGCTGGCATTGATGAAGCCCGCTCTTCTTTTGAGAACTTAATAGCTAAAATGACGGCTAATAAGGATGAAGGGGGAATTGAGCATGTAAAAAAATCCTTGCTGGCAATTTATGAAAATGCCGGTGGTGACGTTTCTAAACAACTTAAAAAGTCTTCCGTTGACGCTATATTTGACGAGGTATTTGCGAAGTTTGCTGGTTTTGTAGCTAAAAATTGCGCCAATGCACAACAAGTTGCTGAGCTGATGGAATACCAATTGGCTATAGATAATTCTTTAATGACAGGTAAACCCTTATCCTATACTCCTAAAATGTGGTCTATTGCACAGACAGCTACTGCAGGTAATTTGGAATGGATAAAAATGGATAAGGACACTCCTGCCTTTACTGGCAGTTTTGAGGGCTATCTTCAACACCGGGCTGAAGTGCTTAAAAAAAACAAGGAGAAAGATGAACAATTCTTCATTGGGGGTAATTCTTTGCAGTTAATGTCTATACCAGAACCTGCACCTGTAGACGTAACACATATCGACTACGAAGAAGCGCCATCTAAGATTTCGTATCGAGTGCTTTCGTCAGACGGAGATTATTTAGAACTTGACGAAGTGTCTTCAAAACCGGAAGAGGACTTTGTAGATGATATCGACTGGACATTTGACATTAATAGCATAAATGCGCCAGTAAAGACACCCGAAAATGCTGCGCCACCATCTCCGGCAGAGCTTTTCCAGGCAGCACTTGATGGGTTTAAGACTAAATTAACGGATGTAAATAGCACTCAACTAGCAGTTTATAAAAATGGCACAGTACTCTCGGTAAAAATTCAAGAAATTACGGATGTTACAAAGTTAGCCAAAGGTGGGTTTAGTGAAAAAGAGCTGCTCGCTCTAACTAAGCTTTTGGATTGCTCTCTAGCTGTTCTTAATAATCCAAAGGATGTTAACGCACTTACTGAATTATTAATGTCCTCGGAAATATCAACGGATCATCTCGGCTTGCTGGACTTGAAGTCAGCAGCTAAAACTTTTAGTGACAGTGCCTATATGGCTGTTAATGCTGAGCATCAGGCGCGTATAACTGACTATAAGAGTGCTTGTAATGCGTTTAAGGAAGCATTAAACAGCTTAGCAGCAAGCGATACAAATAATCCCAAGCTGATTGCACAAGGTAAGACTATATTGACACAAATACAAGCAACTGCCGGACTTGATGGTAAGCAGCTAGAAAAGATGGGAGTAGAACCCACGGTTACCATTTCACTAATCAAGTATCTTACAGATGCCACGCAGTTATCATCCGGTGCTACTATCGAAAAATCACCAGAAAAAATCATTAATGCTTTTAAGCAATACACTGACCTATATGAAGGTTCAAATTCGACTTTTAGCAGGCTTTTATCATCCTGTAAGAATTTAGTCGGTGGAATGATAGTTTCTGCTGGTGAAAAATTTAAAAAAGATGCCTGGGTTGCTGCTGGAGAAAAACTTATTGATCAAGAGCATAAGCTAGTCGCTGCTGTTACTGATTTTAAAAGCAGGTTGCAGGCAATGAAAAAGGACGCACCCAAGCCCGCGGCGGAAGTCAAGGTTGAGGCTAAAGAAAGCCCGGTTATAGATATTGAGTGGGAAAAAGATGCCGTTCGCAAAAAATCTGTCTTTGCCCAACCACGTTCAGAGGAAGCAATCGCTGAGCTGAAAGAATATCAAGATGCTGTTGAGCGTATTTTAACGCAAGGCGAAGTCAACCTTGCTATTCTAAAGAATTCTTCCGCATTGATGAAAGCTGGGGATATAGAATGGTTGGCTAGAGATGATACGTCCGCTTTTAAGGGGGATTTTAATGGCTATTTGCAACACCGGGCTGATGTTCTTATAACAAGGGAGCCTGATAAAGTTGAAAAAGACCTCATTCAACGGAGTTGTGATTCTTTAATGATTGATGCTGATTTTGAGTTCGATGAACTAGATGAACTAGATGAACCAGATAAAAGCATGGTGTTAGCTCCAATGCCACCCACGTCTAAACCAATAGTAGATGTGTTGGTTGCTCGAAAAAGCGCTGCTAGCGACCATTTAGCATCTGTAAAAGATGTAAATGCAAAAACACAGGCCTCATCTTCTTTAGCTCCAATACTGCCGGCTACATCTAAACCAATAGCAGATGTGCTCGTTGATCGAAAAAAAGCTGCTAGTGATGATTGGCGCGAAATTGTCCGCGCTTTCAATAAGAAATTTGAGCCTAAAAATCCTCTTGATCCTGCCACAACTAACCGTTTGGCATTTGCAAACAAGGAGGCAGCAGAGACTTTTTTTAAAAAATCAGAATTAGGCGATTGTATAGGACAAGTAATGAGTGCCGCAACTGGTTCTAATAAGCCTGTAACGACAAAGGATGACAATGGTAAGGAGCATGATTGCTATATAGTGCGCTGTGCTGGCAAATGTTATCCCGGTTCTGCAGAGCAGATAGCTAAAGATTTGAGCCAGGAGATTCAAAAACAACAACCTGACCCTGATAATCGATCAAACATGCAGGAGACTCTAATGCAAATTTTAGCTATTAGAGATAAGGAAGTTGCTCTAAAACAGAAGGAGGCACCAAAAGTATCAGAAGCATCAGCAGGACCAGAGGTAGTAAAAAGCGTAGCGCATAACATCCGTTAACAAGGCTAGTGTCTACTTGTTGCAGTCCAGAAAGCGTCTTTTTATTGTGTACCCAGTTACTTCGTACGGGACAAAAACACATGTGCTATGAATTGGACTCAATGAATGTGGAAATTTGTCTTTACGATCCGGCAATCAGGCTTGAATAAAGGTAATGAGTTAACGGCGTAACGC
>JBIODT010000029.1:0-17843 GCA_044445305.1 Legionellales bacterium | reverse complement strand
CTGGCCCCTTTTTGGTTTTATTTGTTTTTGTGACCCCTATGGTGGTTGACCGTAATAACTGTATTTTTTTCGGGACACGCTCCTTAGGGATCACAAATCCAATTCAACCCAAACTGGGGCATGATCTGAAGGCCTCTCTGCTTTCCGTGGCTCTTTATCAATTTTGGACTGTTGGCAGACTGCATTCAATGCCTTACTCAACAACACATGATCAATGCGTAAGCCTCTATTACGCCTAAACCCAGCTGCCCGATAATCCCACCAACTAAAGTCGTTTTCTTCTTGTGGAAAATTTCGAAAACTGTCGTGCAAGCCTAATTGAAGCAAATCAGCAAAAGCTTTTCTTTCTGCGGGACTAACCAATATACATCCAACCCATTCTGATGGATCGTGCACATCCCTGTCTTCAGGAGCAATGTTAAAATCACCAACAACAGCCACTTTAGAATGTAAACCCAATTGCTGTTGAATAAAAGCAAGCACCTTCTGCAACCAATCTAATTTATACAGATACTTGTCTGAAGTCGGATCGGCCCCATTAGGCACGTATAAATTAATGAGCCGCATCCCAGCAACAGTGACGGCCAAAATACGACGTTGTGGATCATTTAAATCAGGAATATCAGTTACCACTTCAGTAATGGGATGCCTGCTTATAACAGCAACACCATTATAGGTTTTTTGTCCTGAATAAACGACGTGATAGCCTTGGTCAGTAAACGCAGTCAGGGGAAAATTTTCATCAGTTAATTTGGTTTCCTGCAATGCCAACACATCAACTTGAGATGATTCCAACCACTCTAAAACCTGCTCCAGGCGTACTTTCAAAGAATTAACATTCCAGCTGGCTAATTTAAGCACACCAATCCCCCTTATATTCAATCATCAGAGGTGCATGATCGGACAAACGCGCCTCACGAAAAATCCGACTGTCAATGACATGTTCAGTAAGGCCCGGGGTCACTACTTGATAATCGATTCTCCAGCCAACATTTTTTTCCCAAGCACGGCTGCGATACGACCACCAGGTATATTGCTCTTCTTCTTGGTTGTGCTGACGAAACGCATCAACAAAACCCATAGAACCAAACAATTCATCCATCCAAGCCCGTTCATCAGGCAAAAAACCTGAGTTTTTTTGATTGGTCCGCCAGTTTTTTAAATCCATTTTTTTATGTGCAATGTTATAATCACCACAGACTATCAGCTCACGCCCTTCATTTTTCAATTTTATTAAATGCTTGGCAAACTGCTCTAAAAACGCATATTTCACTTCCTGACGACCATCCCCACTAGTACCAGAGGGCAGATACAAAGAAACCACACTTAATTTCGGATAATCAAATTGAATGTAGCGCCCTTCATTATCACAATAATCATAACCAATACCTTTAACCACTCGCAGTGGCTTATGCTTGGCATAAATGGCCACACCACTGTATCCCTTTTTTTGCGCGTCAAAATAATCACAAAAATAACCCTGTGGATAAAAAACTTCCTCGGGAACTAACTGTGCCACCTGAGCTTTAGTTTCCTGAATACAAACAAAATCAGCCCCCTGCCCCGCAAGCCATTCATAAAACCCATTCCGCGCCGAAGCACGTATGCCATTGGCATTAAAACTGATCACCTTCACGAATAATTACCCTCTTATAAATAACCTATAGGAATGGCGCGTACTTCGCGCGATAAAAAAATATCATTTTCTTTAAAACACAATACTGCCCCCATGCCTATTTGTTGACCTAATTTCTCCAGTACTTTGAAGTTCTTAATTGCAGAAAGACTCGGCGTTGCGGTTTTTTTAAATTCAATAGGATAAAGTTGATTGTCTTTTTCGATTAATAAATCAATCTCATATTGATCTCTGTCTCTATAAAAATAGAAATGTGCACTTTCGCCATTATGCCAATAACTCTTAAGCAATTCAGCAATAAGGTAAGTTTCTAAAACAGCACCCGACATCGCCCCCGCTTCAAGCGCCTGCGGCGAAGACCATTGCGTCAAATAAGAACACAACCCCGTATCCAAAAAATATAATTTTGGTGTTTTTATTATTCTTTTAGTCAGGTTGTTATGATAAGGGTATAACAAATAAATTAAGCTGGAAGCTTCAAGAATGGAAAGCCAGTGCTTAATTGTTTTTTGATCCACATCAACATCTCTAGCCATATCAGCATAATTAATAAGCTGTCCTGTTCTAGCCGCACAGGCACGTAAAAAACGATTAAATACCAACTCATCACCTACATGAGCTAATGCACGCACATCTCGTTGAATGTACGTTTGTACATAAGACTTGTAATAAATACTCAGTGGCATTTTTTCTTCAATAACCACCTTAGGAAAAGAGCCCTGCCATATTTTCTGATAGATATCGAGTATGGTTTGTGTGCCTTTTACTGTTTTTTTGGCATGAGTGAGCCACTCATCATTAGGCAAAAAAGGAATGACATCAAAGGCACGACCCGCTGTTTCCCCCTGCGACAATCCCAGCAGGTCCAAGACAGCGACCCTACCCGCCAAACTTTCAGTAATTCCCTGCATCAAATGGTATTTTTGAGAACCGGTTAACCAATACATTCCTGGTTGCTTTGCTTTATCTACCACAATTTTTATTGCACTAAATAATTCCGGAGCATATTGAATTTCATCAATAGTGACCGGTGCGGGATGCATTTGTAAGAATAAAGCGGGATCTCTACGAGCCAGATCGCGTTCATCCAAATCATCAAGTGTTACATAACCGCGTTTAGCCACTTCTGCATGCTCTAGCAATGTTGTTTTACCTACTTGCCGAGGGCCTGTAACCAAGATCACCGGAAATAAAGTTGACATTAATTCGAGCACAGGCGAAAGAGTACGCGCAAGATACATGCTATTCTCCGTCTATATTGGTAGTTCATTCCATTTTAGCCGGATTAAGGGAGCTCCTACAACTAAATGCTAGAAATTATTTTTTAAATGGTTTATAAATGATATTAAGCTTAAGCGCCAACAGGCGGCACATGGCCTGCCTATTTAATTTACATCGAGAGGGCATCCTTTCAATATCACAGTAAAATCAGCACATGGTAGTATAATCACCTAATATTTAGGTGATTCAAGTCATGAGGACAGAATGAAAAAAAAACAACTGGGACTTGGTATTTTATGTATGATCTGTTTTTCAGCAATTTCGGCAAACACTTCGATAAAAGGAACTGATGCGCTCAAGGAAGACGTCAAAGAAACTCCAGAAAAAAAAGACGCTCGCTACAGTCTTAGTGCACTAGCTGAATACAATGACTTCAAATACAACTCAAGCAACAGTACCAACTTTTATCATTTTAGTGGTCATACCGATTTGTATTTATTCGGCGCCAATGATGCAAAAATTACAGACAAGCTTACCGGTGGCGTCTTACTTTATAGCACCAAGACCTCTTTAAAATCAAAGGCCATATTTTACCCACAACGCCCAGTCAATACACATCAAGACATTCGTATTAGTAATTTAGCGGCTCATATTGTACGGGCCTTTAAAGAACACTCTTATGTTGATGTTATGGGTGGATATGGACACGGTGACATGCAGAACAGTACCGCATTGAGTGATGGCACACAGCACAGCAATGCAAAAGGCGATTTGCATAATTGGTTTGCAAGTGTCAGTGGTGGTGATGTTCGTTCATGGCGTCAGTTCCTGATTAGGAGCACCATCACTTTACTGTTCAGCGATGTCAACCAACAGTCGTTTAACGTTCATTCTGCCTTTACCCCAACTACCGTAGCAAGCCTTATCAATAAGTCTACTTATTTACTGGAAAATGCCGAAATAACCTATCAGAAATCTGAAAAAATACAGCCTTTTGTCAGTGGCGGGCTGTTACAAGTATTGCAGTTTTCCAACAGCCGTCCAGTCATCAGTAATGTCGCGGTGGTAGGTTCACTGCCCGAATTTAATTTAGATCAAAATGGTTTCCGAATAGGCGCCGGTTTATCATACCACTACAAGCAATTTAGTGTGCGCGTAGAACAACAATATGACCAACGTGGCACTGTTTATCATAACAACCAGTCCATTATCACCTTAGGCATCGCTCTTGCTTAACTTAGTTAAGGTTATAAAACACAAAAAGATCCAACTGATACTAAGCATCATCTGTCTGATACTTGGCATCATAATGCAATACGCCCCCCCCTCTTATATGAAGCCCCTTTTAGTTCGTGTTGGTGGTGTTATTTACGACACCATGAGCAAACACAACATGCGCACTCCCAACCAGCAAGCACGCGTAGTCATCATTGATATTGATGATAAGTCCATAGATACGGAAGGACGCTGGCCTTGGCCACGAGATAAATTTGTACTGCTATTAGAACAGTTAAAAAAAGCAGGCGTGATTGTTGCAGCCTTGGATATTGTGATGTCACAAGCAGAAATCAATTCGGCCCAACGATTAAAAGACAAATTAACCACATCAACCTCCCCAGAAGGCAAACAGCTTGCCAATGAGCTAATCCCATTATTAGAGAAGGTCTCTACTTCTTTAGACAGCGATCATGCACTTGCTAATGAGCTGCGACAAAATGACGTTGCATTGGGTTATTTATTCCACCAAGATCCACTCGTAAAAATAGGCATGATTGCAGCCCCACTCAAAAATGAACACGCACAAGTCATTGATGCATCCAAGTTAGATGTGTACCAATTTAAAGGATACAATGGCACTTTAAAAGTATTATTCGACGCAGCACCCCACAGTGGCTTTGTTTCTAATATTCCTGATGAAGATGGCATCATACGGCATGGAATAGTCATTGCCGGCTTTGAGCATCACTTGTATTCAAGTCTCGCCTTATCTACGGTAATGCACTATTTGTTGGCCGACACCATCGAATTAAAAACCCATGTTGTTGCAGGGAAAAACGTACTCTACGGCGTACTGGTCGGTGGCATGTTTGTTCCGACCAATGAAAAAGGACAAATGCTGATTCCTTATTGGGGACCACCAGGAACAATCGATTATTATTCAGCAACTGACGTCATGAAGGGCAAGTTGTCTCACAATGAACTGGCTGATTCCATTGCCATTGTTGGTTCAACCATGGTGCTTTTAGCCGACTGGCATCCGGCACCCGTTGCAAATTCATTTCCTGGCGTCGAGATGAATGCAAACATCATCTCCGGTATTTTGTCTCAAAACATTATGACGCAATACTATTGGAATACCGTACATGGACTGAGCATTATAGGGGTGATTGGGCTCTGCTCCTCCCTTCTTTTTTTATTTCTTGGACCTATTTCGCTGGTCATTGCCTATCTGCTGTTTACCACGAGCTTACTGCTCAGCAACTTTTGGTTGTTTGTCCATCACAATATTTATGTGGATGTAACCATTATTTTCTTTATTATTACCCTACAAGCAACCATTAATTTTATTGCTTCTTTTCGACTCGAACAAAATCAAAAAAACCAAATTAAAAAGCTCTTTGGTCAATATGTACCAGCATCCTATGTCAAACAACTCATTGAAGTTCCAGAGTCTTGTAACATGGAAGGTGAAACTCGAGAAATGACGGTTTTTTTTACTGATGTAAGGGATTTTACAACAATAAGCGAGTCACTTAATGCCAATGGCGTCAAACAGTTATTGAATACACTGTTTACGCCCATTACGGATATTATTTTCTCACATCAAGGCACCATTGATAAATATGTAGGCGACATGGTCGTGGCCTTTTGGGGGGCCCCGTTAAACGACCCCTATCATGCAACTCATGGCATTGGTGCCGCATTGACCATTCAAAAAAAATTAACGTTAATTAATGAACAATTGCGCCAAAAGAATTTACCGGCTGTCTCAATTGGCATGGGACTCGCTACTGGTTTAATGAACGTTGGTGATATGGGCTCTGCTTTTCGTCGCTCTTATACTGTACTTGGTGATACGGTAAACTTAGGTTCACGGCTTGAGTCTTTGACCAAGTTTTACCACGTTGACATCCTTGTGAGTGAGGAGACGCGTCTCAACCAAACCGATTTTATTTGGCAACGCATTGATAAGGTCGCTGTTAAAGGCCGAAGCACAGCCATTACCATTTATGAGCCATTGGCTCGTCGTGATGAACTGCCTACTGATGTTATGAATGCATTAAATGAATACGAGCAGGGATTGGACTGGTATTACAAGCAAGAATGGTTGAAAGCTAAAGAAATATTTGATAGGCTCATCGAAGCATATCCATCAAAATACATTTACCAGCTTTACAGTACCCGCATTATTGAGAGAATGAATCAGCCCATTGATCCCGATTGGAATGGTACCTTCATGCACATAAGCAAATAAACGTTGCTCTGCAAAATGAAACATAAGGATATAACGATGAAACGATTGATCTTAATCTGTCTTTTTTTGCACTCAGTAACCGCGTCTTGCGAACAAATTGCCACTGTATTATTTACTATGAATAAAGTTATTGCCGAACAAAATCATGTACAACGCGATGTGACGCGAGGTGCCGCGATTAATACTGGTGATATCATTATTACAGCAGCGGGCTCAGAGGCTAAGATTAAATATACTAATGGAACCTTAGTGTCCATCAATCCCAATAGCAATTTTCAAACCAGTGATCCCACAGCGAAAAACCCCGCCGAATTTAATGCCAAACTAAACAGTGGTGGAATTCATTACGCCTCCACAGGCAAAAAAAAGGGTGTATTAAAAACTGCTGTGGTAGCACTTGCTATATTAGGTACTGAATTTGAAGCAACTATAACAAGCACTGGTGCACTGGCACTTCAGGTGCTAAGCGGCACAATACAAATAACGGCCCCAGATGGAACCGTTTATACTTTTACGGCAGGGGCTGTTGTTACAATTCACCCAGATGGTACAGTTACTGTAGCACCTACAAGTAGCCCGACATCTGTCACTAGTACTAGTGGCGATAACAGTAGTAGCACCACTAGCAGCACAACTATAAATACGCTAACCACAGTTACAGCCACTACGGTGACTACGGCCACGACAGCCACTACAATTGCTAGTATCCCTATACCTCCAGCCCTCCTTGCTATACAAAGTATTTCATAATCTTATATTTCAGGATTACGCACCAGAATTAAAAACAGTTGAATTTATAGTTGGAGATAAAAATGAAAGAACACTTTATCATAATAACAAAAAAAAGTTTGTGTTTAAGCCTACTGTTGTCTGCAGTAGTTTTACAGTCTAATGCCTATTCTACTAATTCTAACCCCTTATTATCGAAAGCCTCTCTGTCCCTTGTTACCGATGAGATGAACAAATTAAATAGAGCCCCAATAATGTCTTTTCCAGGGCCCTGCCCGCCTGGAGATGCAACCTGGGCGGGTGCAGGTACAATACACACTATTACTATAGTTAATAATGGTGCAGGGCCGGCATCCAATATTAATACGAGCTACAGTAGCAATAGTTCTGCCTTTACAATAACCAGTTCATCATGCTCTCAAGTGAATGCAAACGGCGGCACTTGCAGTATAACTATACAACAGACAGGGCTCGTAGCAGTAAGTACGTGCTTAACCATTACGATGTCAGGTAGTAATGCAGATGGCAGCGCAACGAACTCCGTGTCATTTAGCAATTTCTTTACCTAAATCGTAATCAATAAACAAAAACATCCAAATGACGAATTAGGGCTTATCAACAATTCTACTATAATGGGGTGTGATTAAAACTTCAATTTCGACTTTGACTTTGACTTTGCATACCGTTTGAATCCGTTCGTGGTGAGGAGGCGCACTCGCCGATCTAGCAAGTAACAGTAAAATTTGTGCGCCGTCTCGAACCATTCACGACGTATATCAACCACGAACCGCCCTAAAAGTAGACAATATAAACCAAAAACAGGTTAAGACTTCGTTGATTTAGTACGTCGTGAATGGTTCGAGACGGCGCAGCAAATTTTACTGTTACTTGCTAGATCGGCGAGTGCGCCTCCTCACCACGAACGGGTTCAAACGGTATGCAAAATCAAAATCAAAATCAAAATCAAAATCAAAGTTGAAGTTGAAGTTGAATCCAACTAAAACTTAAGTCTAATTGGAAGCATTTAGTGCATCTAAGTTCGCAAGCTCACAAAGTTGCACTAAATTCCGGGGCGACGCTCATAGGTGGGTTGAATTTATACAGGCATGTGTCCACAGGGTAGCCCATAAAGGGATAACATCGATCTATCTGATTGACTACCGTGCAAATTCAGATGTGATTGCCCTGTCTGGTCGTTGCTCTTAACTTCATTTCGACGTAACCATTGCTTTCTGATAGAGCTGTCTTAGCGTCTATCAGACCTGCAAGGCTTGGCATTTTTTTTGCACTTCAAGCTCATTTAGACCAAATAAAAGATTTAGGATCGTGTCCGGTCTTCTATTACTAAAACTCAAAAGTCTGCCCCCGCACAACGAAACCTTTAAACCCATCTTTTTCTGCATCAGGTAATAGATCACAGTCGTAATCGTACAACCACATTTTTGCCTTGGTTTGACGGTCTAGCTGTGTTAATTCATTATAGGTTGCATGCTGCCCTGTTGGGTTGTCCATTATTTCGCAATCGTTAAAAATAAGATCGGCTTCTTGATAGGCAGATGCCAAATATTCTAGATGAAACCGGGTGTCTGTTGTAATAAAGATTTTTTTTGAATCACCCGTAATGAGTAAACCGTAGCTTGGTAAGAGACAACCGCAGTTGACAGCGTGGTGGGTTTTTATCAGGCGAAACTCATGTTGTTCCCAAAAAAAACAACCTTCATCAATTGCAGCCACATCAAAATAGCTTTCTAAGGTCGCATGCTCCTTCTCCAAAGAGGACATTGATCCGGATAAGAGGTTAGTCCATAGAGTCGCACGTTGATCTTCACTGATGTACAGTGCTGCTTTTTGATGATCCCGAAATTTTTTGCAAAAACCCAACCACTCAAGGCCACCTGCATGATCAGCATGTAAATGGCTAACGTACACAGCGTCTATATCACCGTAGGAATAACCTAAGGCATGGAGCGAATGCCGAACGTCACTGCCACAATCAATGAGGATCTTCTTCCCAGAAGTACTTTCAATTAACATGTTAGAGTGAAACAGGTTATCACCTACTGCAAAAGCAGCTGATACGCCTAAAAATACTAATTTCATATAAAGTAATGCTCCATGTCCCTACAAAATATACCTGGTTAAATCCTCATCAGCGACTAACTCACCTAAATTCTTTTCTACATAATCTTTATCAACATGCACTTTTTCACCTGATTTATCAGTAGCATCAAAAGAAACCACTTCAAGTAACCGCTCCATAACGGTATACAAGCGCCGTGCCCCTATATTTTCGGTCCTCTCATTAACCTGCCATGCCACTTCAGCAATCCGTCTAATACCCGTCTCATCGAAAGACAATTCCAAACTCTCAGTTGCCATCAAAGCCGTATACTGCTCAGTTAATGACGCACTGGGCTCCGTGAGAATGCGGACAAAATCATCAACTGAAAGTGCCGATAATTCAACGCGGATGGGCAAACGACCCTGTAATTCTGCAATCAAATCAGAAGGTCTGGCAACATGAAAAGCACCTGATGCAATAAATAAAATATGATCTGATCTAACGATACCATATTTGGTAGACACACTGGTTCCTTCAACTAAAGGCAGCAAGTCTCTTTGAACGCCTTCACGTGATACATCACCACCACCACTGCCTTCAGCGCGCTTGGCTACTTTATCTAATTCATCAATAAACACTATACCATTTTGCTCTACATTTTCTATAGCTCTAACTTTTATGTCTTCTTCATTAATCAATTTAGATGCTTCTTCTTCACGCAAGATCCGCATTGCTTTAGCAATGGTCAGTTTGCGTGTTTTTGTACGGTGCGTACCCACTTGCTGAAACATCGATTGTAATTGATTGGTCATCTCTTCCATTCCAGGAGGCGCCATAATTTCTATGCCAACGGGAGAAGCAGTAACTTCAATTTCAATTTCATTGTCATCAAGTAAACCTTCACGTAATTGCTTGCGAAACACTTGCCTGGCTGTAGAATCTTTGTCGTCTGGATTTACTGTGCCACGAGCTGGTGGCAGCAAAATATCTAATACTCTATTTTCTGCAGCATCTTCAGCCAAATGTGATACTTTTTTAATTGCTGATTCACGTTCTTGCTTGATAGCAATGTCTGCAAGATCACGAAGAATAGAATCAACATCACGCCCGACATAACCCACTTCCGTAAATTTAGTGGCTTCTACTTTAATAAACGGTGCTTGTGCTAATTTTGCCAAACGGCGGGCAATTTCAGTTTTTCCTACGCCAGTTGGGCCTATCATTAATATATTTTTAGGCATTATTTCATTGCGCAACACCGGATCTTTAATCTTCATCCGCCGCCAGCGATTACGTAAGGCTATAGCCACCGCTCGCTTTGCATTGTCTTGACCGATGATGTATTTATCCAGCTCTTGCACGATCTCACGTGGTGTCATTACCATTCGATTAATTATTGTCATTGTTTAATTCTTCTATAGTTAAATGGTTGTTGGTATAAATACAAATCTCACCGGCAATTGTTAGTGCTTTTTGAACGATGTCTTTTGCGGATAATTCTGTGTTTTGCATTAAAGCCCGAGCGGCTGATTGGGCAAAAGGACCACCGGATCCTATAGCAATCAAGCTTTCTTCTGGCTCAATGACATCGCCATTGCCTGTGATAATAAGCGACGCCTTACTGTCTGCAACAGCAAGAACGGCCTCAAGTCGTCGTAGGATTCTATCAGTGCGCCAATCTTTAGCGAGCTCAACAGCGGCACGTACCAGATGGCCTTGATGCATCTCTAATTTGCTTTCAAAACGCTCAAAAAGCGTGAACGCATCCGCAGTACCACCAGCAAAACCGGCAATCACTTGGTCTTTATACAAGCGCCTTACCTTGCGTGCATTGCCTTTCATAATCGTAT
The DNA here is from genome assembly GCA_044445305.1 of Legionellales bacterium. GTDB lineage: Bacteria > Pseudomonadota > Gammaproteobacteria > Legionellales > Legionellaceae > Legionella. The sequence goes on along the minus strand of JBIODT010000029.1, from coordinate 6,870 downwards.
TACCTAAGGTAACCTGACCATCCCCACCGATTACAACTTGATTGCCACGCCGTACTGAAAGTATGGTTGTCCCACGAAATTGTTCCAAGATTAAATCCCCATATCATGCTTAAAAACTATAAATGGGGATGATAAACGGAAAATCAATAGGATTAAGATAAAAAAGAAAGCCCATGTGCCAAATCATCCAAACCAAGATGCTCAGCAAGACTTTGTCCTATGTCGGCAAAGGTATCTCTGCGACCAATGAATTGGCCACGCAGTTTAGGGCCATAAGCAAGCACTGGAATATGCTCACGGGTATGATCAGAGCCTGGTAAAGTAGGGTCACAACCATGATCAGCTGCAATAATGACTAAATCATCAGGCTTTAGTATGCGGTCTAACTCAGGCAGGCGCGCATCAAATGCCTCGAGCGCATGGGCATACCCTGCAACATCACGTCGGTGCCCATAAGATGAATCAAAATCAACAAAATTGGTAAACACCAAGCTGCCCGCAGGCGCTGTCTGCAAAGCACTTAAAGTAGCATCAAACAGGGCCATATTCCCATCTGCTTTGATGGTTTGGGTAATGCCTTGATGGGCGTAAATGTCGGCAATTTTTCCTATGGCAATGACTTCACGAGCAGCAGCCTTAAGAAAATCAAGCAAGGTTTTTGCAGGCGGTAAGGTTGCATAATCCCTACGATTTCCAGTACGTTTAAAAGAGCCTGGTTTGCCTATAAATGGACGTGCTATGACGCGACCAATCTGATATTCATCAACCAAAGTACGAGCAATCTCACAAACATCATACAAACGTTGCAAGCCAAATGTTTCTTCATGCGCGGCTATTTGAAACACACTGTCAGCAGAAGTATAAACAATGGGTTTGCCTGTAAGTACATGTGCCTCGCCTAATTCATCAAGAATGGTCGTGCCAGACGCATGTTTTTGGCCTAGGACACCAGGCAGTCCTGCCTGCTTGACCAATGAATCAATTAATTTTGTGGGAAAACACAATTCGGTATCAGCAAAATAACCCCAATCAAAGGTTACAGGAACTCCTGCCAGCTCCCAATGCCCACTGGGCGTGTCTTTGCCTAGGCTCTGTTCCACCGCATATCCATAATAACCACTAGGTTCTGCTAACTGAGATAAATCAATCAAGGGCATACCAGAACTCGCCAATGCGGCATGATAAAACCCCAATTTCGTCAGGTTAGGCAATCTTAAAGGACCACGGCGTACACCCTCTATATCACAAAGTCCCTGAGAGCAGGCCTCGGCGATGTGTCCAAAAGTATTGGCGCCTTCATCACCATAACGATGCGCATCAAGACTTGCCCCTATGCCTAAAGAGTCCATTAATAAAATACAAGCACGAGCAGCCATATTTAAGACCCAACTTGATGGCAACGGGTTTCTTTTAAACCCAAAAGCATTAACAAGGCAATGATTAAACCTAAAGGCAAGATGATCGCCGCATGCTGATAGGCATCTAAAAGATAAACAGGAACATCATTTATTAAGTGCATGCCACCATAATTCATCAACAAACTGCTGAACAAATTTTGATAAATAAAATAGCCACCTTGCGTCACTATAGATATAACGCTAACTGCCGTTGCCGTCATCACTGGTGAGCTGCTTTCAGCAACCAGAGCGTAGCTAACGACCTGGGTCGAGGTAAATAATCCCAGCAGAAAAAATAAAACCATCATCTCAGACAAAGAAACAGGCAGATAAAGTACTGCCAATACGGTCACTAAGGAGGCCAACACCCCTACTTTCATGGGCATGATACGCAAGCCAATTTTATCAGACAACCACCCGACTAAAGGTGAACCAATAATGGCACCTAAAAACAACATCCCATTAACTAAAGCTGCCTGCTCCGCACTGATACTAAGCCGTTGCTCAAGATACAAGGTACCCATCATCGCACCAAATATTGCAATGGCCATATTCATTAAACTGGTATAACATGCTGCGCGTAAATATTGAGTATTAAAATAAGCTTTCTTGGCTGCTGAAAAAATGTTGATCGGCTTCTCTGCTCTTTTTATCGCTACTTGTGGTCTTTCTTTTATCCAAAAAAACATCAACACCAACATGGCCAATCCAAGCATGCCAACATATTGGACTGCCTGGCGCCAACCCACATAGGTAACAAGCTTGGTTAAAGGATATTGAGCCAGCATGCCACCTGTCATTGCCATAGTCACAATGGCACCGGTCACTAAAGCCATACGTCTGGGTGGGAACCAATGTGAAGCCAGGCGCACCGGACCTAAGAAACAAAAAGCACTGCCAATACCAGTGGTAAAGCGACACAATAAAGCGATATAAAACGAATGTGAATACGCAAGAATAAAGGTACTAATCACACAAAGAAACATTGCAATTAACATGGTATTTTTAATAGAAAATCTATCAAGAACCATGCCTGCCACAAATAAAAACAATACATTAGATAAGTAATAGATGCTGGACAAATAAGCCATTTTGTCAGCTTGTATCTGATAATCTTGCATGATGTTTGAGGCAATAGATGCGAACATATTCCCCTGAATAAACTCATAAAAGAAAAATAAGGTTGCCGCAAAACACACCATCCAAGGTAGCCATGTTGATTTCATATCCTCGTATCCTTGAAATTCTTCTACTGTTTGCATTATAAGGTCTCTCGTTTACAGAACGTTTCATGAATCAGTAACACCATAATTAAAGCAGCTACCGCGGCAATGGGGAACATCCACATGGCAAATTGAAAATCGGCAATCGAGTATGCCACAGTATGTATACCCTCATTTTTTGCCATTAACCAGCCAAATAAAACTTGACCCACGCCACCGCCCCCCATAACAATAACAGAAGCGATTCCAATTGCGGCACCTGTATTTTCTGCAGCGTTGCTTTCAGCTATCAAAGGGTAAGCAATCACTTGGGTACTGGTAAAAAAACCTAAAGCTATGAAAATAACACTAAGCGACCATTGAGTAAGGGGTACATCTAAAAATAAAGGAATTAGGGTTAATAAAGTTGCAACAGCACCTATTATCATTATCGGTTTACGAGCACCCTGTGTGTCTGACAACCAACCAACCAATGGACAACCAACGATACTGCCCATAAAAATCAAACTCACCATATTGCTTGCAGCCATATCCGAGAGATGATGCACTGTCTGCAAATAACTGGCCCCCCACAACGCACATAAGACCATCACTGGCAAATTAAGAAATGAGGTGTACAAACCAGCCAACCAGTTTTGTGGGTTATACAAAGCCTTAACGAGGTCAGAAAGCACATGGCCTTGATTGGTTTTAATGCGCGCTGGTGAGTCCTCGGGTTGATCTTTAACAACCCAATAAATCAACAGGAATATAAATGCACCAACAGCACCATCGATGAGCAATGCGCGACGCCATCCAAAAAGATCATACAGACATGCAAAAGGTGTGTGCGCCATCATACCGCCAATAAAAGCCATAGTGACTATTGATCCTATTACCAGAGCTTGTCTTCGAGGAGGGAACCAACGCGATACCAATACAACACAGGCTAAAAAAGAAAAGGCATTACCTATTCCAGAAAGAAAATGACAGAAAGAAGCAACAGCGAAAGAACTTGTGACAGCAAAACCCACGGTACCTATGACGCAAACCAACAAGGCCGTTAAAATAACATTACGTGTAGAAAATCGGTCTAAAATCACACCTGCGGGTAAAAGAAATAAAATATCTGCCCATAAATAAGAACTGGACATCCAACTTAATTGAGCCGCATCCATGTGAAAATCATCACGCAAAGGCTGGTTGATGACGTCAAAAATATTAAGTTGAAAAAATTCATAGAGGAAAAACAAGCCAGCAGACAAGCACACCACCCAAGCAACGAGCCCACCACGAGGAACAAAAGTTCTTAAATCCACAGCTGAATGTGACAACATTACTCCTAATGTAGCGGGATCTTGCCTTAGATCTCAAGGTACATGAAAAAAACCTCATGTGCCTTGAGATCTAAGGCAAGATCGTTACCGCAATACAACGAACCCACCCATCCCTCATCGGTTAAACCTGAGGAGTATGAACAGTTAAAAAACTAAGGAGCAAATTATATCAAAACTTCAAGAAAACAGGTAGTCTTTCATAGTACAAGTATTGTAACTAATCCCTGGCACGACATATGTTTTTCGTCTTTGCGAACGAATAATCAGGCTTTAATAAACGCAATGAGCGAACTGCGTAGCGCGTAGCCTTGATGCAGTGCAGCGTAATCAAGGTGTTAACCATTGCAATGGCACATGAAAACCTAGATTACGCCGCGCTGCATCAAGGCTACGCAACTCACCTAAAACTCAAGCAAGGCTTGAAAGACGAAAATGGTATTTAGCACCAGAGACTAACTCATAAGGAAGATCACAAATGAAAGTTTTAGCAGCAATTTTATTTTCGATAGGTTTAACTGGCTGTGTTATTGAACCTGCTGGCTATGTAGCAATACCAACGACCGGCGTTGTTTACGAACCAAACGTTATCGTCGGCGGCTACGCTATTGGATACTATCGTGACGGATTTGGATATTGGACCGGCGACGGATGGGATGTTAACTTCTACGCCAATGGACATGCAGGCTGGGGACATCACTATCGCGGAGCGCCTCGAGGTGCTTGGGGTGCATATCGTGGAGGTCCTCATTACAATGGTGGACACGTAGGTGGCGGTGGTCATTACCATCGATAAATGGAAGAACTTTAATGATGCTACCATAATTCCTGACGGAGTCTTTTCGCCCGCCGACGGGACTCTGTCAGGAATCATGGTAGCGCCATTAGATTTGCATTTATTCAATCAGATCACAAGAAAGACATTTTAACAACCTGTTCACCTCGAGCTTAACGCAAGTTGTTCTGGACGCGCTCCTTGTTCATTTGAGTAGAACCACATGTTTTTTTTCATGCAGTTCTACCCAACCAGCCCTTTTGCAGTATGACTTTATTCAAAATCCAATCCGCTTAATAATTTTTCTGGTAATTCGCCGCTAACTGATTTAAATTAATCACGTTTTTATCTTTTTAACAAAACAGAGTGAATAACAACATCATGAAAAAAACCACCATATTGCTTCCACTGATTTCCACCTTATTATGCAGCGCCAACACTTATGCTGACGACATGGGTTCTATCACTCCATTTGTAGCGATTGAAGGCGGTTATAGCCGCAATGCGATAGACAGCTTTAATTTCATCGCACCTATTGGCACTATAGGTTCAACCAAAACCGACCGATGGTATTCTGGACGTCTGTCGGGAGGAATGATGAATAAAATCAATGAGGATTTTGGTATTAGTGGGGAAATTGGTTGGGGTTATTATGGTGGTGCTAGCATGAGCCCCACGTTTACAGGTGCCTTTGCAGGTTCGCCTACTTATTTATCCATCAAAGACACCATAACTGGCTTTGATGCCTTAATGGGCTTTGTATTCACGCAACCTTGTTATAGTTTGTTTATCAAAGCAGGCGCGCTCGTAGAAAACTTCACTACAAGAACAAATTTTGACTTCCCTACTCTAGATGCATCAGTTAATTCGGCTAATCTGGAAAGCAACAGCACCCAAGTGTTGCCGGAAATAAAATTAGGTGGCTCATATAATTTTAATGACAACTGGGCCATAACTGCAGCCTATTTACACGTCGTTGGTTTCAGTCCTAAAATTACAGGCTACTTTAATGCCAGCGGCTCCGCATTGAATAGTTTGCAATCAAATACCAAAGCCAGCACGCTCGATACCGTACTGTTTGGCATTCAATATACTATTTAGAATCATGTCCGGAATAACGTCCTGTTTTATACTGCACACAGCGTAATCAAGGTTTGCATGCTCCATTTAAATGGTTAAAACCTTGATTACGCTGCGCTGCATCAAGGCTACGCGATCTGCCGTTAGCTCATTACGTTTATTAACGCTTGATTATCGCCCCTCAATGACGAACATTGGATCTGTTTTTACATGAATAAGCAAAAAAAAACAACCACTCATATGGGGCGAAGCTGCGCGCTATACTACGCGCAGTCACAGCTCAAAAAGAATCCTATTAATTCATTAAGGCACATTATGGCGCAGGCCTCACATTATTAATGTCTTCTTCTGGTTCTAAATTATCAGTTTTTTCTTCTAGCTCTAACTTATTAATGTTTTCTTCCAGTCGATCTAGTTTTTTTGATGCATCTGTTTTATGAACGAAGAGGAATGAGCGGTTATTAGATATATTAATGACACCTTTGATTATAAATCCAATAAGTCCAGCACAAACCAAACCGAGGTTGGTTAAAAATGCCGACCACCCTCTATGTTTATCAAGTGTTTTGTGTGCTGTGGTTATAAGCCCAGCACATGTTTGTTTGAACTGCTCATGATTTCTTTGAGAATTACTAAAATACGCGTTACCTTCAAGCTTTAATTCTTGATAAAGTGTATTAGCAGCCTGATACCCTTCTTCTAGTTTGTCATCGGCTTTGTCTTTAATTTCATCATCACCTTCCACACGGCCTCGGCGTTGATCAAGGTCAAGCACTTTGTTGTAGAGTTCAGCAAGGTAAAGTCCAAATTGTGTGCGTGCCCGACTTACCCTTTCAGCTGCAAGATCAACTGGTACTGCTGCCAAGGCTGCTTGAGCCGCTGCTACTCGCGCTGCTTCAGACGCTGCTATTTGCGCTGCTTCAACCGCTGCTACTTGCGCTGCTTCAGCTGCTGCCTGTGCTACTTGCTCTTCTGGATCCGCTGCCAAAACTACTTGCTCTGCTGGATCCGCTGCCAAAACTACTTGCTCTGCTGGATCCGCTGCCAAAACTACTTGCTCTGCTGGATCCACTGCCAAAACT
>JBIODT010000028.1:0-17954 GCA_044445305.1 Legionellales bacterium | reverse complement strand
GTTCTATATCTACACCCATGGGGTGGTTCATGCCGACGGCAAGCAGTGCCAAGTCAGCGCTGTGGCTTATATTGAATTGTAGGCTTTTTGTATTAATAACGTCTGGCTTCCCGTAATCGTTGTAGGTGAACTCCAGATCTTCAGGTGCACAGTCTAGATAACGAGCAAGAATAATTCTCATAGTGGCTCTTGCGGTACAAAAGCGCCGTCTGTGTCGGCTAAAGTAGAATCGAGCGCCTCGAGTGCGTTCATCGGCATTTAACAGTTGTTGTGCGTTGTTTAATTCATGCTCTAATGAGAACTGCCAAAGATCGACATGCGATTCATCTAATGTAGGGTTTTGTGTTGCTAATGGTATTAATTTTGTAATGGTCATTGTAGTGCTTGTATGGATTAAGAACCCCCTAGCGGATGGTTACAGAGTATCATATACTATTAGACTTTGGACAGAACTGATGCAAAATCAGGTTTTGGATGCCAACGCATGAAAAACCCTGCATGCATCTTTGTCTTCTGTCATTTTATAAAGAGTAATTAATGAGCCGACAATTTTTGGATTTTGAGCAACCCATAGAAGAGTTGAATCAGAAAATTGAAGCACTTCGTATGGTTGGTAGTGACAACGAAGTGAATTTGAGTGATGAAATCGCGCGCCTTGAAGCCAAGTGCACGGATTTAACCACCCATGTTTTTGCAAATTTAGAGCCTTGGCAAGTTGCCCAAATGGCAAGGCATCCTTTAAGGCCTCAGACTACTGATTATATTGAGCGCATTTTTACTGACTTTCAAGAGTTACATGGTGACCGAAGTTACTCTGCAGCCCCTGCAATAATTGGTGGTTTGGCGCGTTTAAATGGTGAGCCAGTGATGGTAATTGGCCATCAAAAGGGCAAGCGGACCAAGGAGAAAGTGTATCGTAATTTTGGTATGGCACGGCCTGAGGAATACAGGAAAGCCTTGCGTTTAATGAAAATGGCTGAAAAATTTGGACTGCCGGTCTTTACTTTTATTGATACCGCTGGTGCTTATCCTGGAATTGGGGCTGAAGAGCGCAATCAATCCGAAGCCATTGCCCGTAATCTTTATACCATGTCACGTCTTAAAACGCCTATTATTTGCACTGTAACAGGGGAAGCCGGTTCGGGTGGTGCTTTGGCCATTGGTGTGGGTGATAGGATATTAATGCTGCAATTTGGCATTTATTCGGTGATTTCACCAGAAGGTTGTGCCTCAATACTTTGGAAAGATGCGGCCAAAGCCAGTGAAGCTGCGCGAGCGATGGGGATTACCGCCGATAGAATATTAGACAACAAATTGGTGGATGTGGTTGTTCCTGAGCCTCTAGGTGGTGCGCATCGTGACATTGATGAAATGACCAAACGCTTAAAAACAATATTGATAAACGAGCTTTCGGCCTTAAAGAAACTGTCATTAGATACCTTAATTGAACGCAGGTATCAAAAATTTATGGCTATGGGTGCTTGTGACTAAGCTTTTATTGAGCCCTCAGTGGCTGTTGCGTTTAGAAAAACATAGCAAATTAATTGTAGGTTTTAGTGGTGGCTTGGATTCGACCGTGTTGTTGCACCTGCTTGCATCGCATACCTTGTTGCGCCATAAATTAGTTGCTGTGCATGTGAATCATGGTATTAGTATGAACGCGCCCTTGTGGCAAAACCATTGTGCTCAGTTTTGTGTGCAAGTCGGGGTTGATTTTATTGCACAAGCAGTTGAGTTTGATCGGCTTGCGAATGTAGAAGAGGGTGCGCGGATCGCGCGTTACGGGGTTTTCTCTTCGATGTTGACTGCTCATGATTGCTTGATTTTAGCTCATCATTTGAATGATCAGGCAGAAACGGTGCTGTTGCAACTTTTTAGAGGTGCTGGTGTAGATGGTTTGGCGGCCATGGCAGAGTTCAGTGACTTGGCAAGTGGCTCCTTAGCCAGACCTTTGTTAACTCATTTTCGTGCAGATCTCGAGCACTATGCTGCTGGTCATCAATTACATTGGATTGAAGACGAGAGCAATGCGGATGTTCGCTTTTCGCGTAATTACCTGCGCCAGCAGGTGATGCCTTTACTCATAGAAAAATGGCCTGGGGTAGTTGCTGCTGTTGCCAGAACCGCAACGCATTGTCGGCAAGCAAAAGCCAACTTGGATAACCTTGCGATAATAGACGAGCAGACCTGGTCATTGCCAATCAATACCTTGTCCATGGAACCATTAAAAGCACTTAATGACGATCGTATTGCCAATACATTGCGATATTGGTTGAAAAAAAACCAGGTGCAACTGCCTTCAACTGCAATACTGCATTGTCTAATTCATGAGGTGATACGGGCAAGCTCTGATGCCACACCTGTAGTTTCCTGGGATAAAGTTCAAGTACGTCGTTATCAGCAGCAGCTTTATTTAGATAGAAAAAAAAGTACCGATTTACAACAGTGCATTGATTGGACTGCTTTTCCTCAGCCTTTAAACATTATAGCTGCATCCATGGTTGTTTGCGCTCAGCAAGCCAATCATGGTTTATTCGTGCCTGAAGGTGCAAAAATACAAATTAAATTCAGGCAGGGTGGTGAGGTGCTCAAGTGGCATGGTCAAACCAAAAAACTAAAAAAACTAGTTCAAGAATGGGCAATTCCACCTTGGCTTAGAGAGCAAATTCCACTGCTTTACATCAATGATCAACTGGCTGCTGTAATTGGGTATGCAGTAAGTGATGCTTTTTTTTCGCCACATGCCTCCAATGCTTGGTTAATTACCCGTAGGGCTTTAGATTAGGGGCCGTCGTTAATTATCAGCATGTTGATGATAATTAACTCAAATTCATGTTGACTTAATTTAAATTAAGCGTATGATGCTTTAAAATTAATCATAATGGAGATATAAATGAGTGGTCTATTTAGTGTGATATATGATGAAAATGGTGCAATAACCGAGGGCAGTATTAAAGCAATACCAGCAAATCTATGGAAGCAAACCAGTGTGCCTCAGTTTTTTAAACCTTTCCAAGGTTTTTGTGATGTAGCTTCTGCCATTATAGAGCCTGTTGTGGCTCCAATTGGTTATGGTGTTCCTGCTATCTATTACGCAGGGAGCGCATGCTATCATGCCTTCTCTTTTATTGCTGAGCTGGGAGCCGCTGGAGTACTAACATTATTTGGTCGCTCTGATGCTCGTGACTACACATTTAAACTGGCATTGGCATCCGCTGTAGTGGCTGGTCTGCATACTTTAGTAGCAGCTTATTACACCTTGCTTGCTGTAATCTCTATGCCTGTGCATGCAGTTGCACTGGTGACTCGTACCGCAGCTACTTTAGTAGAAGCAGCAAGTGATGCTGTTGATGCACTGCTGGATTGTTGTTGCCCAGCGACTACAAGCACTGATTCACCCCTAGTTTGTCGGACACCCTGCGAAGAAGGAGATGCGGATTCTGTGACTCTAGAATTAACAGAAAGCAGATGCGGTTGTTAATATAGTCTTGAACCTAACGTATTTTCGAATACGATCCTAAAAAGATGCATGAGGATTTTTTCATGCATCTTAGTTCAAACATCAGCATAACAGGTCGGTTTTTTAACCACCCCTACCGCCGGCAACAGCACTTGTACCATCCCGCATTCATCCGTTCTAAAAAAATCAATCCCTAGTGTTTTCATGCTTGCTAGCGTTTTAGCATGCGGAAAATGAAATCGATTATCAAATCCTAAAGATGCGATGGCATAGCGTGGTGCTACTTCAAGTAAAAATCGGTAGGATGATGATGTTTTACTGGCGTGATGCGGCACAATTAATACTTCTGAAGCCAATTCGTCCCCGTATGTTTTTACTAAATAATCTTCAGCAATTTTTTCTATGTCACCGGTGAACAACACACGCCCAGCAGCATTTTTGACTTGTAAAATACAAGAAGAATTGTTTTTGTCATTAAAAGACATCTTTATTGGAAAAAAATGAAAGGACACGCCATCCCATTGCCAATCGGGATACTCATGGCATTTTATTCCATGCTGGTAATAATGGGGATCATTAACGAGCAATTGATTGACTTGCATTCCTTGTTGCACTGAGCTTAAGCCGCCTCGATGATCCTTATCTGGATGGCTAATGACTACAGTATCGATTTTTTTTATTTTGTTAGCAGTGTAATAAGGTAAAATGACCATTTTCCCTAAGTCACTGCCTTTGAAAAATTGGTCTCCCGTGTCATAAAGTAATACGTGGCGTTGTGTTTGAATGGCAACAGCCAAGCCTTGACCTACATCCAACACATGAATTAAGGCGTCCCCATGATGAAGTAAAGGGCGTGGCGGAATAAATGGAATGAATAACCAGAGCAACGCAATCCATTTAAAGGGTTTGACTGGCAGCACCACCCACAACAGTAAGGCACCCATCAAGGACGCTACGAATTCAATGGCAGTAATCGAGTAATTGATGTTAATGGCTGACAAGCGCTCAGTCCAAATCAATCCTTTAAATAATAAGGCAATAAGCCAGGATAAAGGTTGCATGAGCAACCAGGACCAGCTGTAATGACTAACCAACATGGTGATTAAGGCCAGAGGTACAATAAGAAAGCCAACCAAAGGAATGGCAAATAAATTGGCAATAAATCCATTCATAGAACCATAAGAAAACCAATAAAGTGTCAAAGGCATTAACCCTATTAAGCAACTTAATTGTAAGGCCAAAGTACCTTTATAACCCTTCAGTTGCCACCGTTGTTGCGTTAAAAACAAACAAGCAACGGCAAGAAAGGAGAAATAAAAGCCTTGCATAAAGACCGCATGTGGTTCGAGGCACAGTACACCAAAGAGGGCATAACGCCATGATTGCCAAGGGGTAAAGCGTTGTTTTCCCAGGCAGTAAACTGTGTAAAAGAAACATCCGATTAAAGCCCTTTGTACTGGCGGCTCAAACCCTGCCAAAAAGGCATACAGTATTGCTGTGACAAGCCCACCAATACTGGCTATATAAATGGCAGGAATGCGCAAACAACAGTATTCACTTCTGGACCACAGCCATTGGAGTAGCCAAAAAACAAGTCCTGAGACTAAGGCTATGTGTTCACCTGAAATGCCGAATAAGTGGATTGTTCCTGTGCGTCTAAAAAGCTCCCATTGCTCTTGGCTGATTTGACTGGTTAAGTTTAAAGTTAATGCTTCTATAACTCCTGCTGTTTTCTTGTTCCCTGCTAATTTTGTTAAGGCGCTGCCCAATTGCTCACGTAATTTCAGCCAATCAAATCCAAAATCTGTGGCAGGGAGTGCTTTGGTATTTTTTGAACGAATATAACCAGTCCATGCGATGTGTTTTTTAGCCAGAGAGGCTGTATAATTAGAGCTTCCTGGATTTAAAAAATTGCGTGGTTTTTTTAATTTTGTGACAAACTGCCAGCGCTGTCCAACATGTACCACTGGTGCATGATTATACCATGCCAATTGGACCAATCCTTGTGCTGGGTGGTGATTGAATTGCTCAACCGCAAAGACAAACTGTGTTTTATTTGGGTTTTGAACGGGGATAGAGGCTATTGTGCCTCGCAATAATGCCTGGGAGATGATCGCAGTATCGGGCATGCCTGTGGGTGAAATAAACCACTGATGAATCCATGCTACTGTTATTCCAAAGACAAAAAATAAAATGATAGGGTATCGAGGGTTAATAAAAAAAAGCACCAGTGTGGCTAGGGGCAGGTAAAAATTAAAGGTATAGGTGTAGAGTATACCCATTAAAAAGCAAAAAATTTCCATTTGGTTTCAGTGTTGGACTTTCCATTAAGGAATTAATCTTATGGAAATGAGTACCTAAAGTAAAGCTAAAAACAGCTATATTCTAGTAACTTTATAAAAACTCGAGTAAGATTGGGCGCATCAATGAAGAACTTTTAAAATATTAATTGGTTAAATAACATGCTAATGCAGCACAATACCTCATCAGAGCACAACATTTATTACCACACGACGTTAGTGCGATAACGATAATGTTGTCTGATTCAGCTCAACCTCCGATCGATGCCGTTATTTCCTGGGTGGATGGATATGAGCCTGCGTACCAACAAAAACTTGCCGGTTATTGTATAAAGAGAGGCATTGAACAAAAAAAAGTCATTGAGCCCACCCGCATTCAGCAATGTGGTGAAATTCACTATTGCCTTCATTCACTGCGGCGCTTTGCTCCTTGGCTGAGAACCATTTACATAGTTACTGATGATCAAGTGCCCTCTTCGCTGGCAGAATTACAAAATACAGAATTTGGTCAAAAAATAAAAATCATTAATCTACGGGATTTATTTGTTGGTTTTGAAGCGTGTTTTCCAGTATTTAATAGTTTAACTATTGAGTGGCTGTTGTGGAAAATAGATGGATTATCAAGTCATTTTCTTTATTTTAATGATGATGTTTGTCTTGTTCGGCCTGTTAATCCGGAGGATTTTTTTCAATCTAATCGCATGGTTCTGCGTGGCAGATGGAAAACGCAGTCAGATAAAAAATGGCTGTATTTAATGAAGCGGCAGCTGAAAGCACTGCTAGGTCAAACTGAGCCAGCACCCATTAGAAATCCACACCGACATTGGCAAGAGAAAAGTGCGAGACGGGCAGGTTGGAACGAACGCTTTTATCTATTGCCGCACGCGCCTTTCCCGCTCATCAAACAAACGTTCAAAGATTTTATTGACCAAAACCCCTCGGTATTTGCAGACAATATTCGTTTCCCTTTTCGACATCTAGAGCAAATGTCTGCCATACCTTTAATGGTGCATTTGGATATGAAGCACAATAGAACGACTTTTGACGCAACACGCCAGGCTATTACAGTAAATGGTGCTTGTCATTCATTAAAAAAGATAAAGTCTCGATTACATCAAGTGAAAACAAACAAGCAGATAGCCTTTATATGCGTACAAAGCCTGGATCAAGCATCGGTTGCAACTCAAGAGATTCTCATTCAGTGGCTGGAAGAGACGATTTTAGAGGGCTAAGAAAACTTTTACTCGCACTAAAGCCCCTTTTATAGCAAATCCATGGTACAATTGATTTAAAAATAATCATCAAACTTCGAATTACACTGTGCGAGGTCACAAATTGCGGTTTTATGATATTTTGTAAGACAGTGTGCTAAAAATTTAACTTACGACCTCGCGCAGTATCAAATATTAAGGAAACATCATGAGTTTTACAGCATTGGGTTTAATCGAGCCCTTAGTGCGTGCAGTTAACGAATTAGGCTATCTTATACCCTCACCCATTCAAGAGCAGGCGATCCCAGCTATTTTACGTGGTAAGGACGTGCTGGCGTCAGCACAAACTGGAACAGGCAAAACAGCTGGTTTTGTATTACCTATCTTACAAAACATTCAAAACAAACCACGTGCAAAAAGCAACCGCACTAGGGTTTTAATTATTACACCAACACGTGAGTTGGCAGCACAAGTTCATGACAGCATTGTGCAGTATGGGCGTCATATGTCGCTGCGTTCAGCTGTTGTTTTTGGTGGGGTAAAAATCAGTCCGCAAATGTTAAAATTACGCGGTGGGGTTGAACTGTTAGTGGCTACTCCTGGGCGCTTGTTGGATTTACACCAACAACGAGCCATCCAACTTGACGAAGTAGATACCTTGGTTTTAGATGAAGCAGATCGCATGTTGGATATGGGCTTTATTCATGACATCAAACGAATTATTAACTTATTGCCTAAAAACCGACAAAATTTAATGTTTTCTGCTACTTTTTCTGATGAAATTCGTACCTTGGTTAAAGGCATATTAAACCAACCTGTGGAAATTGATGTTGCCATACGTAACGCCACTGCTGTTGCAGTAAAACAAACAGTTCATCCAGTTGATAAAGGTCGAAAACCTGCTTTACTCAGTCATTTAATCCATACCAACAAATGGGGACAAACATTGGTGTTTTCTCGCACAAAGCATGGTGCGAACAAGTTGGTAAAACAATTGGCTGAAGATCACATCTATGCGGCAGCGATTCATGGCAATAAATCACAATCCCAACGCACCAAAGCCTTAGCGGAATTTAAGTCGGGCGAATTACATATTTTGGTAGCAACAGACATTGCAGCCCGTGGTATTGATATTGATCAACTTCCTTGTGTGGTCAATTTTGACTTGCCTCAAGTTGCAGAAGATTACGTGCATCGCATTGGCAGGACTGGTCGCGCTGGTGCTTCAGGACTTGCGGTTTCCTTTGTAAGTGCTGATGAAGTGGGTCAATTAATTGCCATAGAGAAGTTGATTAAGCGGAAATTGGAACGTGTTGAAATCGAGGATTTTGAACCCAATCACAGCCTTCCCAGTTCAGGAACACCGCCGAAAAGAAATTCTCAAAGAAGCGCGCCGCAGAGAAAAAGCACGAGCATAGTTGCGAAGAAACCCAGTGGACAAAGTTTTGGACGACGTTCTTCTACTAAGAAATAAATTTCTGCACCATGCTTTTTGGGTGTTCTTTCAAGCCTGGTCTTCTAGCGGGTTGCGTGGGTCGTGAATGGTTCGAGACGGCGCACTCACTGATCCAGCAAAATAACCTTCGTAGGGGACAAAAACACATGTGCTATGAATTGGACTCAATGAACGTGGAAATTCGTCTTTACGATCAGGCAATCAGGCTTGAATAAAGGTAATGAGATAACCGCCGAACGCGTAGCCATGATGCAGCGCACCGTAAACAAGGTTTTCACCATTTAAATGGCGAGTAGAAACCTTCCTTACGCTGCGCTGCATCAAGGCTACGCGCGCTGATTTTGACTTTGGTATATAGTTTGAACCCGTTCGTGGTGAGGAGGCGCACTCGCCGATCCAGCAAAATAACACAGAACTTTAGTGCGCCGTCTCGAACCATTTACGACGTACTAAATCAACGGAGTCTTGATATGTTTTGGGTTTATATTCTCCAATGTAGCGATAAAAGCTACTATACTGGGCACACCGATAATCTAGAAAGTACGATTCGTACAGCATCAAAGTAAAATGATCGCCGGTTGTTATACCAGTACGCGGTTACCGGTTACCTTAGTATTTTCTCAAGCCTGTGCTTCTCGTGAAGAAGCATTGGCTGCCGAGCATCAAATTAAGGGATGGAGTCGCAGGAAGAAAGAGGCGTTGATGCAAGCAGATTGGGTTGCATTGTCTGATTATTCCAAGCGTAGAAAGCGGTGTTTGGTCGATGTTACGTCGTGAATGGTGCAAGTACGCACCGGCATGCCCAAGTCAAAATTTCTTAATTATCAAAAAAATCCCCAACAACTGTATCAGTATAATACTATAATCAAAGGAGAAGCCATAACGCTTGTACACTAGGGGCGCTGTCTTGAACATAAAACCAACCATACTGCGAGCTCATTTATTCAGATGTTTATTGAATCCAATTTATGGCGGTGGTTCTTTGTGCGTAAAATCAAATGGAGCAGCAAACAAGAATGAGACGGCTTTTAAATCCTTGCACAAGCAACAGTCCACTTCACCCAATAAACCTCAAGCCACAGCAGCATTCACCCTGATTGAACTCATTATTACCATGAGTATCTTAAGCATCATTTTAATGTTGGCATTGCCATCATTTTCAAACATGCTACTGAACAAAAGCGAAGTGGCAAATTCAGACGCCTTGGTTAATGGGCTGAACTTCGCACGCAGTACAGCACTAAATCAATCCATGAATGTACAGGTTTGTCCTCTCGGTACATTAGGTTCTACTAGCTGTGGCAGCAATTGGAGTTCTGGTTGGATAGTCGTTACTTTACCCGCAGCTGGTTCCAGCACCCTAATTCAAAGTCAGCAATTATCGCCTACAGGTCCAATATTATCTGCGACTGTGGCGAGTGTGGTTTTTGATTCCCACAGTCTGGCTACCACCCAAAGTGATTTTAAATTTTGTGACAGCAGAGGTGGGGCGTATGCGCTGTCATTAGAAGTTTTAGCAACAGGGTTTGTCCAGTCCGGATCAACGCCAGGACAGGCGGTCTGGGATAATAGCAGTTTGACATGCCCTTAAGGTAGACGGTATATGATGACATCAAAGCAACAAGGGGATACTCTAATTGAGATCTTGGTCTCCCTGGTATTGTTCGCCATTGGCATGCTAGGCATAGCTGGTATGTTGTTGCTTTCTAATAAAGCGAATGACTCAAGTTATGCAAAACAGCAAGCAGTGCAATGTGTTTATGACATCTTTGATAGAATACGCGCGAACACATTGGCCGCCACCAGTGGCAATTACATTATCAGCAATATAAACAGCAGTGGTCTGCCCACGGTACCGAGTCAACCTGCAGCATTGTGCAATGTATCCGTTTGCACGCCGGAGCAACTGGCTGCGTACGATACTTGGTACTGGCTTAGCAATGATGTGTCAAAACTGCCCCGTGGCAGTGGCTCCATCATGACCGTATCTTCAGGGGCTGCAGGCAACACGCTAATTACTGTGACAGTGCAATGGGATGATAGTCCTGCGCAAAGTTTACTGGGTGCTACCAGCGCCACTTCGTCATCGAATGCAAATTGGGTTCAACTAAGCATGCAGAGTGAATTATGAACAACCTCATATCAAAACAACAAGGTTTTTCTATAGTGGAATTGATGGTAGGGGCCATTATTGGACTTATTATAAGCTATTCTGTGATAGGCTTGTACGTAGCGCAGACTCAAACCTATAAAACAGCAAACTCACAAGCACTGATCCAAAGTACAGAAAATGCCATCACCAATATGGTAACACCCGTCATTAGATCCGCAGGCTTTACTGGATGTGGTGCAATAAGCAATGCTGTTTCTAATTTAAACAGTGGCGGGCCCAGTCCTATAGGAACAATCAATACAGTTCCTACCTTAATAATGGGTTATAGCGGTGGAGTAAGCCCTATTACCCTGCAAATCAATCCTGCTAATGACAGCAATGCCGGTGATTGGACTCCCGCCCTGGACAGCTCTTTAGTTGGTGATGTGGTGAACGCAAGTGACGTCCTTATCCTCCTGGGTTCTGTTCCTGATGACATCCCTATATCAATAACAGCCATTGATTCAACAAGCAGTTCGTTCACCTTACAAGGCACTAACGGCACGAGCATAATCCCACCGCAATTTGGTGCTGTATCCGACTGCGGTAAAACCATCATCTTTGCAATTACCGGTGTCACAGGAGCCAACCTATCGCACAGTTCGGGCGCAGGAGTACTACAAAATGCCACCAGTACTTTTACGGTTAACTTCCAACCTGGTGCCCAATTTATAGTACTCCAGCAAACTGCTTTTTTTATTGGACAAGGTCAAGGTGGCGACAGTGCACTCATGCGTGGCATATTAAATGGATCCAGCTGGACCGTTCAGCCGATTGTCCCTGGTGTTGAGCTGATGAAAGTTCAATATGGAATCGGTAGCGGTGGTGTCATAACGCAGTATGTGTCGGCTGATGCTGTACCTGACTGGTCATCGGTCTATGCCGTTCGAATAGGCTTTATTATTGCAGGAAAACTTGGTTCGGGCATTTCGAGTACAAGTCCACTCACGGTATTGGATATTCCGGTTACGGTCCCCGTAGACACGCGGCTACGTCATGTGTTTGAAATGACCATTAACCTGAGGAATGCGCTATCATGAACAAGCAGCCTTCAAAAATGCAAAGAGGTTATGTTTTATTAATAACGCTGGTGATGCTGATTGTTCTCACCCTGTTAGCACTTACAGAAGCCGTTCTGAACACGACTCAAACGCGTGTTGCTGCCAATGCAACCGATTCCGAGGTCAGTTTTGAAAAAACAGAAGCAGCCTTAAATGAGGCAATTGATTACCTGTTCAATGGCACCTATGCCTCAGCAAATTTTTTGCAAAATAACAATGGTCTTTATATATTTAACGTGAATGCCAGCCCCTTATGGACAACAATCAACTGGAGCGGACCAGCTGTTATCAATAGTTTTGCTGGAGGAACAGGTTCACAAGCCAGCTACATCATTGAGCAACTGCCATCAGTTATTCAACCGGGACAAAACATGCAAACACCAACCAATATTTATAGAATTACAGCCCGTTCAGTAGGTGCAAATGGCAATTCGTCCATACTGATACAAACTACCGTGCAAATTCAACAATAGGTTACTATGATATGAACAGATTATTGAAACACCTCCTAACGTATTCTACGCTGTCCTTATTCACAGTCGCTCATGCAGTGCCCACGCTGATTATTCCTCAAATTCCCCTGGTCATGGCCAGTCCCATTCACCCACAAGTGTTGTTTGCAATCGGCAATTCTCAATCGATGGATGGTGATTTAAGTGGTGCGATAATGACTGGGTCTGGCGCGCTTAGCACGGATATCAGTTCACTGAGCAACTCAAGTTCTCCAATCGACTACCTGGTCCCTTCAGGCTTTGTACCACCCATTCAGGCAGCAAACAGCACAGGACAGGCACCTTATACGGTGACTCAAAATGGCAATCAGGTTGATAACAGTGCCAGTCGCTTAAACATAGCCAAAGCTGGTGTACAGGGCATTATTCAAGCTTTCATGCAATCAACTGATTTTGGTTTGGAAATCTATGACACCTCCGGGGCCGCTCTGTATACCACATGGGTGTACTATATGTCGCCACAAACCAGTGATTTTATCTTTACCAATACCACTGTAGCTGGTGCGGAGTACGTTACCAATCCCTGTTATAATTACACATCAGCCTCTTCAACCATTGCCAGCGATTGCAGCGCTCTGGCGAGTTTTTATGGCACAGATGTACTCGCCAACAACCTGTATATGGAGGTAGGTGCATCCAGTGACGATCCAAGTATTAACGACGTACTTTATGCCCCAAGTGGGTCGGTTCCCGCACTGTTTGATACCTACGTAGGGCCTTATCCTGCGACACCATTTCCTCCCAATTTCTCTTTAGCCAGTTACAACTATGGGTCAATACTGCTTTACTACTATGCGTCCTTGCCCAACATCGGTGCCTTTGGCACCGGTCCAACTAACGCCGGTTATGTGCCTTATTCACCACAAGTCATGTATTCACAACGTGGCTTTGGCTATTATGGCAGTCAATCCGCAACAGATGGCACTCTGCTTGTGCCCATGTCCTCAGCAGGAACTTATCCAACCACTATAACGGTTGCAAATGCCATTAATTTATTTTTACAATATTTAATGCCGGAGACCAATAATAATGGCACTGGCGAAATTAAAGCTGTGGCCGTGCAATCCCCGGTCGCAGGTCTTTTAACCAATGCAAACACCTACCTTGCATCACTAAGTACCACCAGTGGTAATGGTTGTCCCCAAAAAAAATACCTGATATTAATTTCTGATGGTCTGCCCACCGAAGATCTCAGTGGCCTGTTTTGGCCTCCTTTAGGCAGTGCTTCAGCAGCAGGCTACGGCGTCACCGCTACGTTTAATGCTGATGGCTCACTCAATAGCACCAACTGCCAAGCCCTGACTGATTCAATCAATACCTTAACCCAGCTCTCAGTTAATGGAATTCAAACGTATATTATTGGACTTGGCGCAGGAGTTGACCCTGCAGTCAATCCTCTCGCAGCAGCATCGCTTACCGCCATGGCTGTTGCTGGTGGTACCAGCAATTATTATGCGGCTACCAGCACCAGCGCCTTAATTAGTGATTTAAATACCATTATGATTTCCATTCAAAACGGCAGTTTTGAAACCTCAGCGGCTTCTGTAAGCTCCACTCAGATCAACGCCAACAGTGTAGAATACCAGGCTAATTTTGTTTCTAATGACACGCCATATCAAGATTGGACTGGCAATTTATTTGCGATAGCACTTAATCCAATCACCGGTTTACCAGCATCTACCATACTCTGGTCAGCACAAACACTACTCGATAATCTAGTCGCGGGATCAGGCTGGTCAAGCAATCGCTTCATCGCAACCTGGGATCCAACACCAATTGCCCCAGCGACTGCTGGGGCTGGTACTCCTTTTGAATGGGCCACAATCAGTGCCGCACAGCAAGCGCTTCTTCAGCCTTCGGATGCTCAAGGAGTAAATAGACTGCAATACCTGAGGGGCGATACGGCATTAGAGCAACATAATGGTGGGACGTTTCGTAACCGCTCCCATATTTTAGGCGATATCATAGACAGCCAAGTGAATTATGTTGGCGTACCCGATGGGCCTTATTTTTCCGCAAGCTATACTGCTTTTGCAACAGCACAAGCCACTCGTCAGCCCATGCTGTATGTGGGTGCAAATGATGGCATGCTGCATGCCTTTAATGCAGCAACAGGTGTCGAGGATTTTGCATTCATACCCAATGCGGTCTTTGCAAATCTTATTAATCTAACAGTACCTATTTATAACGTAAGCCACCTCTTTTTTGTTGATGGTTCACCACAAAGTGCTGATGTGCAATTTTCTGACAGCAGTTGGCATACCTTACTTGTAGGCGGTGAAAATGCAGGGGGCAACAGTATTTATGCATTGGATGTTACTAATCCGTCCCTTTTATCGAATGAAGCTGCTTTAGCCTCGGCGGTACTTTGGGAATTTACCGATGCCAATATGGGTTTAACTTACAGCACACCGCAAATAGCTCAAATAGGAGTGTTGGGTGCCACACCATCCAGTTTTGCCGTATTTTTTGGTAATGGTTATAACAACCCGACTAACTCCTCAGTTTTTTATGCTCTGGATGCTAAAACCGGGAGTGTATTGAGTAAAATTGATCTCTGTGCTGCGGTACCTGGTGCTTGCAATGCCAACTTACCTCAAGGATTGTCTTCAGTAGCCGTAGGACAAAGCAACGGGCTGCAAGGACAACCCATCACTGTTGTGTATGCTGGCGATCTCCAAGGGAATCTTTGGGCTATTGATGTTAGCGATCCACTTCCTGCCAACTGGGCGGCCCGATTGTTGTTTCAAGCAACCGATGCAAGCGGTGCGCCACAAGCAATCACAACCCCCCCGGTAGTCACGCTAAACCCCAGTTATCCACGAAAACAAGGTTTGTTTGTCATGTTTGGTACTGGACGATTGCTGATTGAGACTGATCTCTTGAGTACACAAACTCAAACCATCTATGGCGTCTGGGACCAACCTCAGGCATACAACCCATTCAGCCGTAGTAACCTACAACAACAAACACTAACTTTGATACCTACCTCAGTTTCAAATTTAGCAGTACCACTAATCACTGCGTCTGCAAGCACCATCAATTGGAATAATAAAGTAGGTTGGTATGATGATTTACCAATACCGGGTGAAATATTAGTAACAGCCCCCACTATATTAAACGGCTCCTTTATCGCGGTCTTAAATACGCCACCTTTATCGGCATGCGGCACTGGATTTACTTCCATGCTTCTGGAGCTTAACTTTTTGACTGGTGGTGCGTTCCCTACGCCACAATTTGACTTTCTGAGTCAAGGCAGCATTAACACAAATGACAACTATAACGGCGCCTATCCCGTGGGCATGGGTTTGCTGAACAGCTTTGCCAACGCAGCAACATTAATTGGTCGGAATCAAAATAACAATATGGTTCTACTGATTACACAATCAAATGGATCTCAATCAGCCGTAATTAATCCCAATAATGCCTCACGAAAATTAGGTTGGTGGCAACTGCAATAAAGATTGCTTTGAGCGGAATCAATAGGATGGTAAAATGAACAGACACGCGAACAAACGCAACCAGGGTTTTTCACTGATTGAGCTAATCATAGTCCTTGCAATCATGGGTATATTAGCGGCAATAGCTTACCCGCAGTATTCGAGTTACATACTTAAAACCCGACGCTCTGATGCTATGGCAATACTGACACAAGATCAGATCATATTGGAACGTTGTTATTCTCTAAACTTTTCCTACAACACCGCTTGTAGCGCACTGCCTGCCTTTCCTCAAGCTTCAGCACAAGGCTTTTATAGCATAGCAATATCAAACCTTAGCGCGTCAACTTATACATTAACGGCAACACCAGTCGGATCCCAAATTGCAGACACTACTTGCGCCAGCATGACCGTTGATCAGGTCAATGTAAAAACAGCAGCCAACAGCTCAGGGACGGTACAAACGGTTTGTTGGAGCCCGAATTAATTCACAACACGCCATGAACCATCGCCTTGACGACATGCTTTACCATAGATTTGTTGGCTTTTGCCACCAATTACGGCTTGAGTCGTGTATTCACGACATGGCTGTTGTGCATGGTAATAGGTTCTAGTGGGTGTTACTGTATAACGGTTGCCATTGTCTGGATTTGACCAAATAATAACTCTTCCTGTTGGCGCTGTTTCTAAGGCCCGTTGTAATTCAATACGATCTTGTCTGTCCATTGTTTTACCAATTTGACCGCCCAGATAGGCACCAAGAAGTGCACCACCCGCAACTGCAAGAACTTTTCCTGAACCACCACCGAATTGGCTGCCCAGCAACCCACCGACGACACCACCGGTAATGGTACCAACACCTTCATTATTCATAGGAGCACATCCAACGATTAATGACAAAGACAATGACGCAACAATTAATTTTTTCATAATAAATCACCTTAATATGGGGGGCATTGAATAAAACGGCATTGAGGAAAACTCTCATGCCGTTTTGTTCAATGCTTTATTCTATCATCGAGCTCAGTTATTATCCATGGATGGCTAAACTTACTCATCAAGAACGCCTGTTCTTGTTCCTTACGAAGACAGGCCTTAATATTTCCTTAAGGTTTAAGTGCTACATTATTGCACAACAATATTATTATAACATTGAGGTAGATCACTATGATGATGACAGTTGAAAACAGTTCAGATGGTAATTGTATGTACTATGCTTATAGTATCTCCTTGATGTACTTTTTACGAACAAAAGACCAAGACACTGCAGAAAAAATATTCAATAGGCTGGGTTTAACTGTAGTTGAAAAAGTGGCGCTTCATGATTTATTAAGTAAGGATAAAGACACAGCGTTCAGTGAGGCTCAGATTAAGAGAGTTATAGAACCCATACTTGGCCAGGCAACTAGATATTTTGCAGCAGAAGCTACTAGAGTTGGTTATAAAAATGCCCCGGAAGCCAGCTCTTTTTTACACGCGATGGTTTACGGTATTGGCTGTGGGCTCAAAAAACATTTCCCAAGCATAGGAGCTGGAGCACTCAGTAAACTTATAGATGATACGGTTAATGATAACCTTACAAGGGCCGAAATATATCGTGTACCAGGAATGGAGAGGTACATCAGTCAGTATCTCGAAGCAAAGGCCCCACTGGTTGCTATTTCGTTTCAAGAGCAATGGCAGGAGCTAGATAAACGCTGGTCAGAACGTGAAAAGGAATGGGCGATAGAAGATGGGCTAGCCAAAACTAAGGAAATAGCACGGATTAAAGCCAAAGCGGAAGCAGAAGGCAAAGTTATAGATCTTGATAAATTGAAAATAAGCACGCCAATTAGAAGCAAGCTCAATTCGCAACAGTTAATTTTAAATACACTTATTCAAGAACTAACAGTTGGATTTTTTTATGAAAACAACCAACAGTATTTGGATGCTTATATAGCGCATTTACAACAGGATCGCGTTTGGGGCACAGAAGAGACACTTTTAATCATGCATAATGCGCTTCAGGGGGCTGATGGTGATACAGCGATAAACTTGGAAATTTTTATTAACGATGCTCCTGCTATTGTTAAAGATGCTTCTGTTAGGGGTGATGCAGCGCAACCAGATATGATCTTGAATCACGTCCATGGCAACCATTGGAACTCAATTATTCCAAGTGAAATTTTTAACAGTGCTTTAAGCGATTCTGCTTTGAGTTTAAATAATTCGATTTGGGATGTTGTTATTTGGGATGTTGTTAACAGACTGTTTCCGACAGTCTCTTCTTTAACAGCGACAGGTTCGTCACCGGTGGTAGTTCCATCATTAACAGCAGCAGGTTCGTCACTGGCGGTAGTCCCGTCATTAACAGCAGCAGGTT
>JBIODT010000027.1:0-18554 GCA_044445305.1 Legionellales bacterium | reverse complement strand
ACTTTCCATCGATCGCTCAAACTTGAACGCAATCTGAGAGTCACCAGACGGAATCAGTGCGTCGTCGTATTAGGGATATCAAAACAAATAAAACTGCATGCGTCTTTTTGCATGCAGCTTTATTCAAACAGCCATCCACGATACTTTATTTTGTAGCAATCTCTGGCTGTTTATCAAAAGACCAAACCAATTGTGCACCAACCAAATCAGCATAACTTTTAACAGCTGCATTGACATTATAAGTTGATGTGGCTCCTAGTGCATCGGTTCTATCAATAGTAGTGTTCGCGCCAAACAGGTGGGTATAACCTAAATCAATACCGATATTAGGGCGCATTTGGTAATGAGCACCTGCAGAAAGAGCCCAGCGATTTGAATCAGGTAAACGAACATCTCTGTCTGTATCGTTCGTCGGCGTCTGATCAAAGCCACCACCAACACGAAGCATCCATTGGTTGTTCACATGATAATTACCACCAAGAGCAAAACGCCAGGTGTTTTTGAAGTTTTGTGGTGAAGAAAAGTCCAAATAAGAGTTGGACACATCACCCGTATCAACATCGATGAAAGGCGCTGCAACATTATTCAACTTAATGTTGTTAAATACATGCCAACCCGTATAAACAACAGAACCCAATAGAGCAAAGGTCTCATTTAAATCCTGATAAGCACTTAGAGTAACTATTTCAGGTAAATTCATGGGGTTACTGCTCAAAGCATCACTGGTAAAAGTACTTGATGGTAAGCCATCAGGAGCAAATAAGTTGCCCGTACTGGCCAAAGGCCCTGTCAATCGGCTGCTGCCATTAAATTTATGCTTGATGGCGGATTGGTAATTTAAACCGATACGGGTGTGGTTGTCATTAAACATACCCATGACACCCGCATGAAAACCAACGCCGTAGGAGGTGCCTTTATTGTAACTCAAAGAGTCAAGAAAATTCGCCCCTTGCTCTAAAATCTCACCAAAAGGAGGTGCCCCTATGATACTGTTAAACGTAACCTTAGCGAATTGTAAATCCAAGCCCGCTCCAATAGAAAAATTATCCGACAACCTACCACCAAGCTCAGGTGATAAAGTTACAGTCGTAAGCTTGGTAAGAGTAGCCTCATAACGAACAGGAGAAGCGTTACCCCAATCGGTAGATAAACCAAAAGGCGCGACCAGACTCAGACCAAAAGTAGCATTCTCACCCAAGGGCAAAGCATAATGAAAAGAGGGAACAACAGCACTTTCAGTTGATTTTATGCCATTAAATGACTCACTAAAAGGAATCTCACCAAAAGGAGGAGGAAGTGCAGCAACAAAAGTACTGGTACCACTCAACTTGGAAGAAGGAAACACGCCCACACCACCAAAGACAACTTGTTGATCATGGATAAGAACCAAACCTGCTGGGTTAAACCAACCGATAGATGCATCAGTAGCTTCCGCAGCCACACCGGCGCCAAAGTTACCCGTTGCTGAGCCATTGCCCTCAGTATACAAAGAAAATCCAGTTGCCAAAGCAGCGCTTGTACCTAGAATACTCAATACTGCAGTGCTAACCAGAGTTCTTAACGGTCTGTACATGTTCATTAATACATACTCCTTCAATTTTAAAAATTTGAAGAATATCATAAGTTGAATTGAATCTGATTTCAAACTTTTAAGTAGGCTTATTTCCCAATGATTTCAATAAGTAATGAATTTTAGCTCATTATGAAAACATAAGGCGCACCATGGTTAATTTTGCCAAGAAGGCACCTTGGACCTCAAAAACACAAATTCAGTAAGAGCATCATGTTTAGCTCCTAGCCTTGATGCAGCCATATCGTTACCCACAAGTTATCTCATGGAAAATAACACACAGCACTCAAACAGTGCGTCATTGCTTCGTGACCTCGCAATGACGAGCCCTATTGGTTCATTGCGTTTTTCAGTTTTGTGCTGACTTATGAGTAACGATATGGATGCAGTACAGCGTAATCCAGGTTTCAATAATTTAATGAATAGAGCAAGTTAAGGCTTTAGCCTATTAACCGAATAAGTACTTGTGCACACACTAAAATCCATGCTAATCTGCATTAATTTTGTGCGGAAAAACATCATGCAACAGATAGTGACTAAATTTGGTGGCACCAGTGTATCAACCAGAGCCACATGGAATAATATTGCGGCAATTACCAAAAAGCACATGGCTTCAGGTGCGCAGCCGGTTATTGTTTGCTCCGCCCTCACCCAAATTTCCAATAAACTGGAAAAGACCATAGAGGCCGCCCTGTTAGATGAACACCACAGCATTATCACCGACATTCGCAACAGCCACTTGAATTTGGCTGAGCAATTAGAGGTGGATCCCGAATTAATTGCCAAAGACTTACATCAATTAGAACAATGGCTCACTGGCATAGCCTTATTAAAACAAGCCCCTGCCAAAACACACGCACAAATTTTAAGCCTAGGCGAGCTCATGATGACCCGCCTGGGCAATGCTTTTTTACAAAAACAAGGCATTAACAGCAAATGGTACGATGCGCGCGAGCTGCTGATAAGCACCCCTTTCATCGGCTCTGAATCAGCCAATTACCTTTCTGCCCGTTGTGACAGTGAATACGCACCTCACTTGGTAGAGCAATTTTTATCAAGTGGTGCGCAAGCCATCATTACTCAAGGTTTTTTTGCATCCAACCCTCAAGGTGAAACAGTATTGTTGGGACGTGGTGGCTCAGACACTTCCGCCGCCCTACTTGCAGGCAAACTGGGTGCCTTGGCCTGTGAAATATGGACTGATGTACCAGGAATTTATACGGCCAATCCACACCAACTGCCACATGCCCGCTTGTTAAAACAATTAAACTATGATGAAGCCCAGGAAATTGCGTCTATGGGGGCTAAAGTACTGCACCCCAACTGTGTTCCTCCTGTTAGGCGGGCTAACATTCCCATGTCCATTAAATTCACCCAAATGCCTGAACACTCAGGGACGCTGGTGACTAAAGACATTGATGAGACCGCGCCCCTAATTAAATCAATTCAAGTCAAACACAGTATTTTATTAATCTCTATAGATACCTTGAACATGTGGCAACAAGTCGGTTTCTTAGCCGATGTTTTCACTGCCTTCAAAAAGCATGGTTTTTCAGTCGACTTGCTCTCCTCGTCTGAATTTAACGTCACCATGTCTTTAGACAATACAGCTAAGTTGTATGATAGGGCTGCAATTAACACCTTGTTGACTGAATTAAATCAATTTGGACGTGCCAAATTAATCGAGCCTTGTAGTGCTGTCAGTTTGGTTGGCCATCATATTCGCACTGTACTGCCTCACTTAGGCCCAGCTTTAGAAGTATTTGAAGCCAAACAAATCTATTTAATGTCACTGGCGTCTAATGATTTAAATTTAACCTTTGTTGTTGACGAGTCACATGCAGACAAACTTTGCCAAAAATTGCACCACCTGCTGATAGAAAGCAACCCACAAATTTTCTACTACTCCAAAAGCTGGCATGAAGAATTTGGCAAACCCACTGCGCGCCCTACCCCTTGGTGGGAACTGGAACGGGATCGGTTGCTGACCTTAAGCCACAGCCATTCACCTTGCTATGTCTACCACAGCCAGACTCAAACCAATAAAGCCCAGCAACTGCTGGCCTTAGAATCCATTGACGGCTTGTTTTATGCGATTAAAGCCAACCCCTACCCGTCCGTCTTACAAACCTTAGAAAAAGAAGGCATAGGCTTTGAATGCGTCTCCATTCAGGAATTGGATCTGGTTCTAAATTTATTTCCCAATATAGACAGAAAACGTCTTATATTTACCCCTAATTTTGCTCCTAAAGTTGAATATGAATACGCTTTAACCATAGGATGCTACATCACTATAGACAGCCTGTATCCTTTAGAAAACTGGTCGGAGTTATTCAAAAACCGCGATGTGATTGTGCGCATTGATCCAGGTACTGGTGCAGGTCATCACAAACATGTATCTACTGGTGGTAACGAATCAAAATTTGGAATTACGCAAAATGACATAGGACAAATCCTTGAACTAACGCAAAAACACGAGATCAACGTGATTGGCTTGCATGCCCATTCAGGCAGTGGCATTTTAACCGCCGACTTATGGCCGCAAACAGCCTTGATGCTCGCGCCGTTAATCAGTCAATTTCCCAAAGTAAAATCCATTAATTTAGGCGGTGGCTTGGGCATTGTTGAAAAACCAGGACAATACCCTCTTGAATTTGCAGCCTTAGATGCTGCCTTATTAGCGGTTAAGTCACGCTTTCCTCATTTACAAATTTGGCTTGAGCCAGGGCGGTTTTTTGTTGCTGAAAGCGGCGTGATTTTAGCAAAAGTGACTCAGTGTAAAGAAAAAGGAAAAGTTAAATTCATAGGCATTGAAACCGGAATGAATTCATTGATTAGACCTTCTCTATATGGCGCCTATCATGAAATCGTTAATCTAAGTCGACTGCATGAAGAAAAAGCCGGTTTTTCACACATAGTTGGCCCTATTTGTGAATCAGGTGACACGCTGGGTTACGATCGATTATTACCTGTTACCAAGGAAGGCGATGTCCTGCTCATAGCCAATACCGGCGCCTACGGACATTGCATGAGTTCTCATTACAACCTAAGACCACCAGCTCAAGAATTGGTGCTGGAATAACAACATGGCGCTGATTGACAGTGACCAAAGACAGCTCGCCACGGATCCATACACGTCGTTTATAGTGCAGGCTCCGGCGGGCTCCGGCAAGACGGAGCTGCTCACTCAGCGCTATTTACGTTTACTAAGCACGGTCACTGCCCCCGAACAAATCATTGCCTTAACCTTCACGCGTAAAGCCGCGAGCGAAATGCGTGAGCGGATTATTTTAGCACTGCAACAAGCAGCCCATGCACAACAAGCCAACTCGCCACACCAACAACTGACCTTTGATTTTGCCAAACAAGCTTTAAGCCGTAGCGAGCACTTTCAATGGGATTTGTTACAACAACCCAACCGTTTAAAAATCATCACCATAGACTCTCTGTGTCAAAGCATCAATCAAGCAATTCCTTTATTAGAAAAACAAATTGACTATGCAAAAATTACTGACACCGCCGAGCGTCATTATCTCAATGCGGCTCGAAGCTGTATTCAATTTGCAATAGACACACCGGAATACCAGCAGGCAATCAAAGTGTTGCTATTGCATGTAGACAACCGCCAAGATCGCTTGCTCGATTTATTTAAAGCCCTGTTGGCTCAAAGAGATCAATGGCTAAACCCTCTATTTCAGGCCAGAGCCCAAGAAAAATCAACCTTTGAGCAAGCACTGCGTCTCATTGAACAGCATGAATTATCGCGTTGTAAAAAAAGCCTGCCGCAACATGTGGCTGCCGACCTGACTCGACTGGCTCGTGAATTAGCGCTCATAGAAGACAATCCCGACTCACCCCGATTTCTGTTACAAGGCTTGTATGAATTTAATGAAATAGACCAAAACACCGTCATTGCTCTGACAAAACTGTTATTAACCGGTGAACGCGTTTTTCGCGTTGCTTTTGATCACCATGTGGGTTTGAAACGCGGTGTTTGTCCCGATAAAGAATATGACCTAATAAAAGCCAGTAGCAAAGAATTATTAAGCGAATTACGTGAACATCCTGATTTTCTTGATGCATTGATACAAGTCAGCACGTTACCTAACCCTGAATACAATTTAGAACAATGGGAAATGCTGCAAGCATTATTCATCATGCTGCCGCTGCTCGTTGGTCATTTACATCTTTTTTTTAGCGAGCACAATGAGGTTGATTTTACCGCCATAGCACAGCAAGCATTAACCGCTTTAGGTGATTCAGAAAACCCCACCGATTTGGCCCTATATTTAGACAATGCACTGCATCATTTGTTAGTAGATGAATTTCAAGATACCTCTATCAATCAATTTGAACTGATTGGTAAATTGGTTCAAGGTTGGGAGCCAGGTGATGGTAAAACACTGTTTGTGGTTGGCGATCCCATGCAGTCTATTTACCGCTTTCGCCAGGCAGAAGTGGGCTTGTTTTTCCGAGCCAAAGAGCAAGGCATTGGTCCGGTTAGACTTAATGCCTTAGAATTACGTTCCAATTTTCGCTCATCTGCAACACTGGTCAACTGGGTCAACACTCATTTTTCTAAAATATTCCCACAAGAATTTGATATTGAATCAGGCGCCGTTTCCTTTCATCCCTCTAACCATGTGATTCAAGGTGATGAACGCAGCGCCATTCATGCCTTACAATTTAAAAATCGCGAACAAGAAGCAAGCAGCCTTATTCAAATAATCACCGATGAATTAAATGCTGACTCTGAGCAAACCTTAGCCATTTTAGTACGCTCAAGAGGCCAGCTGACCGACATTATTCGCCTGCTGCGCCAACATCAGATCCCCTATCAGGGTACTGATATAGACTTATTAACCAACCTTGCACACCTGCGTGATGCTTGGTCAATGACGCAGGCTTTGTTGTCACCTGCCAACCGACTTTCGTGGTTGGCACTGCTACGCAGTCCCTATTGTGGTTTGGCTTTGAGCGACCTGCATTGCATCGCTCAGTTTAATAAAAACAAATCGATTTATCATGCTTTAATGCACTTGGATAACATTCAAGAACTAAGCGAAGAAGGACGTATTCGTGCTGGCTTTTTTTACCAAGTCATGCACAAAGCATTAACCTACCGATGCCAAAGTCGTTTGTCAGATTGGGTTGCACAGACACTAAGTGAGCTCCATCTTGATAAAATAGTAGATCAAAGCCAGTTGAATGATTTAGAGCAATTATGGACTTTGCTAGACCGCTACGAGCAAGCTGGACGTTTACCAGACATGAAAGAGTTTTTAAAACAACTCAATAAACTTTACTCTCAGCAAGCAACACCGTCACGCTTACAGGTGATGACCATACATAAATCCAAAGGATTGGAATTTGATACCGTATTTTTACCCAGTTTAGGTGCACAACCCAACCGCGGCGATAATCCCATGTTAAGGTGGCTTAAATTGCCAACACAAAACCACGGCAATATTTTACTGGTATCACCCATACAGGCAGCGCATCAAGAACGTTGTGATTTGTATGATTATTTAGGCCGCTTGGATGACGCCAAATCCAGCTATGAATCGCAAAGAGTACTGTATGTGGCAGTAACGCGTGCAAAATCACGCTTGTATTTACTCAATAACTCATCCAAATTAGCCAAAGGATCTTTTCATAACCTGTTAAAAAACCAAGAATTTACAGTTGCAGGACATGCACTGGAGGCAGAAAAAATCCTGGTTGCTCTACCCAATTTAATGAAATTACCTGTTGCTTATTGTACCAATAATAATACCCGCTTTAATGGCGATAAAAGCGTTCCAACAAGCACACTGTCCACTGGCATTCCACGTCTAACTGGCATCGTTGCACACCAATTAATGCAGTGGATTTGTGATCATCATCCTAACAGCATAGAGGAAGTTCCTTGGAATTTTGCCCGCCAAGAATTTAAAAATTTAGGATTTGATGACTTAATGCAACAGCAAGCCTTAACTGCCTTACAAGACCAAATAAGCCGATTGTTTCTTGATCCTATTGGGTTATGGATTATCAACAAGCACGATAAGGAACACAACGAACTGGAACTGCTGGTAGCACAACACGATAAAATCGTCACACGCATTATAGACCGAACCTTCGAAGACCAAGATCAACTGTGGATCATTGACTTTAAGACGGGAAAAGAAGACGAACAAGCCGCAGCACAACACCAAAAACAATTAAATGAATATGCCGATTGTTTGTCTGGCAGCACGTCCCTATCCATACATTGTGGGCTGTATTATCTAGCAAGTAGCCATTGGGTCACTTGGAGTTGTGATGTAGGCTTGCAAACAGACGCAACCTAGCACAGCTTAAGGCCAAGTGACGGTACTGCAGCGCATTGTCTTGTAGGTTGGCCTTTCACGGATGGGCTTTCAGGATTTTAGGCAACATCTTTAGGTAGCGTGCCAGCAGAAAGTAATTGTTTGGCTTACTCTATACCTCCCACCTACTTTGCGTCATTATTACAAAACCCAGCGTCCATTTTTTTTCACCGCGTCAAACATGGCATCTGGGGCTAAATCAATTTCCCCTGGCCATATTAATACCCCATATTCAAAGTGTAATGCAGCAAGAAAGCAATATCAATAATGGTTAGGAACGTGACCGAAATAACCAATGACTGCCCCTAATTGACAATAAAAAGCACATATAGTAAAATTAGTGCATATTATTTTTTATAAGAAGATTGTTATGCCCGAGTATGATCGAGATTTTAAGAATATCTGTGAAAAAATTATCCGAACAGGATTATCTGCTCAGATTTCATCCCTAGAGGCACTGGCATACGAACTAAAGGACCAAGAGAATTGGGGGCAAGAATTATTTATCAAAATAGCTGACGATGGAAGAGCGATTAAGATGAATATATTAGAATACTGCATGTCTAACGCTATTATCATCAGAAACCAATCTATGGATAAAGGTTGTCCAATAAATGACCTCATACGACTCATTGATATATTATGTACAAAAAAATCCCAGTTTAATGAGCAGGCTATGACAAAGATTTTACTGGATTATATGACTCTACAAAGCTATTCCTCTCCCAAATTGAGTTCTATGAACATAAACGCGTCTCTTGTTACAAAGTTATTAAATGCAGGTGCCAAACAATATCCTATCACTTTAATAAAGGCAATTATTATTGAAAAGATGCCTAGACATAAAAGCTTATATTGCGACTCTTTAACGTTATGGGATAGTACATCTTTCATGAAAAGCAAATCATCAACAGCACTATTTGATGCATTAACTAAGTCACCGACGGTAACCTATCGGGATATGAAGGAAGTGTTAGAGCTATTGTTACTTACTGATCCAACGGCTTCTCAAGGAGCGTTTCACAGGGCATTAGAGACATCCATGGAACCAAAACGACCGTCTGAGGTGAGTAGAGCTGCTTCTCAAGGAGAATTGTACTGGCCATTAGATAAATTCATGAGACAACATACGATTGTTATATCTAAGTATGATATGTATTTTCGTAAGATCTGTGAAAATATTCACCACTCAGGATTATCTGGTCAGATTGGAGCTCTAGAGCAACTGGCAAACATACCAAATAACCAAGTGGATTGGAGTCAACCATTCATATTTATTAACAGACCAAACAACCAAGTGGATTGGAGTCAACCATTCGCATTTACTGACGAAAAAAACAACTATAGACTTCAATCTCAGATGAATATATTAGAATACTGCATGTCTCATGCTGTCTTCATACATGAAGACGATGATGCACGCTATTCAATAAATAGCCTCATACAATTCATTAAACTATGTAGAGAAACAGGTCAGTTTGATGCGGTGACTATGACAACGATCTTACGTAATTATATTACTCTACATGATTATCCCACTTCCGCACTCTACAATCCCAACGAGAAGGCAGGCATAAACCAGCGCCTTGTTATAGAGTTATTAAATGCGGGAGCCAAACATTATCCTGCTTTGTTAATAAATACAATTATTATTGAGAAGATATTTTACCCGCGCCATGAATATAAACCCCTATATTCCCATCGGTTGTCGTTATGGGATGGAATGTCTTTCATGAACAACCAATCATCAAAAGCACTATTTGCTGCGTTAACTCAATCACCGACGGTAACCTATCGGGATATTGAGGAATTGTTAGAGCTATTGTCAGCTCATGATCCAGATGCTTTTAACGGAAGGTTTTACGAGGCATTAGAGACATCCAGGAAACAAAAACGGCCGTCTGAGGTAAGCAAGCAAAATAATGGTCGAGCTGCTTCTCAAGGAGAATTGCAATGGCCATTAGATAAACTCATGAGAGAAAATAAGATTGTTATGTCTCAGTATGATATAAATTTTCGTAAGATCTGTAAAAATATTCACGACTCAGGATTATCTGGTCAGATTCTAGCTCTAGAGCAACTGGCAAACATACCAAATAACCAAGTGGAGTGGAGTCAACCATTCATATTTACTAACAAAACAAATAACTATAGATTGCCATCTCAGATGAATATATTAGAATACTGCATATCTCATGCTGTCTTCAGAGATGAATCACATGATGAACGCCATTCAATATCTAGCCTCATACGATTGATTAATATATGTAAAAAAACCGGTCAGTTTGATGCGGTGGCTATAACAACGATCTTACGTGATTATATTACTCTGTATGATTGTCCCTACAATCCCAACCAGAAGCCAGGCATAAACTCGTCCCTTGTTATAGCGTTATTAGATGCGGGAGCCGAACAATATCCTTCTTTGTTAATAAATACAATTATTGTTGAAAAGATATCTTTCCAGTACCGTCAACATGAACCCCTATATTCCAATCGGTTATCGTTATGGGATCAAACATCTTTCATGGAAAGCCAATCATCAAAAGCACTATTTAATGCATTAACTAAATCACCGACGGTAACCTATCACGATATTAGGGAGTTGTTAGGACGATTGTTATCTTCTAATCCAACGAGTGATAAAAGCGCGTTTTGCATAGCATTACAGAAATGCCTGGAAAGAAAATCGATGCATGATACGAACCGGCACAATATCGAACCATTACCTCAAGCATCCAGCACCTTCGACCTACCATCAGCAAATAACTCAGAAGTCTCTTGCGCGTATTTGACTCAATTGCTACGTCTGACCTATCCTCTGGTTGACACGGGACGTTTAATAAACCCTCTGCGGGCATCGGCTGCACCAGAACAAAGCACTCAATTTTTTGAGCTGCCAACACAATCAGAACGCGACACATTTATTCTTGATGATGCTTTAAACGATATGTATCAAAGAAGCGCTGAAGCAAGCAAACATCACGGGAAAACTGTTCTTAGCCTTTCAGCCCATGAAATCGACCGTGTTCTCCTACATGCTATGCTAGTGCCAGCCAATCAATGGAGCCCAATTTTCAACCAGATATTGCAGCTAATTACACACCATTTACTCCATTCTGATCCTGCGTCACATAATGATTCAAGCGCACTCAAAAAACCCTATCCAGTAAATTTTTTAAAGAACCTTTTGTTGATGTCATTGATTCAATCGCTACCTAGCGCATCTGGTTTTATCAAACAATATTGTATTGCTTGGTTTAATAAGTACCGCCTAACTGAGAACATAGTTTCCGACTCAATGTTTTTATCTTTATCCTCAATGTTTTTATCTACAGACAGTCTGCATTCGTCGACAGCAGACTTCGTAAGTGATATTTTGAACATCGCAAAAGGCCAGCTTGGCACGATAATTGATGATTGGGACAAGCTTTACATGCTGCTTAAATTGCCGACTAATCGGTTGACAGAAGAGCACGTGAGCGCTATTTTGCACGCAGTGAAAGACCAGCTTGGCACGATGATTGATGATTGGGACAAGCTTTACATGCTGCTTAAATTACCGCCTAATCGACTTACAGAAGAGCATGTGAGCGCTATTCTGCACGCAGTGAAAGACCAGCTTGGCACGATGATTAGTAATTGTGACCAGCTGTACATGCTACTTGAATTACCAACTGATCGACTAAAAGAATGCCATAGAGGCTTGATTTTGAATGCAGTGAAAGACCAGCTTGGCACGATGATTAGTAATTGGGGCCAGCCGTACACGCCGCCCGAATTACCATCCGATAGTCAGAAAGAAGACCATGATATAGAGATCTTGAACGCAGTGAAAGACCGCCTTAGCACGATAAGTAGTAGCGAGAATTTTCTTTCTAAACTACTTGAATTATCGCTACTACAACTAACTGAAGCCCATAGGGGCGTGATTTTTTTCGCACTGAAAGACCAGCTTGGCACGATGATTAATGATTGGGATACGCTTTATCAACTGTTTAAATCACCATACGATCGACTTACATCTGACCATAAAAGCTCTATTTTACTTAAAATGAAAGACCGGCTTGATATGATTATTAATAATTGGGACAAGCATTACAAGCTGCTTCAATTGCCAATTGAGCAGTTGACAGAAGACCACCGACTCGTGATTTTTCACGCAATGAAATACCAGCTTTGCACGATGATGATTTATGATGGGCGCACTCTTTATTACCTGTTTTCATTACCCACTGACCTGATGACAGCAGATGACAAGAGCAAGATTTGGGATGCAGTGGAAGGCCGGCTTGGCACGATAACTTATGATGGTGACAGTCTTCACTGCTTGCTTGCATTACCATCCAATAATCTGAAATCGGACCATAAAAGCAAGATTTTATTCGCGTTGCAACACCAACTTGATGGTATGCAACTTGGTAATATGATTGGTTTTACTTCAGGTTTTCACAAACTGCTTGCATTACCCAATGAGATTCTAACGGCAGAGCATAAAAGCATGATTTTGTCCGCGGTGCAACGCAGGTATGGCATGATAATTTGGCATGCGCGCTATATTTATAAGCTACTTGCATTGCCCGCCGAGAATATGACGTCCGATAACAGAAGCCAGATTTACAACGCAGTGAAAGACCGACTTGACGAGGTGAGCTTTAGTAGCAAAGATCTTTGCGATCTGCTTGCGTTGCCTGCTGAAAAGCTGGCAGAAGACCAGAAAAACCATATTTGGTTCGCAGTAAAAGGCCGGCTTAGCCAGATAATTTGTAATGGAGCCGATCTTGGCAAACTGCTTGTATTATCCCCTGAACAGCTGACAGCTGACCACCGACAAGAGATTTTGTTTGCAGTGCGTGACAGACTTTATGCGATGATTCAAGAGGGACCTAATCTTTGTGGGCTGCTTGCATTATCCATAGACCAGCCGATAACAGGCCATGCAAGAAAAATTTCGGCCGAAAGGGTTGGTTCTCAGAGCGCAGCAGTTTCAAAAGACAGTTTCTTTCCAGCCAGTGCCCAACGAGTTGCCTCTGACCATGCAACCAAGCCGAACTCTGACGCTGATAACCAGCATCAGGAACTGTTGAATTCCCAAGATACTCAAGACGATAAATTATTACCATAAGTCTAAAAGCAATCTTAAAAACAGGAAGTTATTTCGTTCACGACCCTAAGATAGATTCTGAATCAATGGGGTCATTTCTAAATTGCTCCAACATGGTCAAAGAAGATGTTAACCAAGACATTATTGCAGCGCCTTGTGGTTTTCTCTACAGGTACGTTATCATGCACAACTTGACATCAACAGGCAGATACGAATGACCATTGAGCATACTGTAACAAACCTACTAAACGCGCTGGTGGATCCTTTTCTTGGTCTTAATGGACAAGAAATGAATTTACAATACCACATTGAGCATACGGAAAAATCACTTACTCTTAAAATAACGGTGGGCTTCCCCTGCAGCTTATTGGAAAACAGCTTTAAACCACTGGTGCTAACAACCTTACAAACGCATTTTCCCAAGCAGCACATCAGCGTTACCCTGGCTCAATTCATCAAAGCCCATAGAACTCAGATGGTTGGCAAAGGGTTACGCGGTGTAAAAAACACCATTGCCATTGCCTCGGGCAAAGGTGGTGTTGGTAAATCAACTGTAACGGTAAACCTTGCGACAGCTCTGGCGCGTATGGGTGCACGAGTAGGTATTTTGGATGCTGATATCTACGGCCCCAGTATTCCTTTAATGCTGGGCAATACCGAGCCAGTCCAGATTAGTGGTGATTTTTATTTGCCCATTCAAGCTCATGGCATACAGGCCATGTCTATTGGTTATCTTACCAACAATGATCAAGCTTTGATTTGGCGTGGCCCTATGTTGGCCAAATCCTTAATCCAAATGTTAGACAGTACCCTTTGGGATGAATTGGATTATTTATTCATCGACTTACCACCTGGAACTGGCGACATCCAACTGACTTTAGTACAAAAAATCCCTCTAACAGCGGCGATAGTAGTCACGACACCACAAAACGTAGCCACTTTAGACGCACAAAAAGCCCTGCATATGTTTGCTAAAACAGGAATAGATGTACTGGGCGTGGTAGAAAACATGTCCACCCATGTTTGTAGCCAATGCAGTCATCAAGAAGCCATTTTTGGAGAAGGCGGAGCAACTGCGCTTTGTGCTGCACATAATAGCATTTTATTAGGACAACTTCCTTTAGACAGCCGCATACGACAAGATTGTGATGCCGGTTTGCCAACAGCAACACAGACTAAAGACCACCTAACTGAAGCCTTTAATAAAACGGCCATGCGTTGCGTCATTGAGCTGGCTAAAAAGCCTGTTAATTATGCTGATAAATTTCCTAAAATTGTTGTTGAGTAACTGCAAAAAGACAAAAACAAGATTTAAAGTAAAAATTTAGTATTTTGTGATTGATATTTGTGCATACTATGGTATAATTTGCGCAGCGCAGTAATCACAAATAATACGGAGAATCCCCATGTTCAAAGATCTACATATAACCCATTTGACTGGTACAGCTACTGTTCATAAGAATCAATTGTTGCAAGATATAATCTCTTATGATAAACCTCGCCGCACAACAGGCCAAATGTTTTTTCAACCTTATGAATCAAAAGAAGAATTTATATTTTGTGCACGCAATACATTACTACCAGCAGCCATTGTGGGTCTCTCAATAATAAATCCAGTCGTATTAATAACGACACCTGTTATCTTCCTTAGTGCGTCATTGTTAGCAGCTGCAATAGGTGGCGTCTATGCCTGTTTGGGTGATTACGCATCAACAACGGAGGCCTTAGAGTTCGCCGAGGAAATAGTTGCACACCTGTGTCAGGCCATTATCAACATCCTTGTGTTACCATTATCAGCCCTGGTCATGCTCACACGCGGCATATCAACTGGATTGAAGGCAGCAGATATTTATGACTTTGATGACTTTGATAACGTTGATGCTCCAGTAAGTTTAGCGATATAATTGGAATTGGGACAAAACCACGCACGTGATTTTGTCCCAATATTTTTAGTACCTTGATATTCATTATTCCCATCAAATCGCCTAAAACATAGCATTTCCAAGCATCTTGGGTATAATGCAGAAAAACAATAAAAGACTGAGTCATGCAAAGATTTTACGTATTAACCCTAAGCATTTTGTATTCGTGCTTTACTTTAGCCAGCTCAAGCTACCAAGTTGATTTGATATTATTCACACAGCCACAGAGCGCTGCAAAAAACAGCGCGATAGTTGCGGACTCCCCCTTCATACCCATCATAAAAAATGCCATCAGCCTAAAACCAAGTACAAAAAACGCCCACGATCCCTATCAATTATTAAACAGTTCACAGTCTGGCTTAAAA
Source organism: Legionellales bacterium (assembly GCA_044445305.1). Classification (GTDB taxonomy): domain Bacteria; phylum Pseudomonadota; class Gammaproteobacteria; order Legionellales; family Legionellaceae; genus Legionella. Next base: position 3,243 of record JBIODT010000027.1, on the reverse strand, counting down.
AATGAATACTACCTTTTAAACCACAAACCTGCCTATCAAATTATCGGCCATTATTCTTGGATACAACCAGCAAAAAATCAGTCCGCTATTGCCTTACCTGATATCAATACTAAAGGCTGGCAAGTACAAGGCACCGTGCGTGTACAACAAAGCAATTATTATTTATTAGACGCAACCATACAGTGTTCAGCACCAAATAACCCCCAATCCTCATTTACTGTGTCACAAAAACAGCGTTTAAAAGAAGCTGTAGTTTATTATCTCGACCATCCTCAAGTAGGCATGCTGGTCAAAATTCATAAATTAATGGCTTAATCTCGTTTAATGAATTCTACTCACACGCACCCATCAAGAAAAAACACCATCTGGTTAATAGGTGTTAGTTTTTTATTATTTCAATTCTTTTTACAATTGTCATCAGGGGTAGTTATAGGCGCCATCATGCACGAAAGAAGCTGCTCTGCGCTTACGGCAGGTCTATTGAGCAGTGCTTTTTATTATGTTTATACCACATTTCAAATACCCGTAGGTCTTTTATTTGATCGCCATAACACCCGCATGCTATTGTCCATGAATGCCGCACTTTGTGCTATTGGCTGCTTTCTTTTTGCCTCAGGACACACTCTTTTCGCCTTGTTTTTCGGGCGCTTGGTTATAGGGGCAGGCTCTGCCTTTGCCTTTGTAGGCTTGTCCCATATCATACGCCAACATTTTCCCTTAAGAAATTATGCCTTTATAGTAGGTCTGTCTGAAACTTTAGGTTTTACCATCACCGTATTTGGAATGATAGGCATGGGTTCACTCATAGACAGCCTTGGCTGGCGCTCGTTCATTTATGCTGCTGGGATTTTAGGACTTGTCATCGCCGCCCTCTGTTGGCTGGTCATACCAAACAACCAACCTACAGCAAACAATCAGCATCAGCATCAGCACATGAAACAACTCATTCTCATTTTAAAAAACAAATTGGCATGGGTTAACGGTATTTTTGTCTTCTTAGAGTTTTCTGTTATTACGGTTTTTGCAGCCCTTTGGGCTGTGCCCTTTCTTCAATTAAAACTAAATTGCGGCATTGAGCTTGCAAGCATCCTTACCTCTATGATCTTATTAGGAGCGGGATTAAGCTGCCCTGTTTTTGGCTATCTGTCCATGCATCTGAGCAAGCGCAAGCCATTATTACATGCGTCTTGCCTGTCAACCGCCCTACTGCTGCTGCTGCTGCTGTATTTACCAACACAAAATGTTTTTTTGATAGGCTCACTTTTATTTGCTATAGGCCTTTGCTGTGGGGCTTATATGCTGGCCTATTCCATCTCTAATGAATTAGCCCCAACTGAATCCTTATCTACCTGCGCAGGCTTTACCAATACCTTGGCCATGCTCTCAGCACCACTGTTGCAGCCTTTGGTTGGTTATGTGCTTGATAAAGTCTGTACCAAACACAATATTTATACATTAAAAGACTATCAGACAGCGCTATTAATCATCCCAGTAGCATTGGTCTTAGCCAGCATCTTAGTACGCTCCCTTCCTGAAAAAAAAACCGTGAACCTTCGCGATGATACTGAGGCTGAATTACCAATAATTTTAAACAGAAAGGTATTCCAGTCACGTTCCTAAACAATTCATTTAATGAATCTGATTTTATTCTTGCGAAATCGGCTCTTCACCGCCATAATCTATTTTTATTTTTTTAAGTTTTAAGGCGTATAATGGGATTTCTAAGTCAGTATGGTTTGTTTCTTTTAAAATCCCTAACGGTGATCATTTCTTGCTTAATCGTGTTTGCAGGTTTTTTTGCGCTCAGCCGCAAACCCAAACCCAAATTAGAAATTACCTCGCTGAATGAGCATTATGAACAATTGAACTCGCTGTTATATAAAGAAATTTATGGGGAAAAGCCCGCTAAGAAGAAGAAAGACAAATTGCCATCACCTACACTCTATGTCATTGACTTCAACGGTGATATAAAAGCATCACAGGTTGATCAGTTACGAGATGAAATTACTGCCGTACTTTCTATAGCCAAGCAAGGAGATGAAATATTGCTTAGATTGGACAGCCCTGGTGGGTCAGTCAATGGTTATGGTCTAGCAGCAGCCCAACTTCAGCGTATTCGCACTAAAAACATCCCACTTACCGTTAGTATCGATAAAGTAGCCGCCAGCGGCGGTTATTTAATGGCCTGTGTGGCAAATCACATTCTCGCTGCACCCTTTGCGATTATAGGATCGATAGGTGTAGTAGCACAGATACCTAATTTTTATCGTTTGTTAAAACACAATCTTGTTGATGTTGAGTTATTAACCGCAGGTGAGTACAAACGCACCCTGACACTTTTTGGCGAAAATACCAAAGTTGGCAGAGAAAAATTCCAGGAAGACCTTGAAAAGATCCACGCTGCATTTAAAACCTATGTGCTTACCAACCGTGACCAATTGGATATTGATAAAATTTCAACAGGTGAACATTGGCTGGCAACAGATGCCTTTGAACTAAATTTGGTTGATAAACTAATAACAAGTGACGATTATTTAATGGAAAAAATGAGTGCCTATAAAGCAGTAAAAGTAGCCATTCAACAAAAAAGTTCATTAATGAATAAGGTACTAAAACCAGCCATGCGTTTAATGCATCCCTGGGGTTAATGATCGTGCAAGAACAGGAAGTTAACGCCCGATTACACTCCTTGGGTCTGTTGACAGTTCTAGCGAAATGCCTGTCAACAGACCCAAAGCAATTTTTATAAAAATGGTATATAATTATCAAACAAGGATCGCACGCGGACTAACTTTGTTGTTTTGATACAGAAACAGCGAGAATCAATTTGCATGTGCCCCATCAACACCAAGGGAGTGAGCTATGAGTGATTTCAAATCAAAATTACCTGATTTTAAAGAATTGACGTCAATGTCCTGTAAATTTTACAAAAGTTTGAAAGCCGGCGTTGAAGAAATAATTCATGATTATAAAGAAAAAAGAGCTACCACTGAAACCAGTGAAAAACCAGCCGCAGAAGTAACAAAAGAAAGCAAACCCGTTAAAAGTAAAAAGCCCTCTACAGAAGCTGAAGAAAAAAAAGATTCAGAATAACATTAATGTGTTAGTTGACTTTGGTAACAGTTTGAACCCGTTCGTGGGGGGGGGGGGGGGGGGGGGATGTTTGAAAAAAAAAAGAAAATTAAATTTGGCGGGGGCTAAGAAAAAAAGGGCCAAGAGGGGGAAAATTTTTTTTTTTGTTGT
>JBIODT010000026.1:0-19081 GCA_044445305.1 Legionellales bacterium | reverse complement strand
CTATTTTCCATGAGATAATTTGTGGGTAACGATATGGATGTAGCGCAGCGTAATCAAGGTTTTAACCATTTAAATGGAGAATGAAGTTATCTTAGCTCAAAGCATCTTCGCCTACTTCACCAGTACGCACTCTTACCACCTGCTCTAAATTAGTAACAAACAGCTTGCCATCACCTATCTTACCGGTATAAGCAGACTTGCAAATTGCTTCAATTGCAGCTTCCACCATATTATCGGGCAATGCCAACTCAATTTTAATTTTAGGAAGAAAATCAACAACATATTCAGCACCGCGGTAAAGTTCAGTATGCCCCTTTTGACGTCCAAAACCCCGAGTTTCAGAAATAGTGATCCCAGGCACACCAATATCCATTAATGCTTCATGAACGTCATCCAGTTTAAACGGCTTAATGATAGCAGTGATCATTTTCATAATTTTTACCTTAATTTGCTTTGGAAAAACAGGCGTTTTTTCAGCAATTCTCAATATGAAGCACACAAATCACACTGGTGAAACCAAGCTTGCCTAATCACTCAAATGCACGTCATTGCGAGCGCTAGCGAAGCAATTGTCGTACTTCGAACCCCTGCATTGCTTTTCTATCGCTCACAATGACGCGCATTTGAGTACTTAGGCACATCAAAAACCTATTGCGTAATTTATGTGCCCCATATTGAGAGTTGCAGGCGTTTTTTTGCATGTATGGTTGTTTCTAAATAACTTTGTTAAACTGAGTACAAAAACAAATAGAGAATAACCATGTTCGACCCCAAACAATTTGACGATTTGGCTAAAAAGCTGTTCGCTACACTCCCTAACAGTTTACAGAATATTGAAAAAGACATTCAAGAAAAATTTAAAGAAATTTTAAAAGTCACTTTTGCACGCATGGATCTCATTACTCGTGACGAATTTGATGTACAAACTAAAGTCTTGGCCCGTACACGGGACAAACTCGATTGTTTACAAAAACAAGTCGATGCCTTGCTACAAAAACAGCAGGAAGATATAAAAAAATAGAATCGACCAAGGATATCAGTCGATTAATAAGTCCAACCTAGAATCGTAGCCAAACGAATTCTATTCTTATACAAAGAAGAAAAATGAGTTTGCTTGCCTTTCTTAAAACCAAGGAAATCCAATCATGAATCTCGCCTTTACCAAGACGCGTAGTACCATTGGCATACTGGCACAACCTGTTTCAGTAGAAGTTCACTTGTCCAACGGCATGCCCAGTTTCACCATTGTCGGTCTTGCGGAAACTGCCGTGAAAGAAAGTAAAGACCGCGTTCGTAGTGCCATTATTAACAGCCAATTTGAATTTCCCTGTCGTAGAATTACCGTAAACTTAGGGCCGGCCGATCTGCCAAAATCAGGCAGTGGCTTTGATTTACCCATAGCTTTGGGCATTCTCGCTGCATCCAAACAAATACCAGACAGCAAATTAGCGGGGCATGAGTTTATTGGAGAACTGGCTTTAAGTGGTGAGCTTAGAGGGGTATCTGCCATTATTCCTGCCGTATTGGCAGCACACAAAAGTGAGCATTGCCTCATTATCGCAACCGCCAATGCGGCAGAAGCATCGCTTGCTGGCCATCAGGGTGTTTACACCGCTAATAATTTACGTGAAATCTGCAGTTATCTTTGCCAGGGCACGCCTTTAAACGCACTGCCACCACGACCAGAACCAATATCCAGTCATCATGAATTAGATTGGTCGGACATCAAAGGACAATTTCATGCTAAAAAAGCCATGGAAATTGCCGCCTGCGGTGGCCACAGTATTTTATTAAGTGGCGCACCAGGAAGCGGTAAAACCATGCTGGCAAAGCGATTCAGCACCTTATTGCCAGAATTATCTGAAACGCAAGCACTTGAGTGTGCTGCCATCAATTCCATTCGTGGTAAATTAACCAATTTCGCAGAATGGCGCTCGCCTCCTTTTCGCGCGCCCCACCACACGGCATCGCCCATGTCGTTGGTGGGTGGCGGCAATCCACCAAAACCAGGTGAAATCTCTTTGGCACATCATGGGGTTTTATTTCTTGATGAATTACCTGAATTTAACCGACAAGTATTAGAAACACTTAGAGAGCCCTTAGAGTCGGGCCAAATTTGTATTTCAAGGGCTGCCGTACAAACTGAATTCCCAGCCCGATTTCAATTACTGGCAGCAATGAACCCTTGCCCATGTGGACAATGGGGCAACCCACAAGCCAATTGCTCATGCACCCCAGATCGCATCAGTCGCTATCTGGCCAAGCTGTCGGGCCCGTTAATGGATCGCATAGACATGCACATCACAGTCCAGGCCTTGCCTCAAGCTGAATTAATCAAAGCCAACAGCAATCCAGACCAGCAAAGTGCAATCATTCGCGAGCAAGTCCTCCGAGTACAACAGATTCAAAACACCAGACAAAATTGCATCAATGCTAATTTAAGCGCCAAGGCATGTGAACAAGTTTGTGAGCTAGGCACTACAGAACAAGATTTTTTAAGCCAAGCCATGAATAAATTAAAATTATCAGCACGCGGCTTCCACCGTTTGCTGAAAGTTGCGCGAACCATTGCGGATATAAATGCCAGCCCCACCGTCTGCCTCAACCACTTACAACAAGCCTTGTCGTTTAAACAAACCATAGCATCACCTAAATAAGGATCGCACCAATGCGGTAAAGAACGTGACCGGAATAACTTCCTGTTATAGCGCAAAGATGAGTATCGTCTTAATGCTATAACAGGAAGTTATTTCGGTCACGTTCCTAAATCAATACCTTTTTGATATACTAAAACCATGAAGAAAAATATCATTCTACTCATCGTTTCTTTTGCGATGTTTATGGAAGCTGTTGATACCACAATTATCAATACGGCTATCCCAGTCATGTCGCTCAGCCTAAAGGTTAATCCTATTGATTTAAAACTGGCATTGATTAGTTACCTTTTGAGTTTGGCCATTTTTATTCCAATAAGCGGTTGGATTGCTGATAAATTTGGCATCAAGCCCGTATTCATTACCGCAGTGTGTGTTTTTACCTTGAGTTCAGTCTGGTGCGGTTTCACCCAAAACCTGGGGGAATTAATTTGTGCGCGCATCGCGCAAGGTTTAGGTGGCTCATTAACCATGCCGGTGGGACGTCTCATCATTTTACGCACCTGTGAGCGCCATGAGCTCATTGCCAAAATGAGTCTTGTCGTTATGGTTGCCTCTTTAGGCATGATGCTTGGTCCTTTGTTAGGCGGCGTGATTATCAATCATTTTTCCTGGCGTTGGATATTTTGGGTCAATGTCCCCGTCGGCACTCTAGCCGTCCTACTGTCCATCAAACTATTACCGGCCCTGCCAGCACGCCAGGTTCCACCATTGGATAAGCTGGGTTTTATTCTTTTTGGTAGCGGCCTGGCTACTTTAACCTTTGGTTTGTCGATGCTGAGTGAGTCAGACATAAGTACTACTCAATCCGTTGCTACCCTGATTCTTTCGACCTTGTTGTTAATTGCCTACGCCCAACATTCTCGTAAAATAAAGCATGCCATTATTAAAGTAGCGTTATTACGTTCGCGTACTTTTTCTGTGTCCGTGATCAGCAATTTATGTTCTCGCCTAAGTTTTGGCGGCATCCCTTTTTTATTACCGTTGCTGTTCCAAATTGGGCTTGGTTATTCAGCCCAGCTGTCTGGTTTCTTACTTGCCCCTATTGCTGTGGGCGTCTTTTTAGTAAAACCCATGTCCGTTTCTATATTGCGTTTTTTTGGCTATAAAAAACTACTCATTTTAAATACCATTTTGGTCAGTCTTTCTTTATGGTCTTTTTGTTCTATTAATGCATGGTCGTCAATTTATGGCGTTGGCTGTTTAACCTTTGTTTATGGCTTTCTTATCGCACTGCAATACACGGGCATGAACTCCTTGGCTTATGCCAGCATTGCGGATAATGATATGAGTGCGGCAACCAGTATTATGAGTACCATCCAACAATTAGCCCAAAGTTTTGGTGTGGCTGCCTCGGCAATACTCATCAGTATTTTTTCAAACCAGCATCTGCTAACCGTTAAAATATTTCATCAAACCTTTATCATGCTTGGACTGTTGACTCTTTTATCAGGAATGGTTTTCCTTTTTTTGAAAAGAGACGATGGTGAGGAATTGATTAAAGTTGTACCTCGGCACCCAACAAGGCGTCTAAAATAGCCATACGGGCATAAACACCATTGCTAACCTGCTGTAGAATAAACGAACGCGGGCCATCAGCTACCTCGCTGTCGATTTCAACGCCGCGATTCATAGGGCCGGGATGCATGACCATCACACTCGGTTTTGCAAAAGCCAAACTTCGCGCTGTTAAGGCGAAATCATGCCGATAAGATTCTAAATCTATGGATTCTGACGCCAGCAATCGCTCATGCTGAACCCGCAAACACACCACCACATCCGCATCCTTCAGGCCATCGCGCAAATCATCCGTTACTCGACCGTAATGAACTGTCTGTGGCTGCCAAATTTGGGGCGCAATCAAAACCAGCTCACCAATACCTAAGGTCCTGCAAATACATTGAAAAGAAGTGGCAACTCGTGAATGTCTTATATTTCCCACTACTGCCACTTTTAAGTCACCTAAGTGTGGCTTTTGTTCCATAATCGTCATCATATCAAGTACGGCTTGACTGGGGTGGGCATGACTCCCATCACCTGCATTAATGATATGAACGGCATGACCCAACTTTTCAGCTATGTGTTGTGGCATTCCATCTTGTGAATGACGCATCACAAAAGTATCAATACCCATGGCGGCTAAATTCCGCACTGTATCTTCCAATACTTCGCCTTTAGACTCGGAAGAACTGTGTAACTCCAAATTCACCACGGGCATTGATAATCGATTGGCAGCAAGCTCAAAGCTTATCCGAGTGCGCGTACTGTTTTCATAGAATAAATGTGCGACTGTGTGCTGCGAATAGCTGGGCGGTTTTTTTTGACTTTTAAAATACAGCGCACGCGCCAATAAAGATTCAATTTGCTGCCGTGATAATTGACTTATTTCTAAAAAATGTTTCATAAACCCTCATGATAAATCATTCCGGACACGAACTTAACCACTGCTCCAGTATAATACAGGCAGCGATGCCATCAACCCCAGTTTGTTTTATTTTACGATAACCACCTTGTTCAAACAAATGTCCTCTTGCTTCAACCGTCGTAAGGCGCTCGTCCACTAAGTGAACATCCAAAGCAAATTGTTTGCGTAATTGTTTGGCAAATCGACGTGCAGCAGCTGTAGTGTATAAGGCACTGCCATCAATACAGGTAGGAAGACCTACTATCAACGCTTCAGGAGTCCATTGCTTTATCACTTTGGCAACAACATTCCAATCAGGAACACCCAACTTGGCATCCAGAGTAGGCAGCGGGGACGCACTACAAGTCAAACGCTGACCAACAGCCAAACCAATACGCTTATAACCAAAATCAAAACCTAAATAAACACCACTACGCATGGCCGACACCAGAGCTAAGTTGACTCATTTTAACTCCCAAAGTTAAACCGGCATATTCCCAACGTTGGTCAAAAGGAACTTCATAAAGAATTTCTGCCTTATAAGGACAAACCAACCAAACATTATCCATAACTTCTTGTTCCAATTGCTTTTCTGTCCAACCAGCATAGCCCAAAGCCACTAAAGCATCTTTAGGACCAGTATCAATGGCGATAGCCCGAATAATATCATTTGAGGTGGTTACCGTCACCTCATCTTGCAATAACAAACTAGAACGCCAGCCCCCAATTTGTTTGTGAATAACAAAACCACGTTCTGGTTGAATTGGTCCACCAAATAATAACGGCAACCGTTTTTGTTCTGCACGGATAGGCTCTATTTGTAACTGCTCAAAAACCAATGCCAAGGGAAACTGCATCGGTTGATTAATAATTAAGCCAACTGAACCTTGCTCATGGTGCTCACAAAGATAAATAACCGTTTTTTCAAAAACGGAATCTTTTAATGAGGGCATGGCTATCAACAAATGGTTTGCAAATGAATTGATAATCGACATGATGCCCCCCAGAAATTGTCCCGTCTCAATGTAATTATATACCATAAATGGCACATTAATTTTGCATGATGTTTTTTTCACGTAGTTCTATCCAAAGTCTAAGAGCATAGGGTATAATCACAGTATTATTATTCAACTGACGCGAACATCATGCGTAGCATCTTTAATATGTTTGGGCCATCGCCAATAAGACCTATAGAGCAACACATGCACAAGGCCCATCTGTGCGCCAAACAGCTGTATCCATTTTTTGAAGCCGTTCTAGCACAAGATTGGGAAGCCGCTCTTAGTATTAAAGAAAAAATAGTCTCTCTTGAAAAAGAAGCCGACTTAATAAAACGTGATTTGCGCCTGCATTTGCCCAGCGGATTGTTTTTGCCAGTATCGCGTATAGAATTACTGGAACTGCTTAGCGCCCAGGACCGAATTGCCAATAAAGCCGAGGACATTGCAGAATTAATTATTAGCCGCCAGATGAGGATTCCCACGCAACTGACCTCGGCTTTTATGCCCTTTTTAAGTCGTTGCCTGGATGCGTCCAAACAAGCTTGTAAAGCAATTAATGAACTGGATGAGTTGCTAGAAACAGGCTTCCGAGGCAGTGAAGTCAACATTGTTGACGAGATGATCATGACGCTTGATGAAATTGAACACGACTGCGACAAACAGCTCGTAGACATCAGGCATCTTATTTTTGCTTTAGAAAAAACCTTATCAGCCATCGATGTCATTTTTTTATATAAATTAGTCCAATGGATTGGCGAATTAGCTGATCATGCCCAAACTGTGGGCGATCGACTCCAAATTCTCATAGCCAGGTAATAAATTCCCATGGATTATTCAATTAGTTATTTTTTAGTTGCTGTTACCCTTTGTTTTTTAATGACTTGGGGGGTTGGCGCAAATGATTTAGCCAATGTTATGAGCACCACTATGGGCTCAAAGGCGGTTACCGTCAGGCAAGCCATGCTCATCGCCATTGTTTTTGAATTTGCCGGTGCCTTTTTAGGCGGCAATGGCGTTACTGAAACCATGCGTGATGGCATCATCAACACCAGCCTCTTATCTGACCAACCTTTAGTCCTCATTGAAGGCATGCTTTGCGTTCTATTTGCTTGTACTATTTGGATGAATCTGGCCAGTTATTTTGGTGTTCCCGTATCAATTACCAATGCTCTAGTGGGTTCTATGGTGGGTTTTGGTGCTGTTGTTCTTGGTCCGGAAGCAATTCATTGGAATCAAGTTGGTCGCATCGCAATCAGTTGGGTTGTCTCGCCTCTGATTGCCGGAATCACGGCCTATATTTTATTCATCAGCATCCAACAAACTATTTTCATCAAAAGCAATCCACTGGCTAGAGCCAAGCTGTGCATACCCATTTACCTCTTTTTAATTGGCTCTATTTTATCCTTTATTACTGTTTTTAAAGGTTTAAATCATTTTAATATTCACTTGAATTTCAAACAAAATTTAGCAGTGACACTGGCAACCAGCATTTTTATCACGCTAACAGGCATCATATTTATCAAGCGCATTCCTGAGCCACTCAAAATCGGCAGAAAAGAAATTTTCATACAGGTAGAGAAGTATTTTGCAGTATTAATGGCAATGACTGCTTGTGCCATGGCCTTTGCTCATGGTTCAAATGATGTTGCCCTAGCCGTAGGCCCATTAACTATAATACACAGCTTGATCATGCACTCCCATCAGACTTTAGAAGCGCAAAATTATCCATCCTGGATTATTTTATTTGGCTGCACTGGCGTTATAACCGGACTGTTGATGTATGGTCGAAAAGTAATAGAGACCGTAGGCAGTGCCATTACTGCATTAACCCCCAGTCGCGCCTTTGCCGCTACCCTTTCAGCAGCAACCACCGTAGTAGTTGCTACCAGTACCGGGATCCCAGTATCTGCAACTCAAACCCTGGTAGGTGCTGTACTGGGCGTGGGATTAGCCAGAGGTATCGGTGCATTGAACCTCATCGTCATCCGTAACATTTTTATGTCCTGGGTACTCACACTGCCTGCCGCATCGGTGTTAACGATTTTATCATATAAATTGATACGCGCGTTTATGGGCTAAGGCCTGCAGGACGGAAACAGTGAACCGTTGTACTAGTACCGGTTGGAAAATGGACGGTCTAATGATTCTAACATTAGATCTGACGGAGTCCCTTCTCCCGCCGGCGGGCGAAGGGACTCCGTCAGGTCTAATATTGGAATCATTAGACCGTTCATTTCCCAACCCTTCTCCTGAGCATTTTTCAAGACAACGAGCGCTCAAAAATGGATGCAGGATGAGATGTCAACAGGCAGAATCAGTGAAACGTTGTACTAGAGTCTGTTTGACAGAACTTTAAAAAGCCTCCCAAATCGCCCCTTTAGTCTCTTTATAATCTTCATTATCGCGCATATGAGCAATGCGTTTGTGTTTTTCAATTTCTTTGATTTGAGAGGCTGATTTATCATGAGTGGCATCAAATTCAAATAAAAAGTGGTCATAAGGGCTTACATAGGCTTTATCTATATCATTGTTGCTCATAATTAATCCAAAATAACGGTGTCTGATAGAGGTTATTTTATCGTTTTTTCTTCTAATTTACCATTGGGCTTGAACAAAGATGTATGAAAGGTCGATTCACGTATCCTTCCAATTGGTGCACATAAAGACTATGATCATATAAACGCTGTAGAGGTAAAGTAAAAAGGACTACATATACCTTATGAAAGCCTGATTGAAGAACAACGGTACATTTAAAAGGAGCACTTAATGACACTATTTATATTCACGGCAGCCTTAGGCTATTTAATGGGATCCGTCTGCTCTGCAGTCATAGTCTGTCGACTCTTTTCCTTACCTTCTCCCTGTGAAGAAGGCTCAAAAAATCCTGGTGCCACTAATGTACTTCGTATTGCCGGGAAACGATATGCAGCTTTAGTTCTGGTCGCAGACATTCTAAAAGGAACCATTCCTGTACTGATAGCAAAAGGCCTGGGTGCCCATTCACTCCTACTAGGCGTTACTGCCTTAGCTGCCGTGCTGGGGCACATGTACCCCATTTTTTTTAAATTTAAAGGTGGGAAAGGCGTGGCTACAGCACTAGGTGCCTTGTTTGGGCTCCACTTTTCCCTTGGCCTAGTGGTTACAGCTACTTGGTTAATCGTTGCAACAATAACGCGATATTCCTCTTTGGCCTCGATAACCGCTATTGCCTTATCGCCCTTCTATGCCGTACTGATGACACACCACTTGTCCATTTTTATACCGTTATTGTTCATTACCCTGTTGATACTCTACAAACATAAAAACAACATTAGCCGATTGAGGGCTGGGATAGAGCCCAAAATAAAATTCAAGGGCAGTGTCTGAAAGGAAAATGGGACTTCAAGCTTGCCCCATCTATACTGTGCGCACTCACAATCTGCGGTTTTTAGGTGGCTAGCGTAGCCTTAATGCAGCGCAGCGCAATCAAGGTTTCCATGCTCCATTTAAATGGTTAAAACCTTGATTACGCTGCGCTGCATCAAGGCTACGCGAAAACTGCAGATTGTGAGCGCGCGCAGTATAGTACCATTTCTATTTGGTTTTGACCGGTAGCGATGCGCACAATGGTTTCGGGATCACTGGATTCCGCGGACAAGCCTCGTAACAAAGGGATTAGAAAGGCCAACCGGTCAAAACCAAATGGAAACGATACTGGTTTGATTTGAATTCAGTGGCCTTTAGAATAAAATTTGAACACAACCCTTAAGCATCTACATCTACTAAATCATAAGCAGAATGTGATGAAATGAGTACTTTTTGCGACAGTATAAGAGTCACCACACTAAACGGCAGCAAACACAGCAAATCCATTGGAAACTTTAAAAAGCCTATGCCACCAAAAGTTCCTAAGAATGAAATAGCAAGTAACAACGCCATATAGCCTACAAACCAACAAAGTGGTGCGCCACAATCCAGTAAATACTTACGTTGATAAACCAAACTGATTAAAAGCCCCAGCAACAAGGCCAGGTCCAGTTTCCATATAATCTCAAAACCACACCAATAGAGCATTAAATTACAAATATAAAAAGCAATATGGGAGCACAACACATTGGCCTTTAATTTAAAGGGGCGATGGGTATCCGGCTGCATTTGTCGCATTGCCAACAAACAAATAGGGCCAATACTGTAAGAAAGAATACTGGCTGATGATAAAAACGCAACCAGTTTTTGCCACCCAGGTAATGGCAGAAAAGAAAAGAGTCCCACCAACAAATTGGCATACAAAGTAACGTAAGGCACCTGGTGGCGATTAACCTTTAAAAAAAGTTTGGGTACATGTTGGTTTAATGCCATACCATAAAGAATACGAGAGGTTGCTGCGGTATAAACCAGAGTGGTACCAAAGGGCGAAAAAGCGGCATCAATCATCAGTATGGTTGCAACAAAACTTAAGCCCAATAACAAGGTCAAACCCACCAAAGGCCCACTGTCCCCAGGATAGCTCAGCGCATGCCAACCGTGAGCCAGGTACTGCTGGGGTACTGCCACAATAAAACTCAGTTGCAACATGAAATACAGTATAAAACCTATGAGTACTGCACCTAAAATGGCTATAGGTATGTTGCGTTGCGGATTCTTTACTTCTCCAGCCAACATTAAGCCATTTTGAAACCCCGTAAATGCAAAAACAACACCACCGGCTGATAGCGCTGTAAAAATATCTTGCCAACTGGATTGGTGTGTTACATCAATCTGCAGATTATTAAAATTAGGAGCACAATAAAGCAAAGTAACTATGGCTATGCTTGGCAAAATAAATTTCAAAATACTGGCGTATTTATTACATTCTGCCAGCAACTTAATACCGTAAGAGTTCAACAGCACAACAAAAAGCATGATAGCAAAAGCAACCACATAACCATAACCTGAAAGCGTTGGCGTTGTGGTATTGTGCGTCATTAAAACAGGGAAAAAATGACTGCCATATTGTAAAATCGCTTGAATTTCAATTGGCGTCATGACCACATAGGACAACCAGGTAGTCCAAGCAAATAAAAAGCCCACTTCTTTCCCGTGGGTATAAGTTGGATAATTCGACATCCCACCTGAAACAGGAAACATGGTTCCAAGTTCACATAAGGGTAAGGCAATAAACAACATAAAAACAGCAGCAACTACCCAGCTAATAAGCGCATTACTACCAGCCAGTTGTGCACTGATAAAAGGACTAAATAACCATCCGGAGCCTATCATTCCCCCTGCCGATGCCACTAAGATATTTGTTGTAGAGATGTCTCGCTTTAACATAATATCCTTAAATGTTGTAAAGATTTAAGTATGTTGGTTAAGGTATTCGTTGTCAATTGGACTATACTGCTCCTAAAGGCCAGCGGGCCTTAACCTCAACCCCTGCCGTCAGATCCTTTTCCCCGCAAAGCATGTGCATACAACCGGCATAAGCCACCATAGCACCATTGTCGGTACAGTATTCAAGTGCTGGAAAATAAACTTGACCATCAATACCCTTAATCCATTCCTCTAAAGTGATGCGTAAGGCCTTATTTGCACTCACACCTCCGGCAACTACCAAACGCTTGCAAGCAGTCTGCTCTAAGGCTCTTTTACATTTAACCACCAAGGTATCAATCACCGCCATCTGGAAAGCACCTGCAATTTCCAGGCGGGCTTTATCGTCTTTGGCACTACGCTGCCACGTAGTCATGGCATGCGTTTTCAGCCCACTAAAACTAAAATCCAAGCCAGGTCTGTCCGTCATTGGACGCGGAAAACGATAAGGTGTTGACTCACATTGATCAGCAAAAGCCGCAAGAATTGCCCCACCAGGGTAAGGAATTCCCATCAACTTCGCAGTTTTATCGAAGGCCTCGCCCACTGCATCGTCTAAAGTATCACCCAACAAATGATACGAGCCCAAAGCCACTACTTCGATTAACTGACAATGACCACCTGAAACCAAAAGTGCTATAAAAGGATAATCAAGAGAAGGTGTTTCCATTTTTGCAGCTAAAATATGCGCTTCTAAATGATGCACAGCCACAGCAGGAATATCCAAAGCATAAGCCAGACTTTTAGCAAAACAGGCCCCTACCAGCAAAGCACCAATCAATCCTGGTCCCGCAGTATAGGCAATACCATCAAGGTCTTTTTTATTTAATTGTGCTTGGCTTAACACTTCATCAACTAAAGGTATCAAATAATTGACGTGATCTCGCGACGCAAGTTCAGGCACCACACCACCATGCATGCTGTGCGTCTCAATTTGCGAATGCAGCGCATGTGCTAACAAGCCAGCATTCGAGTCATAAACAGCCACCCCTGTTTCATCACAAGAAGACTCGATACCTAATACCAGCATGAACACACCTCAACAGTTTTAATCAAGTTATACTAGGCGCGATCACAAACTGCGCCAGTAATATACCCAAGATCCGTGGAAGGTATATAATACCATTCAACATGGCTATCACAAACTACAGTTTTAGCGTGGGGATTTTTTCCTTGCCAACCCATTACTAATTCATTGACAAAGCACGACTTTTAATTTTATATGCTACAACCAATCTATGCTCAGAACTATCAATTAACCAAGGATTTTTTTTATGCCTACCCCTTATGAAAGCATCGTTGATAAACCCGGCACTGTCACTAAAACAAGTTTATGTGGACTATTAAATTTAGATGTTTCAAGACCCAACTTAAAATTTAGCCCAACTGAAATTAAGACTGCTTATAAACAGCGGGCTTTACGTTTTCATCCTGATAAGCAATCCCAATTCGAACAGCCTATTCCAACTGCAATCTGTACTGTATTGATGTCCGATATCACTTTAGCCAGGGACCGAATGCTGAATGAAACTGATAATATTTATGGAGCAACATTCCTTAAGCCCCACGAGTGGGTTGCCACGGCTATAAGAGAGCTTAATGCTATTAAAGCAGGTACCTCATGGCTTCCATCCAGTGTTCCCTGGTTAAGTCGTTGCAGTAATGATTATTTAACAATAATACTCCTTTCTACTTATTCAGATGGTCAGTTAAATTTTCGTTATATTAATCAATTTGCAGAACAGTTAGCTGCCATTCGCCGATTGTTGGAGATTATAGACGGCAGTATTTTGATTGATTTTTTACGTCAGGTTAAAGAAACGCTAAACAACACTGATGAATTGAACGCTGCAAATATATTGCAACTATTAAAAGATACTTTACCAACATCGATGCTCGAAGATAAGGGATTTGATAGCTTGCTTTTGGTCTTACAAAATACTAGTAAAGAATTAAAAGACATGTTGACGGATGATTTCATTGAGCATTTACAGAAGATCATCTGTTTTTTGCCGCAGGTTATAGCAACCATTCCCTCGTGGAAACATATAATTGGCGTTTATTTTACTTCGTTGATCTTTACTGCAAACAGTTTGCCTAAGTTTTTTAATGCCACAAAAGTTATAACTGAAGTCACTAGAGCGCAAAAAAGAGGTCCTGCATTAGCGCTTGCAATTGTACCTTCATTATTATTAACGCCATTGATTTTACCGGCTAATATGACAGTTCAACTGGGGATACAACTCACCTGGATCTTGTTAAAAGCTTTATTACAGCAGGCAATAACTGCTTCAAAATTATTAATTTCAGGCGCTAATTTACTGCGCTCACTGACGCCTAATAGCGACAAGTCATTGACTCATGAAACATGGTCTTTATTTGCAAGTGCTTTCAATTTCACTGTGCGATTCAGTCTCAATATTCTCATTGAAACTTTGGGTGTGGTTCCCTTTATGCTCACCGACAAAAGTCCGTTGAGCCCCTTACTAAGTAACATTAACACAACTTTCGATACCCTGCTGCAACAACCAAAAGAGCACGCAGTTGTAATAAATGCTGAACCGAGACCAACAGCAAACATCGAAGAGCCAACGCAATCTCCTGGCTTTTTTGCCAAGCCAACCTCGCATCTTCATAATAGAGCAGACTTGTGGCTACAGACATTTCTAGCTAATCTGCCTGCAGCGATGCCTACACAACAAGATGAGGCACATCATTTTCTGCCTACAATGAATTAAGCAGCACAGCTTGGGAATATACTGTTCACGGACAATTTGTCCAAAAAGAAAGGTTATAACAACCAACACTGCATTAATTTACAAGAAAATTGTTGATTAAACTTGACGGGTGCTTCAACTAGAACTAGAATTGCTCACTTAATTAGAGATCAAATAATCGTAAATCAAATAACCAAAGAGGATCAGTTTAATGCCCACAGTTCGTGTAAAAGAAGGCGAAAACCCAGAATATGCACTGCGCCGTTTTAAGCGCTCTTGTGAAAAAGCCGGTATTTTAACCGAATTACGTCGTCGTGAATTTTATGAAAAACCAACTGCTGAGCGTAAACGAAAACAAGCGGCTGCTGTTAAACGTCATTTAAAAAAGATTTCGCGTGATACATCGTCGCGACGCAGCATGAAACACCGACGTAAATAAAATACCCTATTCATACTGCCGGTGATAATACACCGCAGTTTTAGTATCGCAAGGTCACATTTATCTGTGGCCTTTTGGTTTTTGAGGAACTCGAAATGTCTATTAAAGAACGTCTAAATAATGATGTAAAAGATGCCATGCGCGCTAAAAACAAGGCGTTATTAACTACCTTACGCTTGATCACTTCTGCAATAAAACAAATTGAGGTAGACGAGCGCATAGAAGTAGAAGATGATCGCTTACTTGTTGTTCTTGATAAAATGACCAAGCAACGCAAAGAATCAATCACTCAATTTGAAAAAGCCAACCGAAACGACTTGGTTGACCAGGAGCAGTTTGAATTAAATATCATTGCCAACTACCTGCCCGAACCACTTTCTAATGAAGAAATAGAAAGTCTGGTCAATGCAGCGATTGCATCTACTGGCGCCAAACAAATGTCGGACATGGGCAAAGTCATGGGTCAACTCAAAGCACAATTACAAGGCCGTGCAGATATGACGCAAGTGAGTGCCTTAATCAAGGCAAAATTGAGCTAGAAATTACGATGACCGGCCTAATCCCCCAGCCATTTATCGATGATCTTTTACAGCAAACCGATCTGGTTGCGTTTATTGATGGCTACGTCCCTCTTAAAAAAAGAGGGGCGAGTCACATTGCCTGCTGTCCCTTTCATAATGAAAAATCACCTTCTTTTAACGTAGTAGAAAAAAAACAATTTTACCATTGCTTTGGCTGTGGTGCTTCTGGTAACGCCATCAGCTTTGCTATGAATTACCTGAATCAAGGATTTACCGCTGCCGTTGAAACACTGGCCACAAGATTGGGTTTAACGGTCCCTCGCGAAGGTCAAATAAAATCACCGCATGCATCTAATGATCTTTATAAACTTCTTTCCGAAGTCAGCATCTATTATCAAAACAATTTAAAGCACGATGGCGCGACGGCCATAGACTATTTGCGCAATAGAGGTCTAAGCGGCGACATAGCAAAACAGTACCAATTAGGTTTCGCGCCCGATGGATGGCATACCCTGGAAAAAAAATTTCCGCACAAACAAGCCGATCTTATCACTAGCGGCATGTTGATTAAAAATGAAGATGGTAAAGTCTATGATCGTTACCGCAATAGAGTGATGTTTCCCATTCATGATCGTCATGGGCGTATCATTGGCTTTGGGGGTCGTGTACTGGATGCCAATCAAAAACCCAAATACCTCAACTCTCCTGAAACGGTACTTTTTCAAAAAGGCCGCGAGCTTTATGGCTTGCACCAAATTTTAAGCCGACAAAAATCACTCGATTGTATTATTATTGTTGAAGGATATCTGGATGTCATTGCATTAGCACAACATGGTATCAACAATGCTGTAGCTGCCCTCGGCACGGCAACGAATACCTATCACATACAACTGTTAGCGAAACATACTAAAAAACTGGTTTTTTGTTTTGATGGTGATGCTGCTGGGAAACAAGCCGCATGGCGAGGCTTAGAAAGCAGCCTGCCCCACTTAAATACAGGCTTGGATGCAAGCTTTATATTTCTACCTGATGGGCAGGATCCCGATAGCTTAGTGAGGCTAGAAGGGAAAGAACGCTTCCTGGCACGCGTTCAGCAAGCCACCCCCTTGCATCGTTTTTTATTAGACAGTCTGGCCAATGACATCAATCTTCTTAATCCCGCAGGAAAAACACAACTCATCAACTTAGCCAAACCCTTATTACAAAAAATAGCTGAAGGTTCGTACAAACAACTTCTAATCAACGAGTTATCTCGACTAACCCATATAGAAAACCACCGATTAAATCAACTGCTTGCTGACAGTGTTGAAATCAAAGCACATGAACAAACAACCATTGCCCGAACACCTGTTCGTATCGCTATCGCCCTACTGTTGCAAAACCCAGAAATATACCCTCTTAGTGCCAAGTACATCGACCCCAACTTACTTGATGATAAAGACCACCATATTTTACTGCAATTACTCCAGCAACTGGCAGAAAACCCTCAAGCCAATACAGCAACATTATTAGAATCCTGGCGAAACAGCGACTATTTTCCCTCCATCAATAAATTAGCGGCCTGGAATCACCAGGTACCAGAGCAAGAACTCATTAAAGAATTCATTGATATTGTTTTATTCATACAAAAACAAAATAAAGAGCAAATCATTCGCCAATTGATTGATAAATCAAGACAGCTGGGTTTAACTGAAACAGAAAAACTGCAATTACAAGAGATGTTGCAGCAACGACACACACCAGGAATTGAAAATCAGGGATCTCAAAATAAATAAACCGAACTACTGGTATGTTACAGCCACTCGGTTTATAATCGAAACTTTTGCAAGGTTCGTGACCAAATTATATTCCTGTTCTAGTGCAAAAAGATGAGAAATTAATTAAAACACGATTCTGAATTATCCTTTATAGAGAAGTCCCCATGTCGATGAATGACCAAGAACAGCAGAGCTCTCAGATAACCAAAGTCATGAGTCTGGGTAAAGAACAGGGCTATCTAACTTACAGTCAAATTAACGACTTACTGCCCAATATAGTCGATACAGAACATTTTAATGGCATTATCGATATGCTAGTAGAAGTCATGAACATCAAGGTGTTTGAGAATGCACCCAGTGACGATGACCTGACACTCCTATCAAATACCGAAGAAGTACCAGACATTGAAGAAGCCGCTATGGTCCTTGCGTCTGTCGATAAAGAAACGGGCCGAACCACCGATCCAGTACGCATGTACATGCGTGAAATGGGTACAGTAGAACTACTAACCCGAGAAGGCGAGATCCGCATAGCCAAACGGATTGAAGAAGGTATTTACCAGGTTCTTAGATCTATAGCCCATTATCCAGAAACCATACAATTAGTTCTTACCGATTACGAACGATTCATCGCAGAAGAAATGCGGCTCAATGAAATTATTAGCGGCTTTGCTGACACCGAAGAAGAAACAGCACCTGCTACAAACATAGGCTCCATGCTGGAAGAAGATCAACAAGACGAAAACGTCTTAGCACCTGTTATTGCTGTTGATGAAGATGAAGACGGTGATGGTGCTTTGGTTGAAGTTGAAGATGGTCCTAACCCTGAAATAGCAAAAGCTTATTTTGATGAATTACGTGAACACTTTGACAATGCCATGAGCGCATTAAAAGAATACGGACGCACTGATCCCAAAACGCTTGAATTATTAGGGCTCATGTCGGATTCGTTCTTAAAATTGAAGTTAACTTCACGACAAGTAGACCGGCTGACCCGGCATTTCCGGCAATTGCGTAATCACATCAGAGAGTTCGAGCGCAATATTATGCGTCTGTGCATAGAGAAAGCACGCATTCCACGAAAACTATTTATAGAAACTTTCCCCGGCCAAGAAACTGATCTCAAATGGCTTGAAACACTCACGCAGAAAAATGCTAAAAAGCTTGATGTGCAACGTATTGAAGAACATACCGAGGATATTTTACACATACAATCACGTCTGGCCTCCTTTGAAGTAGAATACGGCTTAACCATAGGCGAAATTAAAGACGTCAATCGTAAGATGTCAATTGGCGAAGCAAAGGCAAGGCGTGCAAAAAAAGAAATGGTTGAAGCCAACCTGCGCTTAGTAATATCTATTGCTAAAAAGTACACCAACCGTGGCTTGCAATTTCTTGACTTGATCCAAGAAGGAAACATTGGGTTAATGAAAGCAGTGGATAAATTTGAATACCGACGTGGTTACAAATTCTCTACTTACGCAACTTGGTGGATTAGACAGGCAATTACCCGGTCCATTGCCGATCAGGCCCGCACCATACGTATACCTGTACATATGATAGAAACCATTAACAAACTAAACCGCATTTCCAGACAAATTCTACAAGAGACCGGTCGTGAGGCCACTCCAGAAGAATTATCTGAAAAAATGGAGTTGAGTGAAGATAAAATTCGCAAAGTGCTTAAAATTGCCAAAGAGCCCATTTCCATGGAGACACCAGTTGGCGATGACGATGATTCTCACTTAGGTGACTTTATTGAAGACAACAACATTGAGTCACCCATTGATATGGCTACAGCAGAGGGCTTACGCGAGGCCACATTAGAAATACTGGAAACACTAACGCCACGAGAAGCAAAAGTACTGCGCATGCGTTTTGGTATAGAAATGAATACCGACCATACTTTGGAAGAAGTAGGGAAACAATTTGACGTGACACGCGAGCGCATTCGTCAAATAGAAGCCAAAGCACTACGTAAATTGCGCCACCCTTCTCGCTCAGAAAAGCTACGCAGCTTCCTTGAAGGTGACGAAGGCTAAGACCCAATAAGCCACGCGCGGCATTTTTTCAATGTACCACTGCCGCCTGCAGGTTGTGGGTGCGATTAAAAGCACCCACAACTCACCACAAGAACTCTAGTACAACGTTTCACTGATACTGTCTGGTGACGCTCAGCTGGCGTTCAGGTTTGAGCGATGGCAGGTCTTAAATGATTCTAGTGACGGAGACCCTTCTCCCGCCCACGGGAGAAGGG
>JBIODT010000025.1:0-19527 GCA_044445305.1 Legionellales bacterium | reverse complement strand
TGGAAACCTTGATTACGCTGCGCTGCATCAAGGCTACGCTATTCACCTAAAAACCGCAGTTTGTGACCGCGCGCAGTATAGAATCATTTTATGGTGCCAATTGTATCATGATGATCAGTCGGCCTTAATCCTTAAGCAGTTTGATGATGGCTGAAAAATCCAATTCACCAAGACCTTGGTCTATTAAATGCTGATAAAGAGCTGTTGATTGCGCGCCTAAAGGCGTGTTAACGCCCATGGATTGGGCAGCAGCTTGGCTTAAGCGTAAATCTTTCAGCATCATTGCGGCAGCAAATCCAGGCTTATAATCATTGTTTGCAGGCACTGCACTTAAAACACCAGCAACTGGAACGTAGTTGCTCATAGCCCAACACTGACCTGACGCGCTACTCACCACCTCAAATAGCTTTTGTGCAGAAAGTCCTAATTGCTCACTTAAAATAAAAGCCTCAGAAACAGCAATCATGGAGATGCCCAGAATCATATTATTACAGATTTTGGCTGCCTGACCACTTCCGGCACCACCGGTGTGGATGGTTTTTTTGCCCAAACAAGAGAGTATGGGCTGCGCTGCAGTAAAGGTTTTTTCATCACCGCCAACCATGAAAGTTAAAGTGCCGGCAGCAGCACCGGCCACACCACCAGAGACTGGCGCATCAAGCACCAACAGCTCATTTGCATGGGCCAATTGATGTAGTTTGCGGGCAGTTTGTACGTCTATGGTAGAGCAGTCGATGAGCAGAGCGCCTTGATTGGCTTTGGCAATGATGCCATCTATGCCATCACAGACTTGCAATACCTGCTGGCCATTGGCAAGCATGGTAATGATGACGTCTTGTTTGATGGCAGCGTCCTGTAAACAGGTTGCAATCAAGCCCCCTGCTGCAGAAAAGTGTTTGCAGGCATCTTGCTGTAGATCATAGCCCGTCACCTGATGCTGTGCTTTAACCAGGTTGATGGCCATAGGTAATCCCATGTGTCCTAAACCTATAAATCCAATTTTAGCCATTTATTACTCCAAAATTCTAATCGTGGGTTGGCATAACAAACGCGCTTTCCTTCAGTTCAGACACTGGCCATTTACTGGTAATGGTTTTGCGTCGGGTATAGAAATGAATGCTTTCTTCGCCGTGCATGTTGCTGTCACCAAAGGAGGAGCGTTTCCAGCCACCAAAGGGGTGGTTGGCTATGGGCACGGGAATGGGGATGTTGATCCCTACCATGCCAACTTGTACACGCTGACTGTATTCCCTGGCGCTAAAGCCATCGCGGGTGAAAATTGCCGTGCCATTACCATATTGGTGTTTGTTGACTAAAGCCAGCGCTTGTTCAAAATTAGCCACCCTTAGCACCACTAAAACAGGACCAAAAATTTCATTTTGATAGATGGACATGCTTTCATTGACGTTGTCAAACAGGCAGGGCCCTAAAAAGAAGCCTTGGGGGTGTTGGGGGTGTTTGAAGGCACGGCCATCAATGACCAAGCGAGCACCTTCAGTCACACCTTTATCTACTGCCGCTAAAACTTTTTCGCGGTGAGTCTTGCTGATGAGTGGCCCCATATCAGTGCCTGCGACATCACCGGCATCAATACGCATGGCATGAATCTGCGGGGTCATTTTAGCAATCAGCGCATCAGCGGTATGGTCTCCTACAGCAACGACAACGGACAGTGCCATGCAGCGTTCGCCCGCAGAACCAAAGGCAGCACCGACAATGGCAACAGCTGCTTGGTCTAAATCAGCATCAGGCATGACCACGCAATGGTTTTTAGCACCACCAAAAGTATGGGCTCGTTTGCCATGAGCTGTGGCGGTAGTATAAATGGATTGGGCCACTGGTGTTGAAGCAACTGCCGTAAATGCGGCCACGTCTGGGTGTGCCAGTAAGTACTCTACCGTGCTTTTATCACCTTGTAGACAATTTGCGACACCTGCTGGCAAACCGGCATCGGTTAATAATTCCAACAAGCGAATGGGTGCAGACGGGTCTTGTTCTGATGGTTTCAGTATGAAAGTGTTACCACAGGCAATCGCTGGTACCATCATCCAGATGGGCACCATCACTGGGAAGTTAAAAGGCGAAACGCCAACGCATACGCCCAGTGGTTGTTTCATGGTATGGCAATCAATGTGCTGGGCTACATTTGCAGAAAAATCACCTTTAAGTTGATTCACCAGACCACAATGAAACTCTACTACTTCTATAGCGCGTGCTATGGAGCCTTTAGCATCCTCTATGGTTTTACCATGTTCACGAGTGACGATCTTTGCCAAATCCAGTTGGTTTTTTTCTAATAGCTCTCTGAATTTAAATAAAATTCGCGCGCGTTTGATTGCAGGTGTTTCTGCCCAGTCTATTGCTGCTTCTTTAGCCACCGCAACGGTTTTATCGCAGGTCGCAGGGGACGCAACGTGTACTTGACCAATAACCTCGCCTTGTGCTGGATTATAAATCGGGTAGCTGGCTGTGTTTGTATCATGAATTAATTGACTACCAATGTGGTGTGGTACGGTATAGCTCATTACTACATTCCTTGTAATTTAAAGTTCTTAGTATAGTGGACTTTGGACAGAAGCAACAAGATACCCTATTCATTTTACTGAGTTAATTGTACAATAATTCAAGATCTATAAAGTGGTAAAGGACTAATGCTATGGGAAAGGGAACTGTGTTACGTGTTTTGGAAGAGACTTTGTTACCGCCTGCAGTAACTGCTTCATTAAATAAGCTCTTACCTGATTATAAGTTAGAGTATTTTACCAGCCAGCCTGACTACCGACGCAGTTACAAACACCGTATTGAAAGCCTACATAAATCCTTTTTGTTTATTCTTCGTGCCTACCCAGCGCAGTTTGAATTGCTGCCTTTTAGTATTGACACCGTGGTCAGTTATGTGGCCGAATGCAAAGATCTGTGCAATATGAGAACAGAGTCTGTGGCGGACTTGCAAAGTGAATTAGAACGCTTCACAGCGAATATAGTTGAGGTACTGTCAGTATGCTGGCGATGGCCAGAAGGACAAGAGCTAACAGCGGCGATAGCCTGCCTTAATGAGGCAGAGCAATATGTGCTAATGGGGCAAGGTCGTGCAAATCTAGCAACTTTAATGCCCATGCAGGGAGAAAACAAGTATGTTTTACAAGTAGATGAGTCAATTCCGCCTCATTATCCGCTGTGGCTAGACGAATTACGCAAAATACAGTCCTTAAATTATCCCAAAACGCCAGCTTGGTTCCGTTTGCTTGCTGACTACCAGCAGGCTTATTTCTGTAATTTAGACCCGAGCCTTACGGATCCTAAAGATACAGTACAAGATCTCGATGCCTTGATACAGTTGTGGGCGTTGACAACGACTGAGTCATTGAACTTGAGTAGTGAACTAAAACAAATAAATAATGATTTGCCACCCTATCCTGCATGGTTCGATAAGTTGAGCTTACAGCATAGGGCGATGTTTAAAATTTTGTCAGCAGAGCCATTTTCAATAGCGCCGCGGTTGGATCAATTTAAAACGTTGATGACGCAAAATAGGAGTCCAGAGTTCCTGCAGACTATGTCTCTCGTAGTGCAACTTCCGGAGTGGTATCTGGTTTTGTCTGACTGGCAACAGCATTTTCTGGAACACACATTAAAACAGGCCGACAGGATTGAAGATGCTGTTTCTTTTTTGTCAAGTCGACTCCGTACTTTGCCAGCTCCTGCGAATTATGCCGCTCATAGCTTGTATCTGGTTAACAGTCAAGGCGGTATTGAGTTGCTGGGTAAAAAGAGAATTAGGTCAAGTCACATTGGCAGTCGTGAGGCCTTAAACCTTTCGTGGTTGCTCCAGCAGCGTCACAGCAGTTCTAATCTTGCTAAAGTCATGGAGTTTGCCGGCCCAGGACAGCTTCGGCTGATGCAAACTTTAATTAGTCCCATCCATATGGTTAAATTTGTCCCCAGGTTGGTCGCAGGTTATTTACCATTACCACCTGATTCAGAGTTGTTTAGCATGGCCCGATCGGCGGTGGCACAAAGTAGCGCATCTAAAGTAACCCTGCAACACAATCACCCGTTTAATCTTGCCAACAGAATTTATTATACTTCGGCAACTGATGAAGACAGCATTGCTTTATTAAGTGTTCTGGAAAAGTATGTTGCTGACAACCCTGACGTACAAACACTCTTAAGTGATTATAAAACTGTGTTGGAGTCTCCTTTTTGGGACTATGTGGGAAGGGAGTTGTTTTTAAGCTCTTTAGAGCAATTGATTGTTCTGCAGATTGGTGGTTACAGTTATGGATCTTGCGTCAGTGGTAAGGACAGAAAAGCCGTGGAGCTGATTCATACTGATGCCATGATGCTCTATAAAAAGCGCTACGGTTGTTGGCCTAAATTTGGCACGGCCAGGGAGCAAACGCTTAGGGAGCAAGAGGAGCGCATGGCCTTTATTACGCTGGTTGTTGATTTATACGTTTCGAGACATCAGCAAATACATGCGGGACAAAATGCACCGGGTTCGGACGGAATCAAAACACCAGACATTTATTTTTCTAAAGACATAGCTAAGGCCATTAACCAACGTTTAGGTAGCGATAAAAGTTTAGAATACGATGACAGATTGGCTACAAATAATGAGGTAAAACATATTAGTAAAAATTTACACAGCCATTTATTAGCAGAAAATAGATTATTCTGTAGATTAATGGCCAAGCAAATAGGGGAGCGGAACTGTACTCGGCTGTATGATGCCTTAGTACCCTTAATTAATGAAAAGGAGCGGTTCAAAGTAAAGCGGGAACACAGCCTTTTTAGTATGACTTTTTTTGGCAGCACCTTCCCCATGAAGAGATCCACGCCCACTGGTATAGGAGAACTTTATGACCTCATACATGATCGCTATGCCGGTAATAATGTGAAGCGTTTTGAAGCGGTGTTTGCCATTATTTTGAGCCGGCCAGAAAGAGACGAGACGCGTACACCAGCTACCAATTCAGTTTATGATCGCATTCGTGATTTGTTAAGAGTCCATGGACCAGAAATTACTTTACCCGTATTAATTGAACATACAATCAATGAATGGGGACAGTTTTTTAACGATTCGAAGATTGCCAACAGGCTGCTGTAAGAACATATAATCTGTTATCAGTCATTAGAGTTTATCATTTTAGCATCACCAATCGCGTTATAACTGAGTCAATTTTTTTTGGGACTGCCTGCGCTCTTGCCAACTTTGTAGCAGCACATAAAAAACGGGGACAAACACCACCGCAAGACAGGTTGAGGCCAGCATGCCGCTGCATACGGTAATGCCAATAGAACGGCGTGCGTTGGCTCCTGCGCCCGTGGCAAACACCAATGGCAGTACACCTAAAATAAAGGCAAAGGATGTCATGAGGATGGGGCGAAAACGTGTTTTTGCCCCGAGAACCGCGGCTTCCGTTATTGATTTAAGGTGAATGAGTCGTTGTTCGCGGGCTACTTCTACAATTAAAATGGCATTTTTTGCAGCCAGGGCAATTAACAGTAAGATACCAATTTGGGTGTACATGTTGTTGGCCAAGCCCAGATAGGACAGAACCAGTACGGTGCCAATTAATGCCAAGGGCACACTGAACAAAATGGCTGCTGGGGTGACCCAATTTTCATATTGCCCCGCTAAAATCAAATACACCAATACCAGTGATAACAGGAAAATATAATAACTCATATTGCCTGCAATTTTTTCTTGATAAGCAGTACTGGTCCACTCATAAGACATGCCTGCTGGTAGCACTTGCGCTGTTAATTTTTCCATGGCTTGGATTGCCTGGCCGGAGCTGTAGCCTGTGGCTGCCAGGCCATAAATATTGCTGGATGGATACAGATTATAAAGAGAAATAATCGAAGGCCCAACTGTTGGGCTAATGTCAGTCAGGGTGCCAAGTGGCACCATAGAGCCAGATTGATTTTTAACATAGTAGTTGCGCACATCGTCAATGCTCATACGTGCATGTTCATCTGCTTGTGCGTAAACTTGAAACACTTGCCCAAATTTAGTAAAAAGATTGACGTAGGATGAGCCCAGATAGGTTTGTAATGCATCAGAGGCATCACCTATAGCAACACCTAATGATTCGGCCTTAGTCCTATCAATGGGTGCATTAAGTTGTGGCACCGTGGCGCGGAAAGAGGTCATCATTCTTTGTAATTCGGGTTGTTGACTGCCATATTGAATCAGCTGATCCGTAATGGCTTGTAGTTTACGGTAATCAAAGGTCCCATCTTGTAATTCGAGCTGCATTTGAAAACCACCTGATGCGCCTAAGCCTTGAATCGCAGGAGGTATCATGACCAGTACCTTGGCTTCTAAAGTGCTGGCAGCAATGTGATTCAGCTTGGTATAGAGTGCGGCCAAGTTTGCTGCTTTGCCGCGCACGCCCCAATCCTTAAACATAACGTACAAAGCACCGGCATTTGCCAGGCTGGCGCTGTTGTCCAACAGAGAAATGCCATCAATGCTGATGACGTTTGCAACACCATCGATTTGGGATACTTGAGTGCTTAGCTTCTGCATTAGGGCTTCTGTGC
The DNA here is from genome assembly GCA_044445305.1 of Legionellales bacterium. Lineage (GTDB taxonomy): Bacteria > Pseudomonadota > Gammaproteobacteria > Legionellales > Legionellaceae > Legionella. The sequence continues at coordinate 12,975 of JBIODT010000025.1, read as the reverse complement.
GACCTAAGCTTGCGCCATCAGGCAATTGCACATTCAGCATTAAATAACCTTGATCTTCAATGGGTATAAAGCCTGTAGGAATGCGGCTGAGACCGAAAATGGCGCCAGCAACCAACAGCGCACCGATCAAACAGACCAGGCCGCTGCGGTGCACGAGTTTGTCGATTAATTTTATATAGGACACTTCTATAGGGTAATAAATCCTATCAAAAGTACGGAAAAAAATGTTTTTAGGTTTACTGGTATCAACTGGTCGCAGCCACATAGCGCATTGGGTGGGCTTCAAGGTCATGGCATTGATGGCACTGATAAAGGCAGTTGCAGCAATCACCAGCGCGAATTGAGCATACATGGCACCCGTTAAGCCTGGCATAAAGCCTGCCGGCACAAAGACTGCCATCAGCACTAAGGTAATACCCAGAATTGGGCCAATTAATTCTTTCATGGCCTCAATGGCCGATTCCTTGGGCGACATGCCGCGTTCAATGTGCTGTGTCACGCCTTCCACAATAACAATGGCATCGTCCACCACAATACCAATGGCGAGTACCAAAGCAAATAAAGTTAATAAGTTAATAGAGTAGCCTATTAACAGCATGGCAAAAAACGCACCGATAATGGTTACTGGCACGGTTGTGGCGGGGACTAAGGTAGCACGTGCATTTTGTAGGAACAAAAGGATGACCAGTAATACTAAAATTCCGGCTTCAAACAGCGTTTTGTACACCTCACTCACCGACGCTTTAACAAAAATAGTGGTATCAAAAGGAATGCTGTATTGCAGTCCTGGTGGGAATTTTTTTGCCATTTTGGCCACAGTGGCACGGACTTCATTGGCGACGTTTAATGCATTAGCCCCGGGGAGCTGGTAGATGCCAATGGCTGCTGTTGGTTTGCCATTCAATTTAGCGAGCATGTTGTAGTTGGAGGAGCCCAGTTCAACACGAGCCACATCACGAATACGTACGATTTGTGCACTGCTGCTGGCATTGGCCGATTGATTGGCTTGCGTTGCTTGGGATTTGATGATGATGCTGCCAAATTCCTCAGGATTGGCCAGCTGACCGGGCACGTTGACAGTAAATTGATAGGCTTGCTGGCTTGATGTGGGAGGGGAGGCGATTTGGCCGGCAGAAACTTGCTTGTTTTGATTGCTGATGGCATTCAGGACATCGCGTGGATTTAAGGAATAAGCAAGCATTTTCTTAGGATCAAGCCAGATGCGCATGGCGTAGGTGCCGGAGCCAAACACGAGCACATTGCCCACACCAGGCAAGCGCGACAATTCATCTTGCATGTTAATGGCTGCATAATTGTTGAGAAACAAACCATCATATTCGTTGTGTTTTGAGGTTAAAGTAATAAATTGCAGGATGGCGGTGGATTTTTGTTGTACCAGTACGCCTTGCTGTTGCACTGGCTGTGGCAATTGCGCCATGGCGGATTGCACGCGATTTTGTACCAGTACTTGAGCAAAGTTGAGATCAGTACCTATAGCAAAAGTGACAATTAAGGTATAAGTCCCGTTATTGGTGCTGGTGGACTGCATGTACAGCATTTTTTCCACGCCGTTGACTTGCTGTTCAATAGGCAGTGCTACCGTATTAATGAGCGTTTTGGCATCAGCACCTGGATAACTGGTGGTCACTTGTATCGTTGGCGGTACAATCGATGGGTATTGATTGACGGGTAAGCAGGCGATGGCAATAAGCCCCAGCAGAACCAGCAGCAGCGCGATGACATTTGCCAATACCGGTCGTTCAATAAAAAATTTAGATATCATGCGGCGTTCTTCTCATTGAACTGTGCACTCGGCAGCACTTTATTGCCAGGTGTTGCATTTTGCAGTCCATTAATGATGACATCATCTTGTGCGTCCACTCCCTGGAGAATGGCGCGCATCCCTTGTTCTATACCGCCAAGTACCACACGCTTTAAGAGCACAGTATGGTTGTTATCAACCGTCAGTAGATAAGAGCCAATTTGATCATAGAGCACGGCAGTATCAGGCACTGTTAATTGTAAAATAGGTTTGCTGGTGGCAACACGTGTTTGCACAAACAAACCCGGCACTAAGCTGTCATCTTTATTGGGTAATAAGGCTCGAAACTCCATGGTTCCTGTTGAGGCATTCAGGCCGGTGTTGATAAAATTGAGCTTGCCCTCGTGTTTAAAGCCAGTTTCATTTTGCATGCTGACATAGACTGGTACCTGTTTTAACTTGTTAGCTTTATAGCCTTGAGCACGCGCAGCGGTCCGTAATTTAATTAAATCAAGCTCGTTTAAATTAAAATAAACATAGATGGGATCAATTTGGTCTAGGGTGGCTAAATTAGTAGCAACTCCATTACCAACCAAATTATGCGGATCAACCAAATGCCGACCAATTCGGCCAGTAAAGGGTGCTGCAATGTGGGTATAACTGTAAGTGATGGCGGCAACTTCAGCGCTGGCTACTGCTTTTGCAACTTCAGCTTCAGACTCATGGCTTTTGGCCAACCATTTTTCTACATTATTCAGCGAGGTGGCATTTTCTTTAAACATACGCTGTTGGCGCAAATATTCAGCGGTGTCATAAGCATGGACGGCTTTTTGTGCTGCAACTGTAGCCTGGGCGCCTAAGAGTTGCTCCATATAGGGTTTGGGTTCAATCACAAATAAGGGGGCATTTTTTTTAACAAAGGTGCCATCGACAAAGAGCACCTCTTCCAGATAGCCCTCAACACGGGCCACTAAATTGACCGAGTTGTATGCGACGGTGGTGCCGGTTTGAGTGATGTAATCAACCATGCGAATCTTTTGTGGTTTTTGTACCGTGACGGCAGGGACTGGCAAGCCTTGTGCATCGGGCTTGGCAAAATAATGCATGAGCACTTTAAAAACAACCAAAACAGCAAGCACCATCCCGGCCATTTTGAGTAACTTGTATTTTTTATTAAGATCCATCTTCATCACCAGTTCGGTAGATAACGTTGCTTTATTTTTTGCCATTCCGTGGCCGGGGGCTGATGATTTTGCTGTTTGAGCAAACTGCCCCAGTTGGTACGTGCAGCCATTTCTTCTTGGAGCTGCTTTGAAACCATATCATCTCCACCTCTGATTTGCCAGCCACCACCCAGTGCCCTATACAAGGCCACAAAGGCTAGAGGGATCTCACCTTGGGCATTAACCAATGACGTTTGCACGCGCAGTTGTTGCTGTTCGACTTGCAGCACGGTGGTGTAATTTGCTTCGCCTTCTTTGTAACGGATGATGGTCAATTGGGTGGCTTTAATTGCCGAATTATTGGCGGTGGTTAGAAAACGCTCTGATTTTTTGGCCTCAATGTAACGCGTGATGTTGTCTTGTACTTCTTGCTGTGCTTGCAGTACTAAATTCATATACTTTAACAAGGCTTGTTGAAAAGAGGCATCTTGCGTGCGTACCGCATTGGTGATTTGACCGTAATTTAGCAACGGCCAACTCAGTGCCGGGCCTGCGGTAATGGAGCGATTGGACCACTGAAAAATATCGGAGATGGACGAGCCATTGATATTATTCGCAGCAAACACAAAGGTGCCGGCCAAGGATAATGATGGATACAGATTGGCTTTGGCAGCACCTATGGCGGCGGATTGTGTCATAGCTTCCAGGCGCGCTTGATGAATGTCTGGCCGTCGCGCCAGCGTTTCTTTGGGAATGCCTATGGCGGTTGTTTGTGGTGCCAGGGGTATGCCTGGTTTTTTTAACAGCAGTGCATCTACGCCATTGGGAATAATGCCCAGCAACACCGCCAAAACGTCTTTTTGTTGTTGTAAATTAGCGAGCAGTGGCGGCAGACTTGCCTGGGTCTCGGACAATTCAGTCAGCGCTTGTTGCACATCCAGCAGACTGGTTTGGCCTGCTCTATAGCGTGCTTGTGTTAATTTTAAACTCATGGTTTGTAGCTTGATGTTTTGTTGAGTGACCTTAATTAAGGCCTCATCGGTACGAATTTTAATATAAGCAGTAGCAATGTCCGCAGTCAGCGTGACCAGGGCATGGTCATAGGCGGCAAGCGATGCTAAAAAGCTGGCATCATTGGCTTGAATTGCCCGACGGTATTTACCCCAAAAATCAATTTCCCAGTTGGCTGAAAAACCCAGTACAGCAGTATCAAATACTGGCGGCAACAGCCCGCTTAGGGAGCTGCCACCGATGCGGTTGTAATTAAAATTACCCAGCATGGCCTGCTGCTGTGGGTACAGCTCACCTACTGATTGGGCTAGCTGCGCACGGGCTTGCAACACTCGTACGCCTGCGCTTTGTACTGATAAATTATTATGATAACCCTGATTGATTAAAGACGTTAAATTGGGCTCATGAAACACCTGCCACCAGGTGACAGTTTGCAGTGGTGTTTCTTTCACCGAGCCATTTTTTTTGGACCAATGCGCAGCCACACTGGTCTTCGGTTCTTTATAATCAGGGCCGACCATCACACAGGCGCAAAGTAACAAGCAGGCTGTAAACGTAAGCAGTTTTAACATAGACGCTATAGTTCCCTAAAGTAACATTATTAAAACCGATCCGCTGAGGCTGCATCCCAATAGCGTTTATAAGCATCGGGAATGTGAGCACTTAACAACTGTCCTGGCGTCAGATACTCATAAATTTCATTAAAGCTTTTGACTTTTTGCACACTGACCCTTCTCATGATATGACTGGGATGCAGATCGTCGGGGGTTTTTAAGCCTAAGGCGCCGACCATTTCTAAAAAACTCTTCATGGTATTTTTATGAAAATGAGCGACCAGGTGTTTTTTTTCATCCACTACCAAACCGTATTGCAAGCGTTTTTTTTGTGTGGCAACGCCTGTTGGACAGGTATTGGCGTTGCATTGTTTCGTTTGTAGGCAGCCAGTTGCCATCATCATGGCCCTTGCTGAGTTACACATGTCCGCACCTAAGGCTATATTGGTCAGTAAATCAAAGCCATTGGTCAGTTTGCCACTACAGATAATGCGTATGTTATCGCGAACATTAATGCCAACCAGCGCATTGTGTACAAAGACCAATCCTTCTTCTAAGGGGGTGCCTATAAAGTTGGTGTATTCAACCGGTGCGGCACCCGTTCCACCTTCCGCGCCATCAACCGTGATAAAGTCGGGTAAAATATTCACTTGCAGCATGGCTTTACAAATGGCCAAAAACTCGTCTTTACGGCCGAGGCATAATTTAAAACCCACCGGTTTACCACCAGAAAGGTCGCGCAGTTTTTTTATAAAATACAACAAGCCTATTGGCGTATCAAAGGTTGTGTGTGCTATGGGGGATAATACGTCTTGCCCCATGGGTACTTTTCTTACTTGTGCAATCTCTGCGGTTAGTTTGGCTGCGGGTAAGATGCCGCCGTGGGAGGGTTTGGCACCTTGTGATAATTTAAGTTCTATCATTTTAACTTCGTCGCGGCTTGCCTCTTTGGTAAATTCATAGTCATCAAAAGCACCCTGAGCATTGCGGCAACCAAAATAGGCAGTACCAATTTGAAAGACAATGTCCCCACCTTGGAGGTGGTAAGTGCTTAAACCGCCCTCACCCGTGTTGTGCGCAAAACCACCCATTTGGGCGCCTTTGTTTAACGCCATGATTGCAGGCCCGGATAAAGAGCCGAAACTCATGGCTGAAATATTCAACCTCGAAGCATTATAGGGTTTTTTACAATCAGGGCCGCCAACGGTAATTCTTGGCTCCACTTCAGAGGCGTGTTTGGGGGTTATGGAGTGCAGCGCCCATGTATAGCCAATAGCTGCAATGTCTCTTTCCGTTCCGAAGGGGATAGTATCTCTGATGTTTTTTGCCCGTTGGTAAATGAGAGAACGTGATTCACGATTAAATGGCTCTTCACTTTCATCGGTGGCAATAAAATATTGTTGAATTTCGGGGCGAATAAACTCTAAAAAATAGCGAAAATGACCTAAAACTGGAAAGTTACGTAAGATGGTGTGTTTGCGTTGCAGCAGATCATAAATCCATAATAAGACGATGACGCTAAGAAAAGCTACAAACCATTTAACGTCTTTTAGCATGGCGCAGAAGCCAAGCATAGACAGTAAACAGATTCCAAATCCAATATACCATTGGCGTCTCATGATTAATTCCTTTTAATCGGTCTGCGGAAGGTCATTAGCCTCCACTTCCATGCTTTTATTTCCCATAGTAGCAATGTTGCTGAAAAGCAGCAAATTTGTGGATAAATTTAAAGTGCTACTTTCGTGATTGGTGTAGCCTTGATGCAGCGCTAGCGTAATCAAGGTTTACATCCAGCGTATAAGAAATACCTTGATTACGCTAGCGCTGCATCAAGGCTACGCCAATCTGATGGCATAGCCTGGGCATCAGAAATGTAGGATGATGTCTATTGCCCCCAGTACGGTATAGCGTTTGTTTGGACTGATTCCGGCATTGGCGTTGCCATTAAAGGCATCATTATCCAGTGCATAGTCGCAGTCAATTTCGGGGCGCAGCTCGATTTGTGGTGACAGCCAGTGTTGCCAGCCCAATCCGAAATTGAGGTAGCGGTTTTTCGTACCGGTGTGCTGTCCTTGTTGGTCGTTATAAAACTCGGGTCTAAATGAAATATTATCCAGGGCTGAAAATTGATAATTTAAATAGAGCACGGTGCCTATCGCGGTCGCGGTGCAGGACAGGTCAGCGGGGTTAGTGCATTGGGCCCCATTGGGCGCGTTGAACGGTATCGATTGCGGTGAGAATGGTGTCCCACCGGCAGCGATTGCAGCCGCTGCAATGGGATTGTTTAAGTTGGCCACATGGTTTTGGTGTAAGGTGTAGATTTCATAGGACAAATGCCATTGGTCGTTGAATTTATGGTAATAAGTAAACCCATACCATTGCAGGTTGTTGTAGCCCCATACGCCATTATTAATGCCATTCATGCAGGGATAGACCGTATCCTTGCCATTATTCCAGACATAACGGGCACAAGCGACCACTGACGGTTGGGCGCCAGGATCTTTTAGAAAGGTTGCACCAGGATATAAAGGATTGGGAGAGGGGTTGTGCACCTTTTTGCCTGCATTCCAGATGGCAGTATCGGTTCCCTCTACCAGTCCCAGTTGCAGCAGAAGGTTGTTGGTGACAGCCAAACTGCTCACCAGGCCTTCGTTGGTATAGTTGTCAAACGTGTAGGTCATCGAATGTGAATACATGTAGTTGTTGGGCGCAAGTTGTGCCTCAATGTCAGGAATGGCAATATAGCGACCAAGGCGCAAGAGCAATCCTTCCGCAACATGAGGCAGATACAACTCACCATAGACCATTGGGAAGTCATAGCCATAAACCGCATTGTTTTGTAACAGTTGGTAGCTGGCAATGCCATATGCGCTTGTATAGCGGTAGTTTTCGCCATACAACCCAGACAGCCGGAATCCCCAGTCGGTATGCTCTGTTTGCACGGTGTCCGGAACACGCTCCACATAGAGAACCAGTTGATCCAGTTGTACTTTGTTGGGTGTGTACATATAGGCCATAGGTGCATTGCCACCGGGCTTTACCGAGTTAGTACTGATGTTGGCGCCGGCACTGAGCCAGCCGTAAACTTGGATGTGGTGGTTTTGCATCCATAGACCCGTTGCTGTATTGCCCATGGCGTTCATCAGCGGGCTGTCCACCGCATTTGCGCGACTGACGCCTAGGGGTGTGGTTGCTCCGTGAGGCCATTCTGTAAAAGGCATGGGCGGCGTTGACTCAGGTGTGGCTGGCCAGCCGTCTCTATGGGCACTTGGGGTATGGGGCTCGGTGGGTGCTGTTGCATGACCCAGTTCCAGTGGGTAATAATTCCAAAAACGAGAGATGAAATTTTGTCCTAAATAAGCATCCAAACAAGCATAATTGGCATAGGGATCACATGTTTTTGTAATCGGTGCTGGAGCGGTTTTATCATCCGCCCAGGCAGGCGCCATGATGGTGTTCAAGGCCCAATAACTTAATATGCCCCTTAAAATAGTGCTTGTTTTCAGAGCAAACTCCTTGTAAAAATAGTTGTGCATTTTGCATTCTTACTCATGCAGGTGCAATAGAATTATTGAAGTCGGGTGAACACTGATGATAAATCGGTTATCATGGTTCATTTGCTAAAAATGAGTTGATTATGTCCCTAGAAAACAGCCAGTTGCATTTACCTGAATACGATGATTTTGTTTTGTCTGTCCCTATTCTATCCTTGAATGTATCAGCCAGTGGCTTGCATGGCATCATGTGCGGCCATCTTTGTGCCGGTGCTGACAGTCAAGGTGAGGCTTATTTACGCGCTTTATTAAGCGATAAAAAAGACGAGCGCAGTCGCAGTGCCTTATTGGTACTGTTTTCCGTGTACGCTATCAGCCAGCAACAATTGGCGAATTTTGATTTTGAGTTTGAGTTGTTACTGCCTGATGCCGATGAAGCCTTAAGTGACAGAGCGCAAGCATTTACTGAATGGTGCGAGGGTTTTATTCAAGGACTCACTATGGCTGGTGTTGGCATAGAGCACTTTTATGAAGAAGATACCCAAGAGACTTATCAACACCTCGTTGAATTTGCGGCGCTTGATTGTGATTTTTTTGATGCTGATGCTGAAGACGATGAGCGCGCACTGATGGAAGTGAGTGAATTTACGCGTATGGCGATTTTGCAGTTGCATAGAGATTTAATGGAAAATGAAGACGAGCGCGGTGACCCTGAGGCAACTCATTAAGTCTGAACAAAAACCACAGGCACAGCAACCGACAAGGATTTATTGTATGATAACGCAACAGGAATACCAAGCAAGAAGGAAGCTCTTAGCGCAGCAGTTGCCTGCAAACAGCCTGGCGGTAATTCCTGCGGCTGTTGAGGTCATTCGTAATGGGGATGCGCACTATCGTTTTCGCCAAGACAGTAACTTTTATTATCTGACTGGATTTGAAGAGCCTGATGCCTTATTGATTATTACCGCAGGTACCGACAGTCAAAGCATCTTGTTTAACCGTTCACGCAACTTGGCTGCAGAGCAATGGACTGGCAAGCGCTTGGGTCAAGAAGGTGCACTGAGTGAGTTAGGTATGGACTGTGCCTACGCCATCGATAGCAGTGCTGAGGAATTACCGAACTTACTGGCAGGAAAGGCAGCGGTTTATTATGCCTTGGGGCGTCATCCTGAGCTTGAAGAAACCCTCAGGCAAGCCATGCACCTGCTAAGAGCACAAGCTCGAAAAGGTGTAACCGCCCCAGAAGCCTTCTGCGATTTAGAGCCACTGTTGAGTGAAATGCGTTTGTTTAAAAGTGAGGCTGAGATTGATTTAATGCGCCGTGCGGCAACCATTTCTGTTGGTGCCCACCGGCGTGCCATGCAGCGGTGCCCGCAACTAACCCATGAACACCAATTGGAAGCTGAGCTTGTTTATGAATTTGTACGCCAAGGCTGTCGCAGTGTGGCTTATGATTCCATAGTCGCAAGTGGCGCGCATGCCTGCATTTTACATTATACAGACAACAAGGGGCCACTACAGCCTGGTGATTTGGTGCTGATTGATGCGGCTGGCGAGTATGCTGGTTATGCTGCTGACATTACTAGAACCTTTCCTGTTAACGGCAGTTTTACCGCCGAGCAAAGAAGTATTTATGAGTTGGTGCTCAAGGCACAGCAAGCGGGCATTGCTTTGATAAAACCTGGCCTGAGCTGGGTTGCAGTACAGCAGGAAATGACAGCGATTTTGACTGCCGGACTGTGTGAGCTGGGTATTTTACAAGGCAGTGTTGCAGCACTGATCGCCACCGAGGCTTATAAGCCTTTTTACATGCATAATTCAGGGCATTGGCTGGGGTTGGATGTGCATGATTGCGGCCGCTATAAAATTAATAATGAATGGCGTGCTTTAGCCCCTGGCATGGTCTTAACGGTGGAACCAGGCTTGTACTTAAGCCCTGGAATGGATGGCTTAGACCCACGTTGGTGGGGCATAGGCGTGCGCATCGAAGATGATGTTTTAGTTACTAACACGGGTCATGAAGTGCTCAGTGCAGCGCTTCCTGTTGACGTCGATGACATTGAGGCATTAATGCGTGGTTGAGAAACAGGTCGATATATTGATTATAGGGGGTGGCTTGACTGGAGCCACCTTAATGCTGGCTTTAAAAGGACTGGGATTTAGTACTTTATTGGTAGAATCCAAGCCCTTTTCTGATAAGGTTGATCCCGATTTTGATGCGCGCACACTGGCTTTGTCTTTAGCCAGTGTGCGCATTTTAGACATGCTGGGGATCTGGGCACCTCTGCAACAACATGCAACGGCAATAGAAACAATCCACGTTTCCAATCAGCATTATTTTGGTGCTTCACGCTTGCAAAATGATGCAACTACGCCACTAGGTTATGTGGTTGAGATGCAACACATCAATCAGACGCTACATAATTTGCTCGATAAAAGTGCTGTGTTAGCACCGGCCACCTTAAAGGCCCTAGACCAAACCAAGCAAGTGGCCACAGTGCTTACCGACTCAGGTACCGTGCACATCCAGGCTCAGCTCATAGTAGCTGCCGATGGTGCTGAGTCTGCTGTACGCCAACTTTGCGCACTGCCAGTCACCGTTAAAAATTACCAGCAACAGGCCGTGGTTGCCAATATCGGTTTGGCAAAGTCCCATGGCAACCGGGCTTTTGAGCGTTTCACGGCTCATGGGCCCTTGGCCATGTTGCCCATGCAAGGCCCGCGCATGGCCTTGGTTTGGGCCATGCCGCCAGAGGATGCGCGGCAAATGATGGCTGCCAGTGATGCCCATTTTTTAAAAGCCTTACAAGGTGATTTTGGTTACCGACTGGGCCGACTCGTTAAAGTGGGACAGCGCTTCGTTTACCCATTAAAGCAAGCACTGATGCCGCAACAGGTGAGCTGGCCGCTTGTGTTTGTGGGTAATGCCGCGCACACTTTGCATCCGGTCGCCGGCCAAGGATTTAATTTAGGACTTAGGGATGTCGCAACGCTGGCGCAGTGCATTGCGCAACAGGGGCTAAGTGCCGCCATGCTGACTGAATACATGCAATTAAGGCGTCATGATCAGCAGATGATTACGCATCTGACGGACGGTTTGATTCAACTTTTTACCAGCCGCATCCCCGGCGTTGGGCTGATGCGCAATATGGGTTTGATGGCTTTTGATAACTTGCCCTCGCTTAAACATTTATTTGCACGCTATGCCCTTGGCTTTGGTGGACTTGTTCCTGATTTGGCCTGTGAAATAGCCTTAAAAACAAGGGAACAGGAATGAACCAGCCGTTTGATGTGCTTGTGGTGGGGGGCGGGGTGGTTGGTCTTAGCGCGGCTTTAGCAATGGCCCAGCGTGGTTTTTCCGTAGCCGTCATTGATAGTGGGACATTAACAACCGACACTAGCGCTCAAGATGCACGGGTTTATGCAATCAATCAAGCATCACAAGCCTTATTGCAGCAGCTGCATGTTTGGCAGCATCTGCATGCTAGCCGCATGTCACCTTATCAAAAAATGCATGTTTGGGATGCGCTCAGTGGCGCCCATATTGATTTTGATGCACGTTACATCGCAGCACAAAATCTAGGCGCCATCCTAGAAGAGTCGGTGTTAAAACAGGCCCTGTTGCAACAAATTGCTGTAGTGCCTGGCATCGCTTTATTCCCCAGCTGTACAGTAGATAACGTTGTTAGTGATCTGCACGGTGTTACGGTTTGTAGTCAACATCAGGTTTGGCAAGGGCAGTTATTAATGATTGCAGATGGGGCCAACTCCCCGACCCGAGAGCAATTAAAAGTGGCGCTAACCACCTGGCCTTACCACCAGCAAGCACTGGTCGCAAGCGTTGCTACGGAACGCCCCCACCAACAAACAGCCTACCAAGTCTTTAATCCAGATGGCCCTTTGGCTTTGTTACCTCTGTCGACAGCCCATCAATGTTCCATAGTCTGGTCAACTGACCTTGAACATGCCCAAAAATTAATGAATCTTAGCGAGCAAGCCTTTAATGAAGAACTCACGCAAGCGTTTGCAAAAAAACTAGGTCAGATTGCGCTCAGTAGCCCACGTCATCAATTTTCATTGCAGATGCGTCATGTCAAACAATACAGCGGCACCCGATGGTTACTCCTAGGAGATGCAGCCCATACCATACACCCTTTGGCCGGATTGGGTTTAAATGTAGGTCTTGCAGATGTAAGCGCCTGGGCTGCTTGCGTGGACAGCATCAAGGCACCCTTTTATTCCAAGAGGGTATTAGGCGCTTACCAGCGTGAGCGTAAATCTGCCGTGTGGCAAATTATAATGCTCATGGAAGGCTTTAAACGCGTGTTTGGTTCTTCTGTTGCACCGGTTGCTGCACTGCGCGGCTTGGGCTTGAATGCTTGTAATCAGTTTACGCCACTTAAACGCTTGTTTATTCAACATGCGGCAGGGCAGAAATCTGCGCGCTAACACCGCAGTTTGTGAGCGCGCGCAGCCTGGCAAGCGTTTTATGGGCTTGCCGCAGCACTACGTCCTAAAACAGGCGCCGCACAGCGTATTAAATTATTTTCGACAGCAGCATTATTGGGTCTATTCTGATTTCCTCCGAACATCGTCAGTTTTGCTGCCGGCATTATCCTGATGTGGCGTAAATTGCTACTTGCAGGGTTAAGCAAAAGTGCAGTGGGAGCTTGAGCACGTTGTTGTTGGCTTTCACTAGCATGCTTTTTTTCCTGCAGTCTAACAAAGTCTTCAATCGCTGCTTTAATAAACACACTGGTTTTATTAGTTAATTCGCCTTTATTAATAAAGTTTTCTCTCGTCACAGGACAGGGTGCTATTTCTGTCTTTGCATGAAGGAAATAGGCTGTCAAAGATTCACGATCATAGCTAATTCCACTGGCAACAGTAATTGGATCTGCCATCACTTCATATGAAATGGGGCAATGATAGCGTTTTGTTTCCTCGGTCTCAACATGCTGTATGTTATTTAGTCGTTCATTGTAGTTAGG
>JBIODT010000024.1:0-19656 GCA_044445305.1 Legionellales bacterium | reverse complement strand
TTGTGGACTGATTTTATCAGGAATATACTCTGGTTCTATTTGCTTTAGAATGAACTAATAGAGCCCGTCATTGCGAGGCTACGAAGCAATCCAGAGCGTTCGGAGTGAGAGGGCCGCTGGGTTGCTTCGTAGCCTCGCAATAACGCACTGTTTTAGTGCGGTGTGTCATTAACAACTGTTTTTCATGAGATAACTTGTGGGTAAGGATGTGGTCGCGGGACCTAAGCCTATGAATTGTCAACGGACCCTATATTCATTTGAATAATGATTACCTACGTCTTTTGGCGTGTAATCTGGTTCAACGTATATTACAAAGGAGTGTTTTTTTTCATGGTAGATTTATCAAACCAGCCCAGTCACTTGTGTACTAACGATTTAAACCCTATTCATGAACCTTTAGAACTTAACGACAGCGAATACCAGCGTATTGTCTATGATTGGAATAATAATTCCTTAGACATCAGTCATCAAACAATAGAGCACTTGTTTGAATCTCAAGCCCGGTCTACTCCCGATAACATTGCGCTTGTTTGTGATGACAGACAACTTACCTATAAAGAACTTGATCAGCAATCCAATAAAGTCGCTCAATTTTTGCAACAACAATTTCAAGATTTAAACCAAACTGTAACAGCTAACGCGCTTGTAGGGGTCTGTTTTAACCGTTCAATAGAATTTTTTATTGCAGTTTTAGGTGTATTAAAATCTGGCGCAGCCTACGTGCCAATTGACCCAGACTGGCCTCTTGAACGAATTCAATACGTACTCAAAGAAATCAATGGCCCTTTATTCTTAACGACACAAGCCTTAATTGATCTAAAGGGCAAGCTCATTGGCGAACCACTTACTGACACAAACAGTTCAGATGCCCTAATGGCAACAACAGGAATAAAAGCCTGTAAATCCAACAAGCCATTGGAGCCGTGCGGCGAGAGCATAGAAGAAAAATGCCATCAGCGCGATTTAAATCCAGGAGCAGACAGTGAGGCAAGGCTTGAGCCTAACAAAAACCTAGCCTACGTATTGTACACATCAGGGACTACCGGCACTCCTAAGGGTGTTATGATAAGCCACCAAAATGTGGTTAATTACTATGCGAATGTGCTGCCTTATTTTGATGCTGTCGAGCATGTTGATTTTTCCACCAGTATAGCTTTTGATTTATCGGTAACAACGACTCTTATTCCATTGCTTTGTGGTAAAACAATTTTTATTTATTCAGGCAGCTTGCTCGATGTGCTTCAGTACACCGAGCATTTACAAGCAGCCAAGATCGATTTTCTTAAGTCAACGCCTACCTACCTCATGCAGGTATTTTCATCACCACAATCATTATGCATCAAGCGTTGTTTTGTGGGTGGTGAAAAACTACGCCAATCGCAGTCATTAAAAATTCTGGAGCATGTTAGTGAGCTTTATGATGAATATGGGCCTACTGAAAACACAGTTGGGACTTTATTAATTCAAAAAAAAAATTCAACACCAGAAGGCGTCATTGGTAAACCTTATTGCAATCATAGAGTTTATGTATTGGATGAAAACCTTCGCCCTGTGGCTGTTGGCGTTCCGGGTGAATTGTACGTTGGCGGTGGTGGTCTTGCCCTGGGTTATTTAAACCAACCCACCTTAACCAACGCACGTTTTATTGCCAATCCCTTCATGAGTGAATCAGATAAAGCGCAAGGATACACCCGTTTGTATCAAACAGGTGATTGGGTACGCTGGTTAGCAACGGGTGATTTGGAGTTCATAGGCCGTAATGATTCTCAAGTAAAAATACGGGGTTATCGAGTTGAATTAGAGGAAATTGAACAGGTTTTATTAAAAGCGCAAGCGGTACAACAATGCTGTGTGTTAGCGCAAGAAAAACCAACAGGTAGCGGTGATGCCCATTCTTTAGTGGCTTATTATGTCAGTGACATGCCTCTAAATGAAACAGAACTCATTGCTCTGATAAACGAATATTTACCTGAATACATGCACCCACGTGCCTACGTTTACATGCAAGCTTTTCCTCTAACGAATAATGGCAAACTCGACAAACAAGCATTATTACGTCAGGAAGTACCCTTCCATAGAGCACACTATGCCCCACCAACTACGGCTCTTGAGAAAACACAATGTGCAGTCTGGCAGGAAGTACTGGGTCTGCCACAGATCGGTATTTTGGATGATTTTTTCAAATTAGGTGGGGATTCGATTCAATGTATTCAGGTGGTTGCACGACTGCAACGAGAAGGGATCAAATGCCGTGTTCTGGATATGGTCGAACACCGTTGCATCCAAAAATTGGCATTGACCTTCAATGAAGTGCAAACAAGCACCGCAGAGCAGGGCTTGTTGAGCGGTGCCTTTGATTTGCTCCCAGTACAAACATGGTTTTTTGAACAAAATTTTCCAGTGATGAACCATTGGAATCAAGGTTTCTTAGCGCGTGTACCCGAGCTGTCCGTTGACCGTTTGCAGGCTATTTTGCCACAATTGGCAGCACATCATGATGTCTTGCGTGTGCATTTTTTAAAAGCAGCAGACGGCTCCAGACGACAAGCCTATGCGAAGCTTGGTGAATTACCCGCCATACAACAACTGGATTTGCGGTTGGTGGATGAAACAACAAGACAAGATGTTTTGACACAGCAACTCACACAGTGGCAAAGTGGCTTTAATCTGGCGCAAGGTCCCTTATGGCAATTGGGCTACATCACTGGGTATGCGGATGGCAGCGCGCGTTTGTTTTTTGCGCTGCATCATTTAATTGTCGACAGTGTTTCTTGGCGCATACTACTTGATGACATCAAGCGATTATATGAATTCGCAGGTGTCACCGCACCGACAACTGAGTTCCCTTTGGGTGAAAAAAGCAGCAGTTACCGACAATGGGTTGCTGTTATGCATGATTATACAAACCGTTATCCGCAGGAATATGATTATTGGCAGCGCGTTTTATTAACTGACCAAGGGGACAAGCAACCCAAGCTGTCAGCTGTTGTCTCTAATGCGGCATTTAGTCTTAATGCTGTAGCAAGCAGGCAGCTCCTGGAAACAGCCAATCTTGCTTATGACACCGAAATAAATGATCTGCTCCTAAGCGCTTTTTCTTCTGCCTTAGCCGAGTATTTTGATACGGACAGTCAGCTTATTACCTTAGAAGGTCATGGTCGAGAAGAGATTGATCACCGCCTTAATGTATCGAATACTTTGGGCTGGTTCACCAGCATGTACCCAGTCAGGCTCAGCAATCAAAAAGACTTAGCACAAAGCATCCGCAGCATGAAAGAGTACCTGCGCCAAGTGCCCAATAAAGGCATTGGTTACGGTGCTTTCAAACAGGCTCGTCAGCACCCCTTGCCTGAGCTTCCTGACATTACTTTTAATTATTTAGGGCAATTTGATAGCGCATCAGGTTATTGGCAGGTGCAACATGAGGCTTGTGGTGAGTTGGTTCATCCTGACAATCAGCGCCCACATGTCTTGTGTGTTACCGGTGCTTTTATTAAAGGCCAAGTGCATTTTTCCTTGTCAACGCATTTGCCTGATAAGGCCAGTGAAACCCTAGCCCACTTGTTTGAAAAACACCTGTTGGTTTTAACACAACATTGCGTGCAGCAAGTGCAAGAGCAGCAACAACCTGATCCCAATATTGAGGTGATTTACCCTGCGAACAGTTTGCAGCAGGGCTTCGTTTTGCATGCCTTGAGTCAACCCCATGATGATGCCTATCGGGTGCAGTTGGTATTTGATTATTTTACTCAATTAAACACAGCGCTTTACCAAGAGGCTTGGACATTAGCCATACAACGGTTTCCAATTTTACGTGCTTATTTTAATTGGGATGAGCATTTGGTGCAGATCATCAGTAAAACCGGGCAACTTGAATGTCATCTGCACTCACTGGTGGATGAGTCCAATAAAGAAGAGCAGTTTGCTGCCATTCAAACACAAGACCGATTAATACCCTTTGATCTTAAAAAACCAACCTTGATGCGTTTGCACTTGGTCCATTACCATGCAACACATTCTGTTTTATTGCTCAGCGTGCACCACAGTATATTGGATGGTTGGAGTGTGCCGTTTCTGCTCCAGCAAGTGCATGCTTATTATGTTGAATTGCTTCAAAATAGAAAACCCACGCTCATTGTAGAAACAGCGTACCTCAGCACACAAGCTTATATTTCCAAACACCATGCCTCGGTTAATGATTATTGGAACCATGAATTAACAGCCATTGAACATCCCAATTATTTAACGCCTTTACTGAGTCAACCGGTACCACTTGAAAGCATGAAGATCTTGTCTCATCCTGCCGAGACGGTTGTGTTTGTGCATGAACAAGAGCGACAAGTACTGCAACAATTTATGCACCAGCATGGACTAACCTTCCACGTCTTGCTTCAATTTGCCTGGCACAAGCTCATTCAAATTTATACCCGTGACGAGCAAACGATTGTGGGAACAACCCTGTCAGGCCGCACCTTGCCTGTAGCAGGGATAGATCAAAGTGTTGGCTTGTTTATTAATACCCTGCCACTGATGGTGCCTTGGGACGATACAGCGACTGTATTGCAACAATTACGCTTCATCGAAAAGAAAATTGCCAGTATCAATGAACATGGTTTTGTTGACTTGGCCTCTTTGCAAACTGAGGGCAATCGATTGTTTCACAGTTTACTGGTGACTGAATATTCGAATCATTTAGAAGACCACAACCCAACATTAATACAAGCCCAATTTCGTGAAAACATTGAAAAATCGGACTACCCTTTAACACTATTGGTTCATGAGTCGCAGACGAAGTTGCGTTTAAAATTAAAATACGATGAAACTTATTTAACAACAGCCAAAGCGCAGCAATTAATGCAGCATGTGATGACCATCCTCCTGCAGCTTCCTAAGCAGTACTATGAGCCGCACCATGCCGTTCAGTTACTTACAGCGGCTGAGTACCAACGTGTTGTTTGTGATTGGAATCAAACAGCAACGCAGGTGTCGTGCGATAAAACCATTCATCAATTATTTGAAGAACAAGTACAACGAACACCAGAACAAATTGCTTTGCAGATGGGCTCTGATTCATTAACCTATAGTGCTTTGAATGAAGCAGCAAACCAATTGGCGCGTTTTCTTCGAACGCAGGCTGAAACTCAAACAGGCAATAACCAATCAACCCCTGTGATTGCAATTTACTTTGAACGATCATTTGATATGGTAATCAGTCAGTTGGCAGTTTTGAAAGCCGGTGCTGCTTATGTGCCGCTTGATACTGCCTACCCAGTTGCACGTATTAAATACATCCTAGAAGACACGCAAGCTGTGTTTTTGTTAACGAGTCAGCACTTGGTTGCAGGTTTGGTTGACGCTGTTTCCAGTCAAACAACAATGATTGCAGTCAATGAAGCGCTGTATGCGCAAGAAGCAAGCACGAACTTAGTCCCTCATTCTAAGTCCAACGACCTGGCTTATTTGATTTACACTTCAGGCACAACGGGACTGCCTAAAGGGGTTATGATTGCGCATCAAAATGTGGTTAATTATCTGTCATGGTTGTTACAAAATACATCCTATCAGCAGGCGCGCATTATGGATTGCTCTTCCAGTATTGCCTTTGATGGGACTCTGGTTGTTTTACTAGTGCCTCTTGTCAGTGGTTGTAGTGTGGTTTTATGTCCAGAAGAGGTAAAGCACGATGTGCGTTTGTACCTTGATTATTTGGAAGCAAGCTCAGTTCAATTGCTGCGTATGACACCGAGCTATCTGTCAGCCATGCTTTCATCCTGCTCCCATGCTTTGTTAAGTCAAAAATTATCCAACATCAAGTGCTTGCTAGTTGGAGGCGAGGCTGCCAACTATCAAGACATTCATGCCTGGATGAAACTACTGCCAAGTTGTCATGTCATTAATCATTATGGTCCTACCGAAGCGACAGTAGCTTGTGCTTTATTTACCCTGGTTCATTTGGATCAGCTCGAGGCTTTGCCTTGCATTCCCATAGGACGCGCAGCAGATAACTGTCAATTGTATGTATTGGACAAACATTTAATGCCTGTGCCCACAGGCGTTATTGGGGAACTTTATATTGGTGGGGCAGGGCTTGCGCGTGGGTATTTAAATCAACCTGCATTAACCAATGAGCGTTTTATTCCCAACCCGTTTGCAAGTGAAAAAGACCTTCGTTTGTATAAAACCGGTGATTTGGTGCGCTGGTTGGCTGAAGGGCCTGCTTTAGAATATATTGGACGTACTGATTTTCAAGTCAAACTACGTGGTTACCGTATAGAGCTAAGTGAAATTGAACACGCATTATTGACCCACCCAGCGGTAGAGCAATGTGTGGTTCTTATGCAGGAAAAAACCACCGCTGCAGGCATTGATTTTAGTTTGGTTGCCTATTATGTAGCCAATAAAGAGACGGCTGAGTCGGTATTGATCGCACATGCAGAAAAACACCTGCCGCATTTTATGTTGCCGCAGGCTTTTATGGCTTTGTCTGCGCTGCCTCTAACTGCACATGGAAAATTAGACAGAAACGCATTACCAATACCTACCTGGAATGAACAGTCTGCCGAATACGTTGCGCCGCGTAATGAATTAGAGGCAAGCTTTTGCGAGCTGTGGCAGCATGTTTTAGGTGTGCCGCGGGTCGGTATTAGCGACAATTTTTTTCGCTTAGGCGGGCATTCTATTTTGGCCATTCATCTGTCACATCGCATGAGTCAGGTGACTCATCTTCATGTGCCTGTTACCACCATTTTGAAAAGCCTGACTATTGAAAAAATAGTTGTAGAACTGTTTTTAACCAAGGCAGTGCAAGAAATCCCAGCCATTAACAGTAAGGTAGCTCCTTTGTCCTTTGCGCAGGAGCGCTTGTGGTTTATTGAGCACTATGAACAAGGCACTGATGCTTATCATATTCCAATCAGTTTAGAGCTGGCCGAAAGCATTCAAATTGATGCCTTGAAGTCCGCGTTGCAAACCATAGTCATTCGGCATGAGGTCTTGCGTACGGTTTTTTTGCCTAACGGGTTTGGTGTGTATGAGCAGCATGTACAAGATGCGCTTGTGAGCATTGCAGAAATAGAAACCGATGCGACCCATGTTAAAGCGCGTTTAGAACGGTTCATGCATCAGTCTTTTGATTTAACAACCGACTATCCCTTGCGAATTTGTATTTGTTCTTTAACCGATACGGCGCAGCGCTTTTTAGTCATGACCATTCACCATGTGGCATTTGATCGATGGTCGAATGCTGTGTTTATGCGTGAATTGGAACAATATTATCACGCGGCTCTCAGCCCACAAGACCCAATAGAGCATGGTCAATTGATTCAATATAAAGATTTTGCTGTTTGGCAGCGGGCTCATGTTGCGCAGCATGTTGATAGATTAAATCATTATTGGAAGTCCAAATTAGAACATTTTTCTTATTTGGATTTTCCCAGTGACTATGTAAGGCCCTTGGTGACTGATTATCATGGTGATGTGGTTCATTTTGAGTTGCCTGAATCTTTGTCATTGGCATTAAGCACGCTTGCGCAAGCTGAGGATGTGACTTTATACACGGTGTTACTCAGTGGATTGGCTGTTGTTTTATCAAAACACACTGGGCAATCTGATGTGTTGATTGGCATACCGACAGCGAATCGGCCACACCACCAATTGGCTGACTCTATTGGGCTTTTTGTTAATTTGCTGCCTATAAGGATGCAGTTGGTGGCGCAGTGCCTGCGATCTGATTTGATTCAGGCCATTCATACTGAGCTGCTAGAAGCACAAGGGCATCAAGATTTGCCCTTTGAAAAAGTGGTTGAGTTGTTAGCGCTAGAACGTGATTTATCCAGGCATCCTTTGTTTCAAATTTTATTTGATGTGATTCACAGCGAAGATGCAAGCAGTTCGAGCAAGTACTTTAAGCCTGTCGCTTTGGTTGAAGAGACCAATCTTGTTTCAAAAATGGATTTTAGTGTGGTGCTTTATGTTGGTAAAACCGGCATCAAAGGCGCTGTTCATTATGCAACCCGTTTATTTAAACCTGCAACCATGTCGCGTTTTGCTGAGCATTATCAAGCAATACTGGCGCAAATGGTTGCTCACAGTGACCGTCCTGTAAGTGCCTATCAAGCCATGACTGCTGCTGAATACCAACGCGTGGTACATGAATGGAGCGGTGTTTATCAAGATTACCCTCGTAACAAAGCCATACATCAGTTTTTTGAAGAGCAAGTTATAAAAACCCCGCATGCCACAGCGGTTTTTTTCGAAGGCGAGGCCTTAACTTACCAAGCGCTTGATGAAGAAGCCAATCAATTGGCGCGGTACCTTCAACGTACTTATCAACAGCAATCGGGTGCAGAGCGTATGCCTGCAGATACCCTGATTGCCTTGTGCCTGGATCGCTCCATTGATTTGGTCATTGCCATCTTTGGTATTTTGAAAGCAGGGGGGGCATATGTGCCCATGGATCCCAGCTATCCTGAAAACCGCATTCGCTTTGTGCTTGAGGACACGCAATGTACCTTGTTATTAACGCAGCAACGTTGGTCATCTGTGTTAGAACAGGCCAAACCAGAACAAACCCAACTGGTTTTTCTAGATACAAAACCACATGCGGGCGAAAAACGAGATGCGCTACCCAGTTATGCAACCGGAGCGGACCTTGCTTATGTGATTTACACTTCAGGAACAACGGGTCTGCCTAAAGGCGTGATGATAACGCACCAGGGCTTAAGCAATTTGTTAACGCACATACCCCAACGTTTTAATATCAATGAACACAGCCGCGTGCTGCACTTTGCCGCCATTACTTTTGACGCATCCTCATTACAATTATTCAATGCCTTAACCGTTGGTGCCTCCTTGTTTATGGTGCCGGATGCTGTGCGTCATGATGCTAATGCACTGGCGGCCTACCTGACCGAACATCAAATTACCTTTGCGGGTATTCCGCCTGCTTTGTTGACTCAGCTTAGTCCTACACTGGCCTATCCACAGACTTTGGTGGTAGCTGGTGAGGCATCTAATTTAGCCATTATGAACAGTTGGCGTGAGGGACGGTATGTTATTAATGCCTATGGACCCACAGAAACCACCATTGGGGCCATTTTGCATCCTTTTCAGCCAGGAGATGCTCATACCAATATTGGTCGACCACTGCCGAATGTAAAATTGTACGTTCTAGACAGCCAGTTAATGCCAGTACCTGTAGGGGTTGTTGGGCAACTATACATTGGTGGGGCAGGGCTTGCTCGCGGTTACTTAAATCAGCCAGAACTTACCAGAGAACGGTTTATTCCCAACCCCTTTGTAACAGCCGAGGACAAAGAAAAAGGTTACACCCGTTTGTATCAAACCGGTGATTTAGTACGTTGGTTGACTACAGCCGATATAGAGTTTATTGGGCGTAATGATTTTCAAGTAAAAATACGCGGCTATCGAATTGAATTAAGTGAAATTGAGCAGGCGTTGTCAGCACACATGGCAGTAAAACAGTCCCTGGTTTTGGTTGAAGACAGCGCAGACGCGCCTTCGCCTCAATTGGTTGCTTACTACACCAGTCATTTCGACATCAGTCAGTCTGAATTGATGACCTATTTAGAATCACAATTACCGCGACACATGCTGCCTAATGTCCTAATGCATCTGCCAGCTTTCCCATTAACCTTGAACGGCAAATTAGACCGAAAAGCCTTACCTGCACCTGTATGGGCTGATGAGGTGCACTCTTATGTGGCACCGAGAGGTGAGGTGGAGGCAAGTTGTTGTCGTATTTGGGCTAAGGCCTTAGGTTTGGCGCGGGTTGGTATCGACGACGACTTTTTCAGGTTAGGTGGACATTCCATTTTAGCCATACAAGTTGCTCATGGTATGAGCCTGGCTCTTAACCAGCATGTGGCGGTGATGGATGTGTTTCAGCACCGAACCATAGCCAAACTGAGTGCTTTCTTGGCCAATGGTACTTTGTTGTGTCCAATTGAGCTATGTGAGGGTACAAGTGCACCCTTGTCTTATGCACAAGAGCGGTTTTTATTCATAGAACATTATGAAGAGGGGACTGATGTCTATCATGCCCCCATGATGTTTGAATTGGATGCATCCATAGAGGTTGGCGTATTAAAACAGGCCTTAGAGGCCATAGTCACTCGTCATGAACTGTTACGCACCGTGTTTGAGCAAGATGCGCTTACTGGTGTTTACCGTCAACGGGTGCAAAACAGCAGTTTGCAGGTTGCGGAAAGCTGCATCAATGATGTTTATTTTGCATCGGTAGTGCGGGATTTGCTTAAAACACCCTTTGATTTAACCACTGAGTGCCCGCTGAGGGCGCACATTATTTCTACTGTTGACACGGCCAAACGCCATTTGGTTTTGATGGTTCACCACATTGCTTTTGATGGCTGGTCGCAAGTCATTTTGATGAATGAACTGGAGTCTTTTTATTCGCAGGCGCTGGAAGGACTGCAGCCTACTTTAGCGCCTTTACGCGTGCATTATAAAGACTTTGCTGCCTGGCAAAGACAAAGCCTGTCTGCTCATTTTGACAGGCTGCTGGATTATTGGCAAACAAAGCTTGCGGGCTCTGTTGCCTTGTCATTGCCAACAGACCATCCTCGACCCTTACAAATAGATTACCGTGGCGAGTCGGTCCATTTTGTATTGGCAGATGCCTTATCGGCTCAGCTTCAAGGCTTGGCGCGAGAATATGGTGTTACTTTGTACACGATGTTGTTAAGTGGGTTTGCCATCGTTCTTTCTAAATACACAGGACAAACTGATCTACTGATTGGTACACCACTTGTAAACCGCCAACATGCTGACTTAGTGGATCTCATAGGCTGCTTTATTAACAGCTTGCCTTTGCGCCTGCAATTGAATCCAGATGATGGCTTACAAGCACAAGTCGCAGCCGTCCAGGCTGATGTGATAGAAGCGCAATGGCATCAAGACTTGCCTTTTGAAAAGCTGGTGGATGCATTAAACCTTGGCCGCGATGCGTCACGTCATCCACTGTTCCAAGTGATGTTTACAGTGATGCATTTAACCGACAAAGCGGATGCACACGCACGCCTCAAGCCAGTTGCTTTGGATGAGTACCGGCAAGTGGCTAAATTTGATCTGACCGTATCCATACAAGAATACCAATCTCAGATCAAAGGCAGCATCCAGTTTGCAACGTCCTTGTTTGATACCAGTACCATGAAGCGTTTTATAGCGCATTACGAAACTGTATTAACGCAAATGGTAGCGAGCCCTGAAAAGCCAATGGGCATGTACTCGCTGTTATCAGCCGCCGAGCACCAGCAAATACTGCGTGACTGGAATGCCACAGCCAATGACTACCCACGCCATAAAACCTTACACCAATTGTTTGAAGAACAGGTTGCTCGTACGCCTGATAGCACCGCCATAGTGGTGGAAGACCAACAGTTGTCCTATCGTCAATTGGATGAGGCATCCAATCAATTAGCGCGTTATCTGCACACACACTACGAGCTAACACCCAGCAGCTTGATTGCCTTATGTGTTGGCCGCTCTGTTGAGATGGTTATTGGGCTTTTAGGCATATTGAAAGCAGGTGCGGCTTTTGTCCCTATTGATGCCAGCTACCCCATACGCAGAATTCAATACATACTGGATGAGACTAAAAGCCCGGTACTGCTTACAGAGCAGCACCTGCTGAAACAGCTTGAGCCTGTATTGTCAGAACACATGCAAGCCATAATATTAGATCTAAAACCGTATCAAACCGAGCCAGTAACACGCTTGTCCATTGGTGGTTTGTCTGGCCGTGATTTGGCATATGTCATGCACACTTCAGGGACAACAGGGATACCTAAAGGCGTCATGATAGAACACCATTCGCTGATTAATTTTTTAAGTGATTTGTGTTCGGTCATCCCTTTATCAACGCAGAGTAAGAACACCGCATACACGGCGTTGGTGTTTGATGTTTCAGTATTGGAGTTGTTTTTAGGCTTGTTGCAAGGCAGTGAAGTTCATGTTTTGTCTGATAACATACGCGTGGATGCCTACGCTTTGGCTGCCTATTTACAGGCACAAGGCATAACACATGCCTATCTGCCACCAGCCATGCTCGCCATGATGCCTCGAGAACGCTTTGATGCACTAGAATCCATTCTTTATGGCGGTGAGCCATGCAATCCTGAAGTGGGTGCTTATTGGGCTAAGCAGTGTAAGCTCTATAATTATTACGGTCCTATGGAAACGAGTATTTGTGCCACCGGTGGGCTAATAGACCAAGACAGTCCTGTGAGTCAAATCGGCCGGCCGGTGCAAAACACACAAGCTTATGTGCTTGATGCCTATCATAATCCATTGCCAATTGGCGTTATCGGGGAGCTGTATGTTGGCGGTGCTGGCCTTGCTCGTGGTTATTTGAACCAACCTGAGCTGACACAAGAGCGCTTTATTCCCAATATTTTTGCCACAGCAACAGAGCAGGCGCAAGGCCATACCCGGCTGTACAAAACGGGAGATTTAGTACGGTGGTTGCCTAATGCCTGCTTGGAGTATGTAACGCGTAATGATTTTCAAATAAAAATTCATGGTTATCGTATTGAGTTGGGTGCTATTGAGCAGGCTTTGGCAATCCATCCGGCCATTAAGCAATGTGTTGTAACAGTACATGCGCAAAAAAGTGAGCAGGCAGATCATTCTTGCCTGGTTGCTTATTATGTCAGTGACAGCCAGGTCAGTGATGCCAGCCTGCATGCGCATTTGGCGGAACATTTACCCGAATACATGCTGCCGAAGTTGTTTGTTACCTTGGATCGTTTGCCTTTAACTGTGAATGGTAAATTGGACAAAGCAGCACTGCCTGTCCCAATATTCCAAACTAACGCAATCACTTACGTGGCGGCTCGTAATGAAATGGAAGCGCGCGTGAGCGCCATTTGGCAAGAGGTTTTAGGCATCTCACGGCTAGGCATTCATGATGACTTTTTTCAACTGGGTGGTGATTCCATTTTAAGTCTGCAATTAATTTCTAAGTTGCGTTATGCCGACATCACTTGCAGTGTTAAAGATGTCTTTCGATGCCGCACCGTTGCACATTTAGTAAAACATCTTGGTGAGCAAAAGCACTCACTTGCAGTTGCGGCGGAGCAAGGCCGTCTTAGTGGTAGCTTTGATTTGCTGCCCATCCAGACTTGGTTTTTTGAGCAGGATTTTTCAGTGCCAGCGCATTGGAATCAAACGTTTTTAGTGCGCGTGCCCTTGCTGAATCTAGCGCGTTTGCAAAAGATTTTGCCACAGCTGGTTGCGCGTCATGACATGCTGCGCGCAACCTTTACTCGCAATGAACAAGGACAATGGTTGCAACGTTATGCAGCTGAGCTGGTAGCTGTTGATGTGGTTTCTTCTGTTGCCAATGATGATTTATTGGCTGTTTTAGACAGTTGGCAGCTTGGTTTTAATTTAGAAACAGGGCCATTATGGCGACTGGGCTATTTGGATGGCTATACCGATGGCAGTGCACGCTTGTTTTTTGCAGTGCATCATTTAATTGTCGATACGGTTTCTTTCAGGGTCTTAATAGCTGATCTGAAGCGTTTGTACGAAGGCAAGTCCTTAGGCCCGAAAACGGGCAGCTACAGGCAGTGGCAACAAGAACTTAAAACACAGCGCATCAACCAACAAGACGAGCTGGATTATTGGTTGCAGCAAACGCCACCAAAGCCGTATATTTTGCCAGTAGCCTCACTGCACACGCACTCGTTTGAGTTGGACAAACAAACAACGAGCCAGTTGATTTTAGATGCCAATAGAGCCTACCACACGCAAGTTAATGAATTACTATTAACAGCACTGACTTACGCCATCACTGAAAGTACCGGGCATACACAACATGCTGTGACACTTGAAAGTCATGGGCGTGAATTGAGCTCAGAATCAATAGATGTGTCTGAAACTGTGGGTTGGTTCACCAGTCTTTATCCGGTAGCGCTAGCAGTGCAAGCAAACCTGGCGGAAACTTTAGTTCACATTAAAGAAACTTTACGTGAGGTGCCTCATAAAGGAATAGGTTATGGTTTGCTGCGTTATGATCAGCCGGGCACCAAACTCAGTAAACAGGTTCTACCACCCATTCAGTTTAATTATTTAGGACAATTTGACAATACCGATGGCACTTGGCAAGTTGTTGCCGAACCCGGTGGCGTGGGCATTCACCCTACTAATGAGTATCCGTTTTTAATCGTTATTAATGCCTGGGTTGTTGGTGGTTGCCTGCGTGTGAAACTGGGCTGCAAACTGGTAGAAGCATTCGCTCAGACCTTTGTCAGCGCCTTTCAATCAGCGCTGCAGACAGTGGTTCAACACTGCATGCATCAAGTGCAGCAACAGCAATTTACTTACTCATTAAGCGATTTTAAAGCTGTAAAAACAGAAGCGGACTTACATTATTTACCGGTGTATCACGATGAAAAATCAGAGCATGAACACTTTGAAATGACCGGCATGCAAAAAGCCTATGCAATTGGGCGTTTGAGTCAATTTGAAATTGGTAATGTGTCCAACCATTTGTATACCGAATTCAGTTTTAGTCAATTGGATGTTGCCCGATTAGAACGTGGGTTGAACCAACTTATAGTTCATTATCCTGAGCTGAGAACCGTTTTTGAAGGTGATCAATTAAGCCAATGTTACCTGCCATTTGATCAAAGCATGTACTATTCTATTGAGGTGGTGGATAAGGCCGAACCTTATCAGGAACAGGCCATGCTGGCTGTTCGCAATCAATTGTCACATGTTGTTTATGACATCTCGATTTATCCCTTGTTTTGTTTCAAGGTGTCGCAATTTTCTGACCGATTGGTCTTGCATGTGAGTTTTGATTTGTTGCTGCTTGATGCTCAGGGACGTATGAAATTTTTTACTGAATTAACACGTCTGTATGAAAATGAGGCTTATCAATTACCCAAACACCGCATCACCTTTAGAGATTATCAAGTGTACATGGGGCGGTTGCGTGCTTCGAGCTGGTATGCACAGGATAAGGCTTACTGGCGTGCGAAATTAAATGACATGCCGCTGAAGCCTCGCTTGTCGCTTGCTTGCGATCCCAGGGCTATTGAAAAACCACTCTTTCAAATCAGTAAACGCGTGGTTGCAGCAGCAACCTGGACTAAATTGAAGCAAAAGGCAGATGATCATGGGGTCTCTTATGCGTCTGTTTTATTGTCCTTGTACGGGCTTGTAATCGCGCGCTTCTCAGAGTCCAATGATTTTTTAATCACCATGACGCTATTTAACCGCTATGGCATACATCCAGACGTCAATGATTTGTGGGGTGATTTTACCTCCACTAATTTGTTTGGTTTCTCAAGAGTGAGCAAGCAAGCGCTGGCATTGTTTCAGCGTACTCATGAGGTATTGTGGGATGATGTGGCTCATGCGCTTTATTCAGGCCTGGAGGTGCAACGTGATCTAATGACGTTGCATCAATTAGAGCCGACCATGGCCGTTTCACCAGTGGTCTTTACTTGCGTTGTTGGAGAGAAGAAAAAACACGCCAAAGCATTATCCTATTTTATCAAACCTGATGAACGTGTGGATGAGCGCTATTGGATAGGTCAAACTTCTCAGGCATGGATTGATTTGCAAGTAACCGAGCGCGATGGATGCCTGTCCAGCGGTTGGCTGTATGTTTCTCAGCTGTTTCCAGAAGAATTTATTGATCGATTAAATGAACTTTATTGTGGTTTCATTGAGACTTTAGCAGACAGCGATTGGCAAACCGATTTGCCAACAATTGACTTGCCTGATGCGCAACAACAAATGATAAACAAAGCCAATACGGTCACGCAGACTGCTTCCTTGCACACACTGGTAAGCTTGGTTGAAAAGCAAGCGTGTGCGCGTCCGGAGGCGGTGGCCGTTGTTGATGCATCAGGAGCCTACACCTATCAAACACTCTTGCTGGAAAGTGAGCGTTGCGCTTACGTCTTACAACAATGTGCTGCGCAGCCCCTCATTGCCATCTTGTGTGAAAAAGGCTATCAGCAAGTGGTTTCAAGCTTGGGTATTATGGGCATGGGGGCGGCGTATTTGCCTCTAAATGTTGATTGGCCATTAGGGCGGATAGAAGAAATATTATCTGAAAGCCAAGTCATGCATGTGTTGGTATCTGATCTTCAGTGGCAACGACTTCAACCCACTGCATTCATGAGCAAGTATCAAATACAACGAATTGCAGAATTAACCAACACCGTCTGTAATGACACAAGCTTTAGCTTGCACGCTGCACCAGCTGACTTGGCTTATGTGATTTTTACCTCAGGAAGTACAGGCAAGCCTAAAGGTGTTTGTATTTCACATCATGGCGCGGTTAATACTATTGAGGCTGTCAATCAACGGTTTAATGTGTGTGCGCAAGACGTGGTTTTGGCCTTATCTGAACTGAATTTTGATTTGTCGGTCTATGATGTTTTTGGTGTCTTGGGGGCAGGGGGCCTGGTGGTTTTCCCTGAGCAAGCGCTTTCTCGAGAGCCAACACATTGGTGCACTTTAATCGTGCGTCATGGTGTGACCCTGTGGAATACCGTGCCTCAATTGCTACAGTTATTGCTTGATTGCGTGGGTGACAACGTCAGTATTCTAACCAGCTTGCGCCAGGTTTTACTGAGTGGTGACTGGGTTGCAAAAGCCTTGGCAGCACGCATGTATGCTGCACATTCAGGGGTAAAGGTAACGAGTCTTGGTGGCGCTACTGAGGCTTCTGTCTGGTCTATTTGGCATGAGATCGCACAACAGGCTTGCTCAAGGCCAGCAGTTCCCTATGGTTTACCCATGCCCAACCAACAGGTTTATGTATTGAATGCCTTTGGTGAGCATTGTCCTGTAGGTGTGGTTGGTGAGTTGCATCTTGGGGGTGTGGGTTTAGCACTCGGGTATTGGCAGGATGAAGAAAAAACCACGGCGCGTTTTATCACACACAAGCTATTGGGACGTTTGTATCAAACTGGAGATTTGGGCAAATGGTCCACTGTAGGGGACATTGAGTTTTTAGGTCGATTGGACAATCAAATTAAGCGTAACGGCAACCGATTGGAGTTGGATGAAATCGCCGCAAAACTCATGCATGTGCATGGCGTAGAGCAGGCCATGGTTTGTCTGCATGACAACCGATTGGTAGCCTATGTTGCAGTGACCGGGTTCCAGGTAAAAAATGCAGACACGGGTCAATTTAAATTAAAGCAGTTGGGCCTGCGTCGTGATTTAACGCATGCCTATTCTCTGGCATCCGCTGCAGATACTGAAACAGAGTACCGACGCTGCAAAAGTTACCGACAATTTAGCGCGGTGGCCTTACCAGCGTTTCATTTAATAATGCCTGGCATGTCAACGCCGCCGCAAACATCTGTTGCGCATCCGCTGAACTTAGACGCACTTAAACTGATTTTATCGCCGCTGTTTGCAATGAGTCTTGCCGATAAAGTGCTGCCGAAATACCAATACCCATCAGCCGGCAGTACTTATGCCGTGCAGTGTTGCTTGCAGCTGCTAAAAGAAACAGCTGCATTGAGTCCCGGATGTTATTACGTACACCCCATATTGCATGAGCTGCAAGCAGTGACTGCACCACCAACAACCACCGAATTGTCCCTGGTCTTTACAGCCTATAGACCAGCCATTGAGCCTTTGTATGAAGACGATTGGTTGCGATTTGTTTTTATAGAGCTAGGCCATCTTGTCTGCCTGGTAACGTCTAAACTGGATCAACTGGGGCTTCCCTATGTGCTCGAATTAGAATCTGATGCCGATGCGTCTCTAATAGAAGACAGCTTGCTGTTGGCGCGTTTGCGGCTCAATACTCAAACTGGCATGGATTTGCATCATGAGGCTCTTGATGTCACGTTTTTACCTAAAGAAGATCGCAGTTTTCACAATCAAAACCACCGCATTGATTTAGACGCTCAAAGCCTGTTGATGCAAGCATCTGAGGCTTACCAAATTTTAAATGCAAGCTCGGCACTGGTGGTGTTTGATGGTAAGGAGCTACCTCAGGACTGGTTTAAAGCCGGTTTTAATGCACAGCGATTGCTGACGCATTGGCAACAGACAAACCTTGCTTCTTGTCCGCTCGGGTATCAACCTTATGCTGGTGCTGTTTATGCCTTGGCTCTTGGTGGCATGCGCAAAGAAGACGAATTTCTGTCTGAAACGCATGCGCTATCAGTGACTCATCACGATTTGCTGCTGAAAGAAATACAGGCGCGCCTGCCTTGTTACATGCATCCTGATACCTTCATGTTGTTGGCTCATTTTCCCCTAACCGCCAATGGAAAAATCGATGTTAAGGCGCTGCCTAAGCCTGATTTTTCACTGACTGAGCAGAGCTATGTTGCACCAAGCTCGGCACTGGAGTTGGAGCTGTGTGCTGTTTGGCAAGAGGTGTTAGGGATCCCGCAGGTGGGTGTTACTGATGATTTCTTTAAGATAGGTGGTGATTCTATTTTGAGCATACATGTCACAGCCAAATTGCGACAGCGCGGTATTCAGTGTTCAGTGCTGTCTGTTTTTGAACACCGATGTATAGTGGATCTTGCCCCTCATGTCACTCGTGAAGAAGGGCATACATCAGCCAAGGCATTTGTTGATTTGATGGATGCAAGCCAGGTTGGAATAAGCGCAGGACTTCTTGATCGCTTATCAGCCCAATATCAAACAGTTGAGGATGTTGACTAATGAACAAAGGAAGCCCATCCCCCAAAAATGAACTACAAGCCGTTTTTCCAGCCAATAGTTTACAACAAGGATTTATTTACCATACGTTAAGCCAACCACTAGATGATGCTTACCGTGTGCAGACTTTGTGTGATTATAAGCATGCAATAGATCTGGTTTTGTACCGACAAGCTTGGGCTTTGGCCATTGAGACCTATCCCAGTTTGCGTACTTGTTTTAATTGGGAGGAGCAGCCGCTGCAACTGGTTATAAAACAAGGACAATTGCACTTTAGAACCGAGGACATTTCCGCAGAAACCGATCAAGACGCTGCTATTTTAAAAATACAGCAGGCAGACAGGTTAATCGGTTTTGATTTAACAAAGCCCACTTTATTGCGTTTGTGTTTGATAAAACAAAGTGACACGCAGTTTACCTTATTGAAAACGGAGCACCACAGTATTGCGGATGCATGGAGTGCTGCGATTTTATTAAATCAAGTACACCATTATTATGAGCAACTGGTTGCTGGGGTAGTGCCTGTCGTCATCCTCGATAATGCCTACCTGCATGCACAAGCCTATATTGCAAAAAATCAAGCAGCGGCGCAGCAACATTGGCAAGCAGCCATAGCACAGGTGCAGCAGGTCAATGATGTGAACCCTTTATTTAGCACGCAGGCAGATTTGGCTCAATTAAAAACCGTGACTCTTGCCTGTGAATTAAACCTGACTGTTGCGCAAGCTGCCTATCAAGCGCTACTGCGGGTGGCTCAAGTCGAAGGACTAACGCCCCACAGTTTGGTTCAATTTGCTTGGCATAAATTATTACAGATTTATACCCAAGATTTACAAACCATTGTTGGGACTACCATCTCTGGGCGGGCAATCCCCATTGCAGGCATTGAAGCCAGTGTTGGCCTGTACATTAATACACTGCCACTTATTATCAATTGGAATAATGATCATTCTATTAAAG
>JBIODT010000023.1:0-20403 GCA_044445305.1 Legionellales bacterium | reverse complement strand
CACTAGCGGTAGATTTCGGGATGGTGACAGTCGGATGAGCCTGAGTTGCGGGTGGCTTTTGTTACTGATGGTAATGGGCGCTGTCAAGCCCCTACATTCTAGCGCCGAGAACCGAGTTAAATTAGGCGCAGCATGCAATAAGGCGCTTAAATTACCACTGCTGAGTTGACCTCCTAAGCAGGCAAGATGTCGCAGTGTAGGCAAACCATCTGGGGTAACATCAAGAAGCTCGCCGATAAGTTGCGAGCGGTCCAGGGATAACTCCAGCAAATTGCTGGAGTTAATCAATAAGCTTTGTAAGCTTGCGCTATTGATCTGGCTTAATACTATAAAAATCCATTGGATCGTAGAATACAAGCCCTGGTCGTTAATACCAACATTCCCTGTAATGATGCAGTGGTGTAAAACAAGTTTTTTCAATTTAGGCATTGCGGCAAGCATGGCACTTAGCTGTACAATATCCATCCTTGAATCACAAATTTGCAGCGTATCAATGCCACGCAGTGCTTGCATGTTGCAGGTGATGCCCCCAATGGTAATCAATTTATTCACTAGCAAGCAATGAAACTCTGCATTGTTAATACAGAGTCTCTGGTAGTTCGTTTGCAGATGGAGAGCCGGAAAGCCTTTCCTTAAGAGCGTTGCTGCTTTATTAGCCCCCATAGAAAATTCATCATGAAGAATGACGTTCTCTTTATTCTTATCCTGTTGAAGAATGTCATGGAGTTTTAGTTGCTCTTCTTCTTTTAAACTCGTGTAGTACCCTATGCTTAATGTGTGAAATTGTGGGACTGTCTTCACAGCGGAGACAACGAGATCTGCCCAATAGTTATTGATGATATGTACTTCATCACGACTAAGACCCAGTTGAACAAAGGCAGCTCTGATGATGTCGTCTGGATGGGTGGGTGTTATTGCCTGTAGCACGGCACGATCGAGTAGTGTCTCTAAGTCCTCCTCCAACAGTGGTTGTATGACACCAGCCAAGTCTATATAAAGTAAAAAGCCTTGGTTGATTAGAGCCCGCAGTGCCGCGTGGGTCACTTCTAATACCTCTTCCGACCAAAATCGAGCACTCCAGTCGGCTAGAATGAGTTTTCTCTGCATAGAGACTGGAGTCATTGATAGAAGATACGGGGCACGCCCCTCTAGCAATCGCTCCCAACACAACGTGCCTATAGGTTCATAACTAAAACTCTGATGATTTTGGGTTAGGTTATAATAAAATTCGCGCGGCAGTGCCAAGTTGAACCTCTAGCAGTATAAAATAATCGCATATCATACTGAAAAATGGCCTCAAAGTAAAATAAATAGTCTAATAGTGGTGGTAATAACAAAGGGAAATTAGCTGCGATTTCACTTTATTTGGACAAAGCCGCATGCGTCTTTGTCCCCAATTTAGTCCCTATAATCACGTTGTAGTTCTACAGGCATCATCTTCTGCACACGCTCATACAAGGCGATGATTTTCGCACAAAAAACATGCAGCTCTTGG
Source organism: Legionellales bacterium (assembly GCA_044445305.1). Classification (GTDB taxonomy): domain Bacteria; phylum Pseudomonadota; class Gammaproteobacteria; order Legionellales; family Legionellaceae; genus Legionella. The sequence goes on along the minus strand of JBIODT010000023.1, from coordinate 18,908 downwards.
TGATCTTCCCATAAATCATAGCTTAGCCCTTTATTGAAGGCCTGTTGTTTGGATAGGGTTTTTAATAACAGAACCTCTTGACTGGACAAACCGAGGTGGCGGTTTAGTTCCACCAACTCGGTTAAATTTTTGTATTCTTTTGTTGGTCGTTGCTCGTGTAAACAATACGCTTTTAAGGTCAGCTGAAAAGCCAGATACATCAGCGTGCTGATAGGGGATAAACCATCGAACTCTTCTCCATTTCTCACCGTAGCAGTATTCACCTGCTGCAGCAGGTAATCGGCACAGTAAGCATGTTGTGTCGCTATATTGAGTAACTCTGAAGGGGATAAGTAACGTTTGTCCATGGTAAGTGCTCCTCTTGCCTGGCTATACCAATCAGATGATGTTAAAATTTGCTCACACACCCAATTATTCGCGCTGCGTGAAAGGTAGATTGCATGCAGTCCGGTTCAAATCCAATATAACCCATGCATACTTTTATTAACAGTCCTCTGCAAATAGGGTCTTTAACCATCCCGCATAGACTCATCCAAGGTCCTTTGGCTGGTTACAGTTGTGCGCCATTCAGAACATTATTCAATCATTTTACCGCCCCTGCTTATTGTGTTTCAGAGATGTGTTCGGCCATTGATATGGTACACAAACACAGCTCCCAATCCCGTTATCTCTATCGAGCACCGCATGAAAAAATTCTTGCCTATCAGATTTCAGGCAATGCAGCGCAGCCCTTGGCCGCAGCAGCAGCCTACCTGCAATCACTGGGCGCTGATTTAATCGATATCAATTGTGGTTGTCCTAAAGCAAAAATTCGTAAAAAAGGGGCTGGTAGTGCTTTGCTTGAGGATCCGCAACAATTAATGCACATCATCAAACAAGTGCGGGCATCAATCACCATACCACTGACCATAAAAATTCGCATTCAAGGCAATGAGAACGATTTGACCCTGGCCAAACAAATAGAAGCAGCAGGAGCCGATGCGCTGGTAGTTCATGGCCGGCGCTGGACCGATGAGTATGATATTTGCTGTGACTTGGCTCAGATAGCCAACATCAAGCGCTGTGTGTCTATCCCTGTTATTGCCAATGGCGATATTGATGGGTGGGCCGCTTTAAAAAAAGCCATTGACATTAGTGCTTGTGACGGTTTTATGATAGCCCGTGCAGGCAGTGGTCGGCCCTGGCTTTATCAAGAGTTACTTGAACAACGTCATTTAGCAATTGCTTTGTCCCAAAAAATACAGCTGTTTATGCTGCATTTACAGGGTCTGGCAGCATTAGAAGATGAATTTAAAGCCGTGCTACAAAGCAAATCTTTAGTGCGTTATTATTTTAGAACTGAGTTTCATGAGCATGCAAATCAGTCGCTGTTAAAATACTTTTATGAACAAAAATCCCTAGCTGCAATACAAGAATTTTTGATGAATTCTGCGCTTACAAAGACCACAAGCCAATCACAATGAACTAAATGTGCTAAAATTAGCAATAGAGTCTTGAGCGTGAGGTGGTATTCATATGAAAAATCTCAATTGGTTGGTAAAACTTGTGTTTTATCAACATACAGAAAAAGAAGCCCGTCTGCCTGAGGCAACCCCTGGCGTTTTTTACGAGGTGGGTTTTATGGATCAACTGCATGCGAACTTATGTACCAATGCAAGCATAAGCATGCTCAACCACTTTGCGGGTAAGCCTTTTGCAAGCATGACTAAAAACCCAAGAGGCATCATGGATGGACCGCCTCCTGATGCTCAAGACTATCAAGTTGCTATGATCTTGTCGGATAAAATACAAACCACTTTGAAAAACTGTGGGCCTTTTATTATGTCTTTACCTTTAAAATATGGGGTATTGCATTCGGTGGTTGTCACTGGTTGCACAGAAAATCAAGTTATTTATAACGATCCTTTAACTGGTGCTCATAAAATGATTGGCATTGATGTGCTAAACGGCTTATGCAGTGACAGTTCAGAGCAAGTTGAAATCCATATGAACCGTTTTGTTAACCAAAATAGTTTGGCTGGCAAAGTAAAGACGATGCTTCCAGAGTCGCCCCCTAATATTACACCAAAGCACTATCAAGAGTTTTTCAGCTTGGACAAAATGGACGACCCATGTGCGGCCATGTTAAATTTTTTGAAAGATTACTCGAAATTTTCGCTATCGGGTTTAGGACGTCATCATAAAAAAGAGGTGAGTGAGCTGGTCGAAAGAAATCAAGGTAAAGGATTAAACGACTTACTCCTTGATTTAATGACCACGTTTCCAAAAGACGTCATTAATCCCAAAGGGGAGCTAATGAAGCGACTTTTAACCATTGAAAAAATAATGAATCAAGAGCCTGCTCCTGAGCCTCAAAGTAGAGAAGCCCCGACACTATAAAATCAGTGATCATCTTGCCCATGGATGGCTGATACTTACTGCATCTAAATTTAATGTCTCTGCAATTTTGAGCAGTGTTCGTCGTCATGGCATTGCATTGGAGTTTAAAAACCGTGATAACGAGGGCTGAGGAATATGTGTTAATCGAGATAATTCCTTGATTCCCCCTCGTTCATTAATTACTCGAAGCAACCCATCTTTAAATTCACGGCTGTGCACATGAGGACCATTTATTAAACAAACAGGCAACGTATTATTTCAGGAACTGCTATGGATTTATTTTGCGCGTAATCCACCCAAACTATCTTGCTGCTGCCTTGCGCCATCAGAAGATCATTTTGATAAAAATCATGATCCATGACAAAGCTTGAAGAACCTAAACTGTGCACACAGCTGCGGATTTGTACCGTGGCAGGATAAACTATGGGTTTTAAAAAAGTACAGCCTACATGAATGACTACCGGGCCGGTTGTTTCTGCCAGAGTAAGGTTGAGCGACAACAACCATTCCACTCGCGCTTCTTGGAAATATTCAAAATAGCGCACATTATTAACGTGCTTTAATGCATCCATATCGCCCCAAGCAATATTGAATGTTTTTTGATGTACTGTAATTTTTTGAGGGCACATGATGATTCCATAAAGTTAGAATAATGGTTGGAGTAATTTACAGTTTATACGAAAAAACAGGAAGTTATTTCATGCCTTACTGGTTACTGAGATGAATAATTTTATACTGCATACGCTCTAATTTAAGACAGATCCATAGGATCCACATCCACATTCCAACGTATGCCATTGGTTAATTTATTAGGTGTTAACCAATGGCGCAACTGCGTCAAGGTGCTTTTTAAAGCTTTTCTTGATGGTGATTTTAATACCAACTGCATGCGGTATTGATTGGCCTTGCGTGGCAAAGGGGCAGGTGCTGGCCCCATAACGGTCAAAGATGACAATTGGATTTGAGCTTTAGTGGCATGTAACAGGCTTAATACAGCGCCAGCCTCTTTGCCTTGAGCCCTAATGACCGCCAAATAATGAAAGGGCGGGAGTTGTGCTTGTTGGCGCGAGGTGAGTAACACCTCTGCAAACTCATCATAGCCTTGTTGAATGAGTGTGTTTAATAACGGGTGGTTGGGCAAATGGGTTTGAATGAGCACTTGACCTGGGTGCTCTGCGCGCCCAGCGCGTCCGGCAACTTGTGTTAATAACTGCCCCAAATGCTCTACTGCCCTGAAATCTTGATTGTAAAGCCCGGCATCAGCATCCAATACCACGACCAAAGACAGGCGCGGGAAATGATGTCCTTTAGCCAACATTTGTGTGCCCACGATCAATTGCGTCTCACCCTGCGTTATTTTATTTAATTGCTCATCCAAGGCGTTTTTTGCAGCGACTTCATCGCGATCAATGCGTGCAACCTTAGTAGCAGGGAAGTGGCTGCTTAAAAATTCATGGACGCGCTGGGTGCCAGTACCAACCGGGACTAATTCCTTGCTCTGACAACTAAGACACTGCGTTGGCACTGCTTGTGTTAAGCCGCAATGGTGGCAAATAATTTGTCCCAATTTTTTATGCACCGTTAAATGGCTGTCGCAAGCCTTACAATCCGCCATCCAGCCACACTGATGACAGAGCAAAACCGGTGCAAACCCACGCCGATTTATAAACACCAAGACTTGATTTTGTTTTTTTAAATGTTCGGCAATAATTTGCAAGGTTACCGGTGCTAAACCATGCTGCAACACTTGCGAGCGCAAATCTATAAGTTGGTAATGCAAGGGGGTGGTTGATAGGGCTTTATGGTTTAAACGCAACAACTGGTATTTGTTTTGCTTGCAGTTGTGCACGGTTTCCAAGCTCGGTGTGGCTGTGCCTAAAACGATGGGAATACCCGCCAGGTGCGCGCGCATTAAGGCCGTGTCCCGCGCAGAATAGCGCACGCCTTCCATTTGCTTTAATGAGGCGTCGTGCTCTTCATCTATAATAATCAAGCCTAAGTCAGGCATGGGCGTGAATACTGAAGAGCGGGTGCCAATGACCATTTTAACACGGCTTTCTTTAGCCAATTGCCAGGCAACCTGTCGCTGCGTTTCTGATAAATTGGAGTGAATGACGGCGATGGGCTTATCAAACCGTGCTGTGAAGCGTGCGAGCAATTGTGGCGTTAAACCAATTTCAGGAACCAAGATTAAAACTTGTTTTCCTTGAGCCAGAACTTGTGCAATGACTTGCAGATAAACTTCTGTTTTACCACTGCCGGTAACGCCCTGCAATAAAAAGCAACGGTGCTGGTGCAACCCGGCAACGATTGCGGCTACGGCCACTGCTTGCTCGGGATTGAGTGCCAATGGCGGTGTTACTCTGCCTGTAGATTCCTGTGGCATGATGATTTGTTGCGACAAGGATACAAGCTCGGCCGTGAGTAAGGCCAACAATTGGCTTGAATTAAATCCTTGTTTGGACAAAACCTGTTTGGAAACAGCTTGGTTTTGCAGGCTTAAAAAATCAACCAGTTCCAACTGCTTGCGTGCACGCGCAGGAATCACTTTTTTGGCATCAGCAAGCGGCAGCAGCAATTGATAAAAATCGCCCACAGGCAGTTGACATGCTTGGCCCAGACGGTATTTTTTCGGCAGTGCCAATGGCAGCACTTCAGACAGCGGTGATTGGTAGTATTGACCCATCCACAAACACAGTGTTAACACCTCATCGCTGATTAATGGTGTCGTATCTATCAAGGCGCTGATGCTTTTTAATCGCGCCCCTGCTTTGTGAGGCAAGCCTTTATCAACCACTATACCCAAACGGATTTGCTTGCGAAAAGGAACCCAAACTCTAGCACCTATGCAAGGCGTCAGTCCTTGTGCTTCATAATCAAAAAAGTCACGGCTGGTATGCGGAATACAAACCTTATAAACATCGCTCATTTAGCCCCGAAGCCATTCATGACTTGCTGATTGTCCTGGTGCGGAAAAAACTTTTACCAGTACTTTGTCTATACGGTGTCGGTCTAACTCCTCGGTGTCTTTGATGAGCTCATTAACAAACCAGCGTGACAATTCTTCAACAGTGATGTTGGTTAAGGGCATCAAGGTCACATCTTCCTTCAGAAAGGGTATTTTTTTATGGTTGAAGGTAAAATAATAATACTCATCATCGGCTGCGTATTCTAAAAAAGGCGAAAACTGCGGCATTAAAAAAGTTTGGTTCAGGTGTTGGCATAACTGATGAATGCGTTCTTTGTAATAACGGTAATCAAAGGTCATGCCATTTTCTTCAACCCAATTGGTCAGTGCCAAATAGACGCCGTACATGTGCCCATGCAAAGGCTCTCTATCCGTTGCTGAGAAGATGGTGGTATGCCCTGCCGAAAATTTCATGGATTCTTTTTGTAGCTCAACGGTTGTTAAGTATCTTTTTATATTCATAAACTCACTCGTTTATCCTGTAATTGGAAACCATTTAAATCGATTTCTATGTTTTTGCAAAGTGCAATAACCTTAAACAATTCACCCATCTCGCTAGGATGAGTCAGCTGTTTTATAGCCTGTTTTGCACGCACTTGCTTGGGTTCATCATCTTCTGTATTCATGAAATCAAGCAAACCATTGCCCAGCAAAAACGAGGCTTGATTGGTATAGCCGGCGACATGAAAGCCTGCTTGTTGTGCCGCTTCTGCAACGTGCGTAAAATCCACATGGGCAGTAATGTCTTGCTCGCCAGGATAAAGCAAGGGACTTGGGTGGGCCTGATGCCGGTAATGACACATCAAGGTACCTTGATTGCGGTCAGGATGGTAGTACTCATGTCGTGGAAAACCGTAGTCAATTAACAGCATGGCGCCTTGGTTCAGCACCTGATAGTTGTTCGCCAGCCAGTCATCAAGAAAGAGATTGGCCTCAGAGAGGTAAGGCAAGCTGTTTTGGGGCAAATGTTGCTTGATATACGCTAATAACCGTTGGTTGTTACACGGTTTAAAGCGCTCGATTAATGCACCCTGTGCGTCTAAAGCAACAAAGCTTTCCATAACACCCTGTTCAGTTTGCATGAATCGATGTACAGGCATGGCATCTAATACTTCATTAGCAAGAATGACACCATTAAAAGGCGTTTGCGGCCAACCATCCAACCACTTCACCCTCTGGGCTAAATGCGGCGGCAGCTCTTGCTGCACCAATTCTTGTTGACGCTGGCGTAAATTGGCACTCACTTCCAAGATGAAATAAGTTTCTGGCAAACCATTTAATTGCTCCAGATGACTTAAAACATCCACACAAAGACGTCCTGTGCCAGCACCATATTCCAACACAACAGGTGCATCCAGGCTTGTGAGTATTTGCTGGCATTGATTGGCGAGGGTTTTGCCAAACAAGGGCGTTAATTCTGGGGCGGTGATAAAATCACCGTGCTGGCCTAACTTGTGCAAGCCTGAACTGTAATAACCCTCATTGGGGGCATAGAGTGCCAGGTGCATGAAATCCACGAAGGGAATGTCTTGGACTGTGGCCAAGTGTGTGCGCAGTGTTTGCATTAGGCTCATAATGAATTGAAAACTTAAAAAGTAGCGGTTACCATTGGATACCGTTTTATTATCTCTAAGCATTGTACTACATTGATCCAATAATATCGAAGTGGATTGCTGAATTTTCTTATCGTGGAGAACAGGCTTTGAATCATACACTCAAGCAAGCAGCAAAAGTGGCCTTAGTGACTGGCGGCGGGCGCAGGATAGGTGCCGCTGTGGTTGAGACCTTGCATGGTGCGGGATTTAAGGTGGCCATTCATTGTCGCCATGCTTGGCGCGAAGCCGAGGCTATTGCCGACGCGTTAAACCATCAGCGTCCGGACAGCGCCCTGGTTTTACCAAAGGAATTGACTGAGACGTCTGCGGCACCCGAACTAATACAGGCCGTATTCAAGTGGACTGCTCGTTTGGATTTGCTGGTAAATAATGCATCCATTTTTACCCGTACTGATTGCAACGCTCTTGATACCAGTACTTGGGATGAGCTGTTTAATATTAATGTTAAAGCACCCTTTTTATTGAGTCTCGCAGCCCGCGCGCTATTAGCCAAACAACAGGGCAGCATTATTAATATCACGGACATTCATGCTGAAAAACCCTTAAAAGACTACGCCGTATATTGTCAAACTAAGGCAGCACTAGAGATGCAAACCAAAGCACTGGCGCGAGAGTTTGCGCCAGAAATCAGGGTTAATGCAGTCGCGCCTGGAGCCATCGCATGGCCTGAAGAGGCGAATAGTCTGAGCACCCTTGCGCAACAAAAAATCATTGCCAAAACACCATTACAGCGTCATGGAAGTCCTGAGTTTATTGCACAAGCCGTGTTGGCTTTGGTTGAAAATCCCTTTATTACGGGTCAAATAATCCGGGTGGATGGGGGGCGAAGTATTAGTTAACGGACCCGAATCAGGAAGTTATTCCGGGCACGATTCTCAATCGTTCGATGGCGTAGACCAAAGGGTTTCACGGTAGTATCGTTGTTTCTGTAAATTCGAACCAGGCTTGAAAACAGCGCGTAGCTTTGATGCAGCGCAGCGTAATCAAGGCTACGCGCTGAATAAAGAGACGTAATATTGCATCAAGCTATAGATAGTGCTCCCCAGTTAAATTCTGGTGACATGGTAAATGGTTTTCCCACTTCAGTCAGGGTGCGGCCGAAGGCTGAAGATAGAGTAATTCCTCTTTCTTTATCAAGCTATTATATAGTTTAAAAGACTTTTGCGGTGCCTCTTTATCAAATGGTGCTGATGACAAAGTCACTTTAGGATGATTATTAATCTGGCGACCGCTGGTCTGGCATTTGACCATCATTAATGAAGTAGCCGCAGGTCGATCCAGCAAATGCAAAAACGCCATATGTTCTTTTGATGGACATTCGAAGCCCATTTCCGCCAGCGCATTGATAATTGGAAAACCAGGGGTTTCCTTATCTACAATAGCAGCAGCTGTTAGTACCTCGGAATTTATTGGTTCTAAACCAACCAACGCAGACATAACTTTACGGGCATGGTTGAAGTAAAACTGCTCTTCTATAGACTCGGATTTATTATTATCAGCAATTCTTTTTAATGATTCAAATGCGACTCGCTTATGGGGGGTATGTTCCACTTCTATGTCTACTTCTATACGCAGTTTTGTAAAAAATTTATACATTTTTGTATCTCTGTTTTAAGGCTTATATACTACTTCTTCGTACAGGACAAAAAATAATTTGGGTGCAATGATGTTAGATCAACGATCTAACATCATTGTCGCTTTGAAAGAGATTACAAATATTTTTTGTCCCGTACGAAGATACTACTTATACAATAAAGTGTATCTTCCTTATGTGTAGCAATTATGTATTTTGCATTGGCTTTTTAGAAAAAACAATACAGTATTTTTACCCTAGGGCAAGATCGCTAAAATCGCAGATTGTGACCGTACGCAGTATCTTATAATGTGGGGGAAATGAATGGTCTCATGATGCTAGCATTAGACCTGACGGAGTCCCTTCTCCCGCCAGCGGGCGAAGGGACTCCGTCAGATCTAATGCTAGCATCATGAGACCGACATTGTCCCACCTTTTCCACCGAGTACAACGTTTCACCGTTACTGCTGGATCGGCGAGAGCATCTCTCACCACGGAGGGCTCCAACTGTGTACAAAATCAAGTCGCGAAAAAACCAGAGCCTTCAGGTACGCACCAGTTGCCTCATAATTGATGTTACCGAAAGGAGGCGATGCGCGGACCTATAGGTACTTTGAAAAGTATAGAGCTCATGTTATGCTGCTCTTTTTTTAATCACCAAATGCCCCCGCAGTTGGAAAAGACCCTCTATTCAATCAGGAGTTTTCTATGCCATTCACCCCCAAGGTAAGAGCAGATTATAGTGCAGCAATTAATAAAAAGCTTAATGAGATCCCCTTTGATACAGCTGAAGATGTGGTATTGGTTCAACAATTATTGCAAAATATCATCCAAGCAGTAAATGATCTACCCTCGCTTAAATATCAAGAAATAATGGCCCGTATTAAACAAGCCCCAGAAGACTGGAAGTCAAATACAGAGCCTTATGCAGAATACCAACAACTCTTAAAAGACCTAATTGCCAATAAAATAGCGGCGCTTGCTGCCGAGATTGTTGCATCAGAAGCAGTAGGTTTTCTATTTAGAGAAGAAGAAAAGACACCCGTGCTCGTAGTGACCTATTATCCAGTAGCAGCACCAGCTGGACAACTAAATTGTTGGCAGAGTTGTGCTTTAAAAGCCCTTCGCTCTCATGGTTTAACTGCTGTGATGTTATTGAACCGTAATGAAAATGGACATACGTTTACTCCTTCTCATGATGAGGCCTTATGCAAATTAGTATTAAAAAAAGCGCTTCCTATAGATGAAGCGCTTAAAATTATTGATGGGTTAAGCTCTGATCAAGCCGATGGAATTGCAACCGGTTTGGAACGTGAAGATGTAATGGGGTTGCAAAATCGTTGGCATATAAAAACATTAGGCGCACTTAAAATTCATGGCCTCACGGTCTCAATGTTATTAAATCGCAATGAAAATGAACCTGTATTTCAATACAAGCATTATTTGGCATTATGCCACTTGGTACTAAACAGACAGCTTCCTATAGATACGGCTGTTAGCATGATGGCGGGAGTAACCCATGAGCAAGCAGAGGGAATTACAGAAGGTTTGGATCGCGAAGATGTAATAAATTTACATAATGAGGATCATATAAGAGCCTTAGTGCATCTTAAAACTCATGGCCTAACTGCCAGTATGTTATTGAGTCACGGTGGTGAATTTGGTTACTACCAGTATGGCGCATTACGCTCCTTGGTACTAAGCAAACAGGTTGCTATAGATGCTGCCATTGGCATGATCAAGGGATTAACCTCTGATCAATTATATGGAATTACAAGGGGCTTGGAGTATGAAGATGCACTAGGTGTGTCTAATTATGGGGATATAAACAGCCTAATACAACTTAAAGCCCATGGATTAACTGCTGCCATGCTATTAGCTCGTGAGAAGAAGGGACCTGCTTTTAGACCAGTCCATCATTGGGCATTAGCGAAATTGCTAATAAAGCAACGTCTGCCTGTAAAAACTGCCTTTGAAATAATAGATGGAGTAAACCTTGTTGAAGAAGATTGGGAATATAAGGATACAAGTGGTTTATGTAATTTTTGGCATAAAATGGCATTAGAAGAGTTGCAACGTCGTGGTTTAACGGTCGCAATGTTATTGGACCTGAATGAGAAGGGATCGGCATTTGATTACCATCATTGTTGGGCATTATGTAGGTGGGTATTGGATTCCTGGCTTCCTATTGATGTGGCCCTACAAGTAATCGCGGGTTTAACCTCTGCTCAAGCAGAGGCAATGGAACAGAACTGGCCTACTTTGGATAACATACAACGCAAGTTTCGTCATGATAATAAAGAAGCATGCGTTGATATGACCGCTCAATTCATTCGTAATGCTAATAATGAACTGATGTTGCAGCATACCCAAGTTAGCGCTTCACCTAACGATGCCAGAATAGAAATAGATCAGCCGGTGGTAACAGGGCATGAGCAGGTTTATAGAAATGCAGCGCAAATGACACTATTTGCATCAGAGGGGCCAAAACCACCTAGCAACAAGAAACAAAGTAGTTCTTATTGCGTGCTTTTATAATCCAGATTTGACACAGGTTCCTATGCGGACCTCAACTGCATGAGGGGCTTTTCATGCAGTTGAGGTCCAAATCCCGACTTAGGATCGTGACTTCCGCTCACGTTCCTAAACTGCGATAGGCGCTTTAATCGCAGGATGCGATTGATAATTCAAGAACACAAAATCATCATAAACGTACTCAAATAAAGAATCTGGTTTGCGTTGAATCTCTAACAGGGGTAAAGCCAAGGGTTCACGCTGCACTTGTGTCTGTGCTTGCTCCAAATGATTCAAATACAAATGACAATCACCACCGGTCCACACAAACTCACCTACTTCCAAATGACATTGCTGCGCTACCATATGGGTTAATAAGGCGTAGGATGCGATGTTAAACGGCACGCCTAAAAAAGCATCGGCGGAGCGTTGGTACAGCTGGCAGGAGAGCTTGTTGTCCGCTACATAAAATTGGAATAAAGCATGACAAGGCATCAGGGCCATTTTATCCAATTCACCCACATTCCAAGCGCTGACTAACAAACGACGGGAATCAGGATTGGTTTTAATCTGCTCTAGCAGCGCGCTCAATTGATCAATGGCACCTCCATTAGCAGTTGGCCAACTGCGCCATTGCTTGCCATAAACTGGGCCTAGATCACCTTGGCTGTCAGCCCACTCATCCCAAATGCTGACACCATGTTCCTTTAAATAGGCGATATTGGTATCGCCACGTAGAAACCATAACAATTCATGCACTATACTGCGTGTGTGCAGTTTTTTAGTAGTAACTAAAGGAAAGCCTTTATTCAAATCAAAACGCATTTGATAACCAAAAACCGATAAGGTGCCAGTACCAGTCCTGTCGGTTTTTTTCGTTCCCTGCTCTAAGATATGTTCTAAAAATTGCAAATAAGTCTTCATCGTTTAGTCCACCATAACCAAAGTCCACAGAACAACATAGGAATAGATAATAATTGTCCCATAGTTAACCATCCAAAGGCAATGAAACCCATTTGCAAATCAGGTTGTCGAAAACACTCCGCTATCAAACGACAAACGGCATAGCCAATTAAAAAGACCGCAGCAACACAACCCGATGGCCTCGGCTTAGATGCATACCACCAAATCAGAATAAACAGGCCTACGCCTTCCAAGCCCAATTCATACAACTCCGAAGGATGACGTGGTTGGTCATCAACGTAAGGATAAATCATAGCCCAGGGCACGTCAGTCACCCGCCCCCACAACTCACCATTAATAAAATTACCAATCCGTCCCGCCCCCAAACCTAAAGGTATTAACGGCGTTACAAAATCGGCCACATCCCAAAAGGTTTTTTTAAAGCGGCGTGCAAAAAGTGCTACAGCAATAAGAACCCCAATCAAACCACCATGAAAGGACATGCCCCCTTCCCAGATTTTAAATAACTCCCAAGGCTTATGGAGCAACTCCTGAGTATTATAAAACACCATATAACCGATGCGACCACCCAAAACCACACCCAGTGCTGCATAAAAAATTAAATCACTGATTTGATCCACAGTCCAAGGTAACTTGTAGTGCTGCGTTCGCCAATAAGCCAACAGCCAGGCACCCATAAAGCCTATTAAGTACATGATGCCATACCAATGTACTTTGACCGGCCCCAAAGAAAAAGCCACTGGATTTAAATCTGGAAAAACAAACATTTGCTAAAATTCCTGTTAGTTGTATTTGGATTGTGGACCAAGCCCCACATCAAAGCATGTTCATCGCAGTGATTAATAACATAACAATAAAACCATACTTCAATTGCTTCACCGGCACCATATAGTTTAATTTCGCCCCCAAGGGCGCCATGAGGCAGCTTGGTAGCGCAACTGCCAATACTGCAGGCCAATAAATATAGCCAGTAGCATAGGGCACGGCAATCATGTCTTGACGGCCGGTTATCATAAAGACCACCGAGCCGACCACAGCAACTGTAAACGTGCATAAATTAGATACTGCTGCTATTTTGCGCGCGGCCACACCACAATAGGACAGATAAGGAATCACCAACACCCCACCACCTATACCCAATAAGCCTGATTTAAAACCAACTAAAAACCCCACCAGACGATGAACCCATGGTGCTAATGGCCTCTCAGGATGAGTCACATGCACGTCAGTCAGCATTTTCAATGCTACCAGCAGTAAAAAAACCGCGAACAATATTTTCAACCCCTGCGTGGATATAAAATGAGCCACGCAGGCGCCAGCGACAGTTCCTAGCAAGAGACCTAGTACTAATTTATAATAAACAGTCCACAGCACTTCACCCAACTTTAAATGTGCGCTTAAGGACGATTGGGACGTGAACATCATGACCGCTAAGGAGGTCCCTGCCGCCACATGCATGCTGATGGCATCGGGAATGAGATGGTTGTATTGAAAAACAAACAACAAACCAGGCACAACGACTACGCCACCCCCTATGCCCAAAATGCCAGCCATTAAGCCAGCAAAGGCCCCTATTAGGGCGTAGACTGCGCCATGAAGAAAAAACGCAGTACTTATGATCATGATTTTCCTACCCTGATGAGCCCACCTAAACCTTCTAAATCTAAGGCCTTTTGCAAATGGAAGCGTATTTCTGCTGGATGCTCAAACTCCAAGACTTCAGCCAGAATCTTGCGCGCATTGGCCAGCGCAAAGTTGCGAATAATCCATTTAACTCGGGGCAGACTTGCCGAGTTCATACTCAAAGTATCAAAGCCCATAGCCAGCAGTAAAATAACAGCCAAAGGATCACTTGCCATTTCGCCACAAATGCTCACCTCAACCCCAGCGGCATGCCCGCCTTCAACAATTTTAAGCAACACACGCAACATTGCCGGATGCAGAGAATCATACAGCCCTGCCACCCGAGCGTTGTTTCTGTCCACAGCCAATACATATTGGGTTAAATCGTTGCTGCCAACAGAAATAAAATCAACCCGCTTGGCCATTTCTCGCGCCAAATATGCCGCCGCAGGCACTTCTATCATCACGCCAATTTTAGGTTTTTCAATGACAAATTGCTCTTCCAACAACTCATCAAAGGCTTGATCAATTAAATAAGTTGCTTCCTCAATTTCACTCAGATTAGTGACCATGGGCAGCATGATGCGCAAATTATTTAATTCTTCACTGGCCCGCATCATCGCACGCACTTGCACCAAAAACACATCGGGATGATCCAGGGTAATACGAATTCCCCGCCATCCCAAATAAGGATTGTCCTCTTCTACCGGGAAATAAGGCAACACCTTATCGCCACCAATATCCAAGGTGCGCATGGTGACCAAACGTGGTGCAAAGGCTTTCAGCGTTTGGCGGTAAATGATGGTTTGTTCATCTTCCGAGGGAAAATGATCACGGCTCATAAAAGGCACTTCAGAACGATACAAGCCCACACCTTCAGCACCCACACTCATGGACAGACCTGCGTCCATAGCCAAGCCTGTATTCACCTGTAACGAGACCCGATAATTGTCTGTAGTTTCAGCGGGCTTGTCGCGCAAACTAACCAGACCTTGATTTAATGCGTGCTCTTCTTGCGCCAGTAGTTTGAATTCGGTAAGGATGGTTTTAGAAGGCGACACATAAACATGACCATAATAGCCATCAACGATTATCGCGCGTCGCGATAAAAACTCTACTTTTAAACCACGAACGCCCATTACGGTAGGAATGCCTAAGGCACGGGCTAAAATAGCAACATGGGAGTTGTTTGATCCCTTGGCGGACACGATACCAGCCAGTTGCCCCTCAGGGACCTCGGCCAGGGCTGCGGCCGTGACTTCCTCGCCTATTAAAATGGTGCGTTTGGGGTAGGCAATCTCTTCTTGTTGCGACCACTGTAACTCAGCCAGTACCCTGCGACCCAAATCACGAAAATCACTGGCGCGCTCACGTAAATAATCATCTTCCATGTCTTCAAATTGAGACACATGTTTTTTTATTACTGTGGCCAGCGCTGCCTGTGCACTGATTTTTTCTTCACGAATGACATGCTCTACCTCAGCACCCAAGCTGTCGTTATCAAGTATGCGTAAATACACATCAAATAAAGCATGTTCTTCTTCAGCAACACTTGCCTTCATGCGCTTACTTAAGCGCAGCATGTCATCCCTGGCTGATTCTAATGCTTCATAAAAAGCTTTAATTTCATCATCAACCGCCTCAATGGGATTACGCGGTACAGCATCAATATCTGACTGAGGATAAACCACCACGGCAGTACCAATACCGATACCAGGGACACTGCCCAAACCCATCAAAGCAGCATGGCTTATCTCGGTTTTTGCAGGCCCAAGCGGCTTAGGCTCAGTGAGTTCTGCCAATTCGCCAGTGGCTTCAGCATGCGCAATAATGCCACCCAGTTGTGCTGCCAAGGTAATTAAAAATGATTCTTCAGCATCATCAAAACAGCGTTGCTCTGCCTGCTGGGTAATTAATACGCCATAGAGTTTTCTATGCTGGATAATGGGAACGCCTAAAAAGGCACTTAAGTGCTCTTCGCCGAGCAGGCTGTGATGGTAGAAATCAGGATGGGACGGCGCATCCTCCAAATTAATGGGCTCTTCGCGCCGGCCAATCAAACCAATCAGTCCGCAGTCAAGCGCTATCCGCACATGAAATTGCGCCTGCTTATTCAAACCCTCAGTGGCAATCAGTACATATTCAGCATGTTTGTTATCAATCAGGTATACGGAAACGGCCTCAACATTAATGGCTTTACTAATCCGTTGCACCAAAATACCGAGCGCCTCCGTTAAATGACTGGCGGCGGTGACATCTTGCACTATTCGTTTCAGTACTTTAAGCATCTAGTCCCTATCACTGTGGACTTTGGACAAAGCTGCATGCAACAAGACAGCTGCGGCTTTGTCCAAATAAATTAAGATCGCAAATTCATTGATGGTTTGAGTGCTTGATATGACGGTTCAAACTAGCAATGAATTCAGACTCTGTCCTTACCTCGTTTACGTTTCAGACCATACGGCGTACGGCGGACTTTTAACAAAGGTTCTAATTCTTTCAAGGCCTGTACATAGACTTGCCGTTTAAAAAAAATCACCAGTTCTGCCGGCTCATGAAAATCTATCCATCTCCAACTGTCAAACTCAGGAGAATCACTTAAATCCAATTTCACTTTTTGCTCATTGGAACTTAATTTCAATAAAAACCATTTTTGCTTTTGGCCTATGACCAAAGGGATACTGCCGTGGCGTAGGTATTGCTTTGGGAGTTTGTACTTAAGCCAGCGTTTGGTAACGCCCAGCACCTCCACATCGGCTTTTTCTAATCCCACTTCCTCGTACAGCTCCCTATACATGGCTTCAAGTGCAGTTTCACCCGTAGCCAACCCACCTTGTGGAAATTGCCAGGCATCATGACCACTTCTTCTTCCCCAAAAAACCCTATTAGATCCATTGATAAGCATAATGCCTACGTTCAACCGATAACCTGCGCGATCAATCACCATGATGTCATTGCTTAAACTAAATCTCTAATACATTGATTTTTCCACACAATACAAGACGTTGGCAATTAAATACGTGTTTATTTTAGTATTTGGGAACAGCAACATGAAAAACCCCTCATGCTGCTTGGTTTAAATAAGCAAGATTTGAGAATTAATTGAGGTTCGTGAGCGGATTAACTTCAACTGCTTGCGCATCAAATACAACTACAGATGGAACCGAGCTAAAAAACCGGCTTGTTGACCCAGAATGCTCTAGCAATGCTGAGGCACTGGCCGCCACGGCTGCAGGACGCGCACAACATAAAGCCTGGGCGCTGATTTCAGCAGCCAGATCTGGATTTTTTTGCAGGAAGATGCGACATATGCTGAGCCCCTCAGGACTGCCTGCAAGCCAAGACCATGCCGAGGTGTTGGCATGCGCTCCTGCTGCTTCAGGAAGTGCACTACATAAAGCCTGGGCGCTGATTTCGGCAGCCAAATCTGGATTTTTTTCCAGGAGGAGCTTGAGTATAACCAGCCCCTCAGGAGAGTCTGTTAACCAATACAACCCTGAGGTATTGACCTCTTCTCCGGCTGCATCAGGCTGTACGCGGCATAAAGCCTCGGCGCTGATTCCAGACGCCAAATCTGGATTTTTTTCCAAGAGGATATTGAGTATAAC
The DNA here is from genome assembly GCA_044445305.1 of Legionellales bacterium. Lineage (GTDB taxonomy): Bacteria > Pseudomonadota > Gammaproteobacteria > Legionellales > Legionellaceae > Legionella. The sequence goes on along the minus strand of JBIODT010000023.1, from coordinate 1,703 downwards.
GACCCCATCAGGAGAGCCTGTCAACCAATACAGCGCTGAGGCATTGGCACTTTCTCCTGCTGCATCAGAGCGGGCGCGGCACAAAGACCTGGCGCTAATTCCTTTAGCCAGATATTGATTTTTTTGCAGCAGGATTTTGAGTATGTCGCGCCCAGAAGGCTGACTTGCCAAATAAGACAATGCTGAGGTATTGACATGAGCTCCTGCTACTTCAGGGTGCGCGCGACATAAAGCCTCGGCACTGATTCCAGACGCCAAATCTGGATTTTTTTCCAAGAGGATATTGAGTATAACGACCCCATCAGGAAAGCCTGCCAACCAATACAGCGCTGAGGGACTCGCATGCAATCCGGCTGCATCGGTGCGTGCGTGACATAAAGCCTCGGCACTGATTCCGACAGCCAAGTCTGAATTTTTTTGCAGAAGAATTTTGAGTACGTCACGTCCAGAAGGAAGGCCTGTCAGCCAATACAGCGCTGAGGTATTGGCATTTTCTCCGACCGCATTAGAGCGCGCGCGACACAAAGCCTCGGCACTGATTCCAGTAGCCAAAGCTGGGTTTTTTTCCAAGAGGAGCTTGAGTATCAGCAGCCCCTCGGGAGAGCCTGCCAACCAATACAACACTGAGGTATTGGCATCCGGTCCTGCTATTTCAGTTTGTGCGCGGCATAAAGCCTCGGCACTGATTCCAGTAGCCAAAGCTGGTTTTTTTTCCAAGAGGAGCTTGAGTATCACCAGCCCCTCGGGAGAGCCTGCCAACCAATACAGCACTGAGGTATTGTCATCCGGTCCAGCTGCATCAGAGCGTCCGCGGCACAAAGACCTGGCACTAATTCCTTCAGCCAGATATTGATTTTTTTGCAGCAGGATTTTGAGTATGTCGCGCCCAGAAGGTTCACTTGCCAAATCATACAATGCTGAAGTATTGGCCCCGGCTTCCGCAGGGAAAGGACAGGTGCGACATAGAACCTCTGCACTGATTCCGATGGCCAAATTCGGGTGTTGTTGCAGGAGGATGTTGAACAGGTCGTGCCCATCAGAATGATGACTTGCCAGCACAGACAGCACGGAATTATTGGCAAATGCTCCTGCTGTATTAGGGCGTGCGCGGCAGAAATCCTTGGCGTTGATTGCAGCGGCCAGGGCTGGATCTTTTTGCAGTAAGATTTTGAGTATGCTACGTCCCGTCGGACTGAGTGCTAACAAATACAATGCCGAAATATGGCCTGCAACACCCGCTGCTTCAGGGAGTGCGAGACCTAAACTTTTGCCGCTGATTCCTGCAGCCAGAGCTGAGTTTCGTTCCAGCAATAGCGTGAGTAGATGGTAGTCATCATAACGGGCTGCCAACCGAAGCAAGGCTGAATCGTTGGCCCATATTTCTGTCGCTTTAGGGCGTGGGTGGCATAAAGCCACCGCGCTGATTTTTTCAGCCAAATTCAGATTGGTCTCAAAGAGAATAGTTAATATGCTGTACCCATCCTCACTCCCTGCCAGGCAATACAATGCGGAGGTGTTGGCCTCGCCTAAAACATCAGGACGTAAGCGGCATAAATCATCGATGCTGACCCCTTTGGCCAGGTCTGGGGTTTTTTGCAAGCGCTCTTTAAATAGGCGGTGTCTGGCATGGCTCTCTGATGACAGCTCAAGGAGGTATTTTTTTAGTTCAGAAACAGCAAGGGAATGGGCCGCTGTTTTTTTTG
>JBIODT010000022.1:0-20420 GCA_044445305.1 Legionellales bacterium | reverse complement strand
TGGCGTCGTTGCAAGTGCCTGGGAGTGGGGGGGGGGGTGAAGATAAAGTCCCGAGGTAGAGTGTGCCGGCGCCGGGGTGCTGCACAGGGATGGTGGACTGAAGAGTAAAGGAGTAGCTAAGGACGTCCCCTGCCGCCGCTGCCAGCATCGTGGTCGGTGCAATCAAGGTCGATGCAAAACCGCAGGGGCTAGAACTCGTTAGAGTGACAGGGTAGGTCGCTATAGCTTGGTTATTTTGGTTGAGAGTAACTATGACAAGCGCTGCAGTCCCAATTGGGTCGTATAGGTCTAGAAAAGAGGCGGTTAGGGCCAGTGCTATCGTGTACGTGCCGGCGGTAGCTATTGTGAATTGTCCTGAGGATGTGGAGTAGCTTGGGCTAGAGGCACCGCTGGACGACAGGGACTGCGTGGCAAAAATGATGGACGTTGAGCTTGAGCAAGTCGAACCGAGATTGCAGTTATTGGTTGCTGCCGACACCGAGACGTAACTTGTGGCTGAATCTGCGCTTATCACACCGTTTTGTATGGTAATGCCAGGCCCTGCGGCGCCATTCAATAAATTCGCTACGTACTCTTTTACCCACCCTTGACTTGCGGGGTTGGGCTGCGCAAAAACCAGCGCTGGGGCGGCCAACAGTGCCAGACCGGCTAATTTCAAATTCATGTTCATTGCTTATTCCTTTAAATGTGGTATGAAAGACAGGGCAACAATTTATTAGATTAGCTTGAAAGCTATTGACTTACAACACCCTCTTAGGCACCAGAACAGGTCCCCAACTTGCTCCAAAACCCAAAATCAAGGTGGTGTTAATTTTACTTTTTGATTATATTTTGATACAATCACCCTGTTTCTTTAAATTTTGAGTTTAAACTGAGTCTTTATGCAGCAACAGATCTTGGTGCAGATGAGGTGAAAACCATTGCGGATACGATCCTTAACAACCTAAGGTACAGTTGCAGCGCATCATGAATCCAATTATTAACCGCCTGCGGCGGGACTACTTAGGTATGACGCTCTCAAATGAGGAGGCGTCACTCAATTGGCTCTATACTGACCATATTAAACAACTGGGCCCGGATTTTTATGCGGAAAAAGTCGCGCTCTTGCCTGTGCTGCAGTTAGAGTACAGCATATCCTGCCAACAATTAGCGGCTCATTTACCTGCTGTAAACGCACAGAATGTAGAAAAAATGGTAGAGCAACTCATTAGCGCCTTAATACTGGCCGAATTATTAGAGCACCTCTACCGTTATTATTTTAATGTCCCGCGTGATGTCGCCCGCGTGCGCAAACAACAACTGATCTATAAAAACATGCTGAGCCAGTTGGCTGGTTATTCTTTTGCAAGTACAGCAGCTGAACCGGCTGAGGGCTCGTTCACACAACCCCTGCGCGACACAACCATCGAGACCAATTGGTACCGAACGGTATGCGGGCGATCAAAACGGGTGTTAGACACCATCAACATGCTCGGCACGGGCTCGCCCTATTATCAAAGCCTCGTCTTCACAATCAACACCTATCTTGGCCCTATTTTAGCCCATCTTGCCTGGTGTTTTTACCTGCCGCGTTTATGCACCAACCTGTTCGTGATTTTAAAGCATACCATTCCAGGCTCGTGGATGAGCGCAGAGGAGCAATCTTTAACCTGGGGCACACGTTTGCAGCTGCAATTGCAACGACGCTGGTTTGACCTTGGCAACGATGTGGTGTGGATAACTGCGGGGGTGTTTACCTGTTTTATCCTGGTGGGAGCACTGGCTCCGATTGCGGCTTATGTCACCGCCGCCTGTTTTCTTTTTGATGTGGCTATGGCGGGTTTAAGAACCTATATAGAGTTAACCCGATTAACGGCACTACAGCTAAAATATACCGACATGCTAGCAGCAACAGATGATGCCGGGCATCAATTGGCCATTCAAGAGCGTTTGGAGCAAATAAAGCAAAAAACAACCTTTGAAGCGCTGCGTCTGGGAATCAATACCGCATTGACCATTGCTATAGTGTTAGCCGCCTGCTGTGCCTTATCCATTGTTGCAGTCTGCCCAATTATTCCGTTGGTGGGCGCTGTGTGTTTGCTGGCTATTAGTTTGTTGATTTTTGTTAGCAATAGATTGTTGGATGCTTATGCGCCTAAAGAAAAGGTCGAAGCCCTGCCAACTGTGGCTGCCTTAGGCTTTTTTGCAAAGAAAAACCCAGGAACATCCTTGCCGGCTACAACCAATCAGGTTGACTTTAAATTGACTTAGGAACGTGACCGAAATAATTTCCTGTTATAGCGCAAAGATGAGTATCGTCTTTGCGCTATAACAGGAAGTTATTCCGGTCACGCTCCTAAACCGTAATGAAACTCGGCAGCTATCGCTACTAAATCGCTATTAGTGGCATGAGCGCAGTCAAAAAAACCACTAAGAACAGAAAGGTCCTCAGTAGAAAAATACCGTTGTAGATGTGGACCAATACCTCCAAGAGATCGTCTGAACTTAGGTGCAACTGGCAAACCCTCAACATCCTCTTCAACTACTCGCTTGAAGGGCACACCGATATTGGCTGCCATAAAGTCCGCCAGACCCTGCACATTGTGGCAATTATGTAAGGTTTTGCTTGGTATAGAAAAGAATCTAGGCATCTCATTATTCCACAAATAAAAACGGAATGCTTATTATGCGCACTTAATAAGTAAAATGCAAGCTTGTGGCCCAAATAATATGCAGATTATTGCGTCCTGTTGATACCGCAGAGCAAGGTAAGAACGCGACATAATATACAATCTGAGGTATTATTTCAAAATACCCAACTCAAGAAGCCATGAACCATGGCCTTCAATCGTAGCCCAAATTAGGGCCAAAACTTATAGGTGTGATATGTCAGCAACCAGAGGATTACCGCAATTCAGCCACATTGATATTGAACATTTTGCAGCGCATTTAGAGTCTTTATTAAAAAATCAATTGGAACAAATTGACGCGCTGCTGCTAGAGAACCCTCATTATACCTGGGACAATCTAATGTATCCCTTGGATGATCTGGATGATGCCATCGAAAAGCTGTGGTCGCCCTTATCGCATTTGCATTCAGTCATGGATTCTCAGCCCTTACGAGATTGTTATGAAGCCTGTTTGCCTTTGTTGTCTGCTTATGAGGCGGCCATTGGTCAAAATGACCAGCTGTATCAAGCCATTAAATCGATTGATACTCATAGCTTGGACTGTGTTCAGCAAAAAATCATTGCTGACAACCTACAATCTTTTGAATTGTCTGGGGTTGCCTTATCCAGCAACCACAAACAACGCTTTGAAGCCATTCAGGCACGCCTGGCAGAGTTGTCCAACCAATTTCAAAATAACATCTTGGATGCAGCCCAAGCCTTTAGCCTGCCCATTAGCGATGTAACTCGATTGGCCGGCCTGCCAGACCATGCCTTAAATACAGCACGAGAGCTTGCGGTGGAGCAGGGGCTGACTGGCTATGTGTTAAACCTTGAATCCCCCTGTTTTCAAGCAGTGATTACACATGCACAAGACCGTGCCTTACGTGCAACCTTGTATCAAGCTTATGTTACCCGTGCCTCTGATCAAGGACCCAATGCCGGTGAATTTGATAATAGTGCCTTAATCACTGAAATTCTGAGCTTGCGGCATGAAAAAGCCCAGTTACTGGGTTTTATGAGTTTTGCTGAGTTGTCTTTGGCTCAAAAAATGGCTGAGTCGACCGACAAGGTGCTTGGCTTCATGAATGATTTAGTCGCTCGGGCACGCCAACAAGCAGAGCAGGAGTTTCAGGAGCTGGCAGAATTTGCCGCCCAAAAACTGCAATTGTCCCCTGTGGAACCTTGGGATCTGGCTTATGTATCAGAACAAAGAAGACAGAATTTATACGCCCTGTCACAAGAAGAGTTAAGGCCTTATTTCCCACAGGCGCAAGCCATGCAAGGCATGTTTGCCATCATAAAAAAATTATATGGCATGACTGTTGAAGAAATAACGGGCGTGGATGTTTGGCATAAAGACGTACGGTGTTACTGCGTCAGTGATGAAAAAAATCAGCTACGCGGCTATGTTTATACTGATCTCTTTGCCCGAGCCAACAAACAAAGTGGTGCCTGGATGGACTCCATGCAAAGCAGAAGAAAATTAGCCGATGGTTGCCTGCAGTTACCAATAGCCACTTTAACCTGTAATTTTGCCAAGGCCTCAGCCAATAAAGCAGCAACCTTGTCACATGATGAGCTGGTGACTTTATTTCACGAATTTGGACACTGTCTGCACCATATTTTGACGCAGGTGAATTACCCCGGCGCATCGGGCATTAATGGTGTTGAATGGGATGCGGTGGAGTTGCCCAGTCAGTTTTTTGAAAACTGGTGCTGGGAAAAAAGTGCGCTGTCGTTGCTGTCGGCGCATGTAGACACAGGGGCTGCCTTGCCGCCTGAGTTATACCAAAAGTTAATCGCCGCCAAAAACTTCCAATCAGCCATGGCCATGCTAAGACAAATGGAGTTTTCTTTATTTGATTTTAACATCCATAAAGATTATGAGCCCGGCAAGCAAAACTTGGTTACTGATGTCCTGGCAGCAGTACGCGCTAAAACCAATATCCTACCCATAGCCCCCTATAATCGGTTTCAGCACAGCTTTAGCCATATTTTTGGTGGTGGTTATGCCGCCGGTTACTACAGTTACAGTTGGGCTGAAGTGTTGTCCAGTGATGCTTTTTCTCGTTTTGAAGAAGAGGGGGTTTTTAACGAACAAACAGGACGGGATTTCCTGCATGCTATTTTAGAGGCAGGTGGATCTAAAAAAGCGGCCGCGGCCTATAAAGAATTCCGTGGGCGTGATGCAAGCATTGATGCGCTGTTACGGCATAATGGCATTGTATCAGCTTAGGGGAAGAGGAAGCCCTCACACACAAGGTACTCAAACAGGGCGTCATTGCGAGGCCACGAAGCAACCCAGCGGCCGTCACTCCGAACTCTCTGGATTGCTTCGTAGCCTCGCAATGACGAGCTCTATTAGTTCATTCATAAAAAAATAGCATTTATCCGTATTAATACGGATGCCACTAAATGACGCTCCAAGCATAATGTTTGCTTAAATATTGTGCTTGGAGCGCATTACTCATGCTACACAATAAAATCATTCAACTCGACCCCCAAGGCATACAGGGAGCTGGAATTCATTGCGACGTAGCCAGCTTGTTATTAAGTAATAGCAGGCTACTTCGTCAACTGGTTGAAAACAAAATAACTTGCTTGACTCCTCAGATGCTACAGTCATCAGCTAACCCGCGACACCAGCACTATGTTACTCAAGTCATCCAAAAGTCTTTAGGTCTGGAATTATTAGACCTTCATTCACAGTATTTCTATTTTTTGGAATTATGAACTGCCCATCATTAGAAAAATAAATCCACAGGCTACATGGTACCTACACACCTTACGTCCAGTGGTTTTAATGGAGCTGGAAAAACTGCAAGCTGTTAAAGATAAAAGCAGCAAACGTCTTGCTGCAATAGATTCTTTATTAACAACAAAAAACCATTGGCAACAAGGATTTTTTGAAGATGGCATCAGAGTAACTGCCGGCACAAAAACCGACATGGGCATTGGTTATAAGCAACTGCATCATTATGCTTTATTCTGGAAACAACGTGCTTGCTCTTCTAAAGATCCCATATCAGCGGCGGCATCTTATTCCCCACCTTCGTGTTAAATCGACTAGGACAACGTTGTCCTAGCCTTTACTCTCAGTCAAGATCCGAAATAATTTTACAACCCGAATCACCCTGTCCGTATTCCTGGCAATAGTAATAATTTGCTCTGCTTGGTCTTTCCGTATATCGCCCATGATATAAACGATGCCATCGACCGTCACAATTTTAAAATCTTTTGGCGCAATACTTGCGTCCGCAAAAATTTTAGATCTTATTTTAGTGGTTATCCAACTGTCGAAAATGGCAGTGGATGATGTCCCAGAAGTTACGGCAAGTTGATTGTAAATCAACCGGTATCCAGACAGGCTGTGCAAGCGATCTAGCGCGATCTGGCGCAGTTCCTTGCTGGTAACGTGACCCGCTAATAAAACAGTTCCGTGAAATACAGCCAGATCCAGCTTGCAGCCCGAGCGCTCAAAAAGCTTATCGCTGGCCAGAAGATGTCCCGCTGTTGCAGACAATTTATAATCGTTCAGCTCGCTGTAAACATCGTGGCGATCATAGAGCAATGAGGCACCGGTCCAGGCAGAACCCAAGCAGCCAGTGATGAGTAACCCCAGCCAACTGGTGACCAGCAAAAAACAAACCTGTTTTTTCATCAATTGTTATCCAAAGCGATTCACCATAGTATGGCAATAGGGTGTTTTTCTGTGTTTGCGGTAATAATCCTGATGACAGGCTTCCGCTGGCCAAAAAGTGGATGCTTCGATGAGGCGGGTTACTACTGGATAAGCACGCTGTTTTAGTATCTGAATTAACGACGCCGCCTCCTCCCGCTGTTCTTGGTTGTAATAAAATACAGCGCTTTGATACTGCGCCCCCAAATCAGGTCCTTGCCCTGCACTTTGCGTGGGATCATGAATTTCAAAAAACCGCTTCAAAACATGCTGGTAATCGGTTTTCTTAGGATCATAGACCACACGCACTGCTTCAAAATGTCCCGTCTTGCCCTGACAAATCTGCTCATAGGTGGGTTGCTCGGTATGTCCACCAATATAGCCTGATTCAACTGTTAGCACTCCGGTCAGTTGGCGCAAGTAATATTCCATCCCCCAAAAACAACCACCGGCGACTATGGCCTCTTCAGTATCTAACACCTTGTTATCGGTTACAAAATCAATGGAGGCCGAATTAACACAATAACGGACATTGTTGTTCGTTAGAAACTCGCCAACAAAAACATGGCCTAAATGAGCATCACAGCGCGCGCAAACAAGCTCCATGCGCTGGCCATCGGCGTCAGGGACTTTTTTTACTGCCAGCTCAATACCATCATCAAAACTTGGCCAACCGCAACCTGAGCCAAATTGACTGCTGGCGCGAAATAAAGCCAAACCACAACGTTTACACAGGTAAGTCCCTTGAGTAACCAATGAATTATAGGCGCCACTGTGAGGGTATTCTGTTGCCTTATCACAAATGATCTTGTTGGCAAGAGGGGTTAAACTCTTAGTCTTATCAATATAATCATGCACCATAAAGCCCCCTGTAGGCGTTGGGACAAAACCACATGCGTCTTTTTGCATGCAGCTTCGTCCCAGGCCCCTTATTGTCCTTGACAGATTTTATCAGCCATATAGCCAATTGCGCCCGCATAATAAATGGAATTATTATAGCGTAAGATCATTTTGTAATTTGGAAAAGCCAAAAAGGTAGGGCCGCCTAAAGGCTGAACGATGCTTGCTTGCATGTTTTGATAAGGCAGCGGTTGGCTGCTTTCTGTACGCACACCTAAGGCATTCCATTCACTAACCGGCTTCATGTTGTTTTTGCCTTCCAATTTCATGTCAAAGCCTTTTGGAAGCTGTACTTGAATCGCCCAGGGTTCGCCTGTTTGCCAACCGTTTTTCTTCATGTAGTTCGCTATAGAAGCAAAGACATCGGGTTTGCTTTTCCAAATGTCTTTGTGGCCATCACCATCGTAATCCACTGCATATTTAACCCAGCTGGAAGGCAAGAATTGCGGTTGACCAGAAGCACCTGCCCACTCACCCTTAAAATCAGCCAAACTAACATGTCCTTCTTGTAAAATACGTAAAGCAATGAACAGCTCCTTACGAAAAAAATCCTTACGATTAGACTCATAAGCTAAAGTAGCTAAGGCTTTAATCACCGGAAAATTCCCCATATAAGTACCATAGCTTGTTTCCATGCCCCAAAATGAAACTATAAAACAGGCATTAACACCATAATGTTGTGCTACCTCTTCCAGCAAGGCTTTATTTTTCTTATATTCTCTACGTCCAATAGCAATTCTATAGTTGTCAGCACGACTGGTCCTGTACTTCATGAAAGTCAGTCTATGCTCTGGCTGAGAGTGCATAAAACCTTTAATCTGACGACTTGGTTCCTTAACGTTAGCAAAGGCACTGTCAAATACTGCTGGGGAAATTCCTTGTGCTAAAGCCTCCGTCCTTACATCTGCAATCCATTGATTCCAGCCTTGCTGTGCGAAAGCAACTGGTTGTAACAGCATCAGCGTGAGCACCGCTATAGCGCGCCTCCATTTATTCATAACCCTTCCCCTAAATGATGATTGGTAGCAAGCGGCCTGAAAAACCCTCAGGCCGCTTGCTATAAAATGAGATACTGTTCAAAGTCTAACTTCTAATATAGCCTAAGAAAGCAATTTTACCCACAAAGATACAGCAATTCCAGGTGAAAAAAGTGTAGGGCCTGTCGTCAAGCCTACTATGAATGGTGACATCCATCTTTGAGCGATGGCAGGTCGTTCATGATTCTAGTGACGGAGACCCTTCTCCCGCCGGCGGGAGAAGGTGCCCGACAGGGCGGATGAGGGTGGATCAAATGACATGGATGATACTTAAGATGATACAACAGGTTAATGCTACCTTTGCAAAATACGTTTAATCAATTTGATTTAGTTAAACACAGGAGTGCTTTCAATGGCTAATATAATCCACCCTCATCCGCCCTGTCGGGCACCTTCTCCCGCCAGCGGGAGAAGGGTCTCCGTCACTAGAATCATGAACGACCTGCCATCGCTCAAAGATGGATGTCACCAGACCGAATCAGTGAAACGTTGTACTAGGGTGGCGCTGCGTATGGAGCAAAAAAGGCGGGAACTGTTTTTTGTATAGAATCTAATGTATTTTTTTGATACACTCAGGACAATGAAGTACAACTTCTTAGGCTCTCGCGACGTTAACGCATTGCCCAACAATTACTAGCACCCTTTTTATAGGAATGGATTATATGCCTAATATCAATCAGGATAGGCCCAACAACAAGTACCAATTGCCATTTTTTGGCTCAGGTCTGTGTCACGGCTTCAATCTGTCGCTGATGGGTTTGCAAATGGCTAAAAATTATAACGCCCACGACGGCTTAACAGCGACAGATATGCGTCATCTAGGTGTCAATTCCTACATATCATTCATTTGCCTCATCACCGGTTACAAAAGAGCGCTTCTCAGCCCTTTTTTTGCAGGCGTTGTGTTGGGTGTGGCATTGAAAGTAGGTCACGAATTAATGACACAAAATACCTATTCAGAGTTGTCGCTTTAGACTACCATCAATTGCCCTTTATTCCGTTGGAGATACCGTGAACAAAAGTTTTAAACTTAAAAAACATCCTGAAGCTGAAAACAATCTGGTTCGATTGCATCCTAACGAGGGTGGGGTCACTGTTAATTATGCCAATCAGACCTTTCAAGGGTTGACTCCTGATGTATTCATAGGTCTGGATTATTTTGATATTACTGAGTCATACCGTAGCACGCGTAAATTCAACATTAGTATAGCGGTTAATCCTGAACAGTGGCCTGCAAAGGATTTTTTTTCCTACTTTACCCAGGGAGAAAATGCTGCTGATGCCTTTACATCCGCAGCCTTACAAAAAACGGACAAATGCATCATTCATGGGGATAAAAATACCGGCCTAGAGGCCCACAAAAACCTGCTCGACCTGCTCCAACCAAAGAATTTAAAACCAACGAACCAAGCACAAGGTTTCGGTTTTGATGTGGATAACAAAACGTATCTATATGATTCCATAGGTGTTGCCGCGAACTCAGGTTATAAACCTACGGGCATGAGACAAAATGCGACCAGCCACTTTGAGATCAAGTTCATCTGCTTGTCCAATCAGCGCTCCGCAGACATGCTCTGCTTAAACATTCACTTGTCACCCAATAAAACCCATCAATTTGGACAAGCATCAGTCTGCGAAAGATTAAAACAAGCCGTTAATTTATTTTATGATGAACTTGGTGTGCTGGCGAACTCCAAACACAAGCCAAAGACCCGTTTACGCGCTAGCCTTGACATCACCTTAGACAATTACCAAACCAACAACTTTTCACCTGATCACGAAGTGTCCATTGCGGTGTTGGAAAAATATCAAAATGCAAAACCACATGTCCCAAATCGCGACCTTAACGGGAAACAATGTTTGTTTGAGCGTATCAATCATCCGCCTGCACCGCCCACACAAAACCAGCTTCCCGTCACACCTCAGCTGTCTCGACTCAACTTTTTCGGTGCACTAACGTCATCCAACGAAAGGGTAAACAATAACAACGACAATGTATTGGATTTCAATAATGACCAGCAGTTTCCTCCTTTACGTTCAAACTCTTAAGGAAGTTGGTTATTAGCCCAACCAAGTAGTGGTATGGGCTCTGAACTTTGTACCTATTAGGCCAAGAGGCATGAGGGGGTTTTCATGCCTCTTGGGCCAACCCGCCCATCCTCACCTCATTCACTGCGCAATGAAACTATAGGATCGAGCATGGCTGCACGTCTTGCGGGATAAAAACCAAAAAAGATGCCGGTTATGGCTGAGACCAGGAAGCCCGCCAGTGGAGGGAGGAGGTACAAGGTAAAATGCCAATCGCTAAAATAGGCCATAATACGCGTAAAAAGCAGGCCTAAGATGACCCCAAGCACGCCACCCAGCAAAGACAGCATGACGGATTCCACTAAAAACAAGGCTTGAATCTCACTGTTTTTAGCACCGACTGCTTTACGGATGCCAATTTCTTTTTTACGCTCGCTGACTGAAACCAGCATCACATTCATCACGCCAATACCACCTACTAACAGTGAAATGCCCCCTATAACAGCTAGTAATAAGGTAAAGATACGCCCCTGACTTTCCATTCCGACTATGATTTGCTTGGCACTGCGTGTAAACACACTCAACTTGGGTGCTTGTGCGCTGATGCCTTGCGTTACCGCTGCTATCACTTCATCTATGGGGCTGTCTGGCTTGAGCAACAGTACGGCATTGTTTATTTTGGCATCTTTGCTTATCAAACCGATGCCCGCGAGGGGGATAATCGCTGACTGATTGATGTCTTCATTAAAAAAGCCATTTTCTTGCCAATGGGAAGCCACCCCGATAATGGTATATAAAGAGGAGCCTATCCTTAATTGCTTCCCTATGGGATCGTCCATGCTCACTTTCTTGATTTGATTGGCCAAGCCATCACCAATCACACAAAAATGCTCGAAAGACGCGAGATAGGAAACAAAATGTCCACGAGCCAGGTTGATGTGCACAATACTGGCCAAGGTCTCATCGGCACCAATAATGACCCCTTGCATCACCTGCCCTTGAAAACTCAGCGGTTGGAACGTGCTGCCATAAGGTGCTATTTTCAAAACGGCAGGGATGCGTGTCGCCAATTGTTGCCATTGCTCTGGCGACAGTGACTCTAGATCACCGTGTGAGGCACTGGGCGTTTTTTGATACACTGACACTGAGAGTAAATCCGTGCCTAAAGCCTTAAATTGCGCCAAAGCTTTTTCTGTCGCCAATTGCCCACAACTGATCAAGGCCACAACCGCCGCAGTACCTACTAAAACACCTAACACGGCTAAAAAGGAACGTAATTTTGAGGCGCTTAAATTAACCAAAGCTTGCTCGCAGTGACTGGCAAAGTTCATTGCACGGCCTCCGAAACCACCACGCCATCAGCAAGTGTTATCCTCCGTTTGCATTGCGCGGCAACCTGTTCATCGTGTGTTACTACAATCAGCGTTCGGCCCTCAGCATGCAATTTTAAAAACAGATTCATCACCTCAGTACCGGTTTGCGAGTCTAAGGATCCGGTGGGCTCATCTGCTAAAATGACTTGCGGCTCGGTAATTAAAGCTCTGGCGATGGCAACTCGTTGCTGTTGGCCACCGGACAGCTGCGTGGGTCGATGACGAACATAAGTCTGCATGCCCACATGCAAGAGTGCCTCCATGACCCGCTCGTTAATTTCAGCAGCACCCACCCCTCTATAAGTTAACGGCAAGGCGACATTTTGCATGACGGTCAATCGAGGCAATAAATTAAATTGCTGGAAGACAAAACCAATATTTTGATTGCGTAAATCGGCCGCTTCATCGTCGGTCAAATCGGCGGTATTTTGATTGTTGAGGATGTAGCGCCCTAAATCAGCCTTATCCAACAGACCAATAATGTTCATCAAAGTCGATTTTCCAGAGCCCGAAGCACCGACAATGGCCAATAAATCGCCTTGATTCACCGTTAAAGACACTTCTTTTAATATCATGTTGTTGTGATCTTCCATAGGGTAGATCTTCACTACATCAATCAGCCTAATCAAAGGGATATTAGACATCAGCCCCCCACACACAAGTCCCGCTATTCATACACCACCACATCACCGGCTTTAAGGCCCGATTCAACCACCACAGAATCGGCTTGGGCGGCACCACTGGTGATAATGCGTTGCTCAATACTCCCATTGGGCAGTTTGACGCTGACGACACTGTTGCCTTGTTCTCGCCGCACCGCAGCAATAGGCACGACCAATTGCTCATTACTGTCGGTGCTTAACTCTATGGCAGCACTCATGCCTACCTTAATCCAGGGCTGCTCCTCTGCCGTCAGCGCGTGAACCTCGATTACCGCCGTAAACGAAGGCAGGCCGACGTTGCTGTTGCCCGAGGCTTGAGCATTCACTGTTACCAATTGTCCTTTTAATTGATGTTTGCCAAAGGCAACCCCACTTACAGTTGCGGCCATGCCTGGACGAAGGGTATCAATATCAATTTCAGGTACATTAATTTCCACGCTGATGCCTTTTAAATCGCCAATCAAGGCAATGACTTGCCCCGACTTAATCGACGTGCCAACAGTAACGCGGGTGGCTTTATCATCACCGGATTTAGGCGGGTAGAGCAAGACACCCGCGCTGGGTGCTTTTAAATGAATGAGATTGTGCTTGGCTGTTAGTATTTTTTTAACTTTAGCAAAATCAGCCAAACTTAAAGTGGAAACATTTTGCGCATTACTGTCATCCATTTTGTCCAGCAGCTCGGTAATTTTGCGAGTGGCCTGCATCATGGTCACTCTGGCAGTCACAACAGCAGATTTTTCACTCAGGTAATTGTTTTTTGATAACAAGCCTGCGCCCCACAGATCTTCAGTGCCAATAAATTTGGTCTTGGCTATGGTGTAACTGTCTTTTGCCTTTAGATAATCAGTCAAGGTTTCATTGTATTGCTTTTGCAATTCATTAGAATCCAAGGTTAAAACCACATCCCCCTTGTTGACCATCTGTCCGTAATGAAAATTCATGCGCTCAACGACAGCCGCCATGGGACTAGTCAATGCACTTTCATGCAAGGGTTGTACCGTCCCCGTAAAATGCAGGCTCTTATGCAAGGACAAGGCCTTGACCTCATAACTGTGTTTAAAATCAGTGCCTGGCTTCGTTTGACCGCCACAGCCACTAACCAGCGCAGCAATCATTATAAAAATGAGGGTGTTATACTGAGTGTTCATCCACCATACCTTAATTTAATTTGCCAATATTCCAAAGTGGTTCCCAACGTCCGCTGTAGGGCTGATAACTGATTCAGATAAGCAACCTTGGCACCTATTAACCCTGACTGGGCTTGAATCAGCTGGTTTTGCGTGTTGTTGACATCCAAGGCACTGGTTATCCCAGCTTGTTGCTTCTTTTTTTCCAAAGTATAAGATTGTTTAGCCAAAACCACCTGCTTTTGTGCCAGTTGGTAGCGTCTGGCCAAACTCTGAATGCTGTTAATGGTATTGGTTAAATGAGTCACTAAGGCCCTTTTGGCCGCAATCAGGTTCAAGCGGTCTTGCTCTAACCTTACTTTTGCATTGATGAGTTGGCTGCGGCGGCTAATGTCTTGCAATGGAATGTTTAAGGTTATTCGTGCTGATTCTGTTACATTATTGCCGTTGTAAATGCCTCTTAAGCCGCCATTATTTCCGGTTACATCATTTACTGTACCCGTTTGTACGTTGGCGGCTACATCCAGCTGCCATAACTGTTGGTTTTTAGCCACGCTATAAGCACGCTCATCGGCACGCAAGGCCATTTTTTGCGCCAAATATTGCAGATTGTGCTGAAGTGCTGTTGCTATTGAGCGCTTTAGATCGGGTACTAAGATGCCGTTGACCGCCACATCACTTGGCACCGACAAATGCATATCAGGATCAAGACCAATAGTTTGCAGCAAATCTTGCGCTGCGGTATTAAAATCATTTTCACCTTGTTCAACCATCAGGCTAAGAGATTCGATTTGATAGGACTGTTGGATGTTGCCGCTAGGCTCTAATTGCCCTGCCGCTATTTTTTGCTTATTAATACTAAAGGACTTTTTAGCTTCTTTTAATTGTAGGCGCTGATTTTGCAGGTTATTGCCGCTGACAATAAGTGCTCGGTAAGCCATGATCACTTGGGTTATCTGATCAATGACTGCTTGTTGCAGGCCTAATTTATTCAAGTACTCGTTGTCTAGCGCATTCAAGAGCGCTGTTTTATTCACTGTTGGACCAAAACCGCGTAGCAGTGGTTGCGTCAATGAAAAATTCAATACGGGATTATAGCCATTATAGATGGTCGCATTATTGTCTATAGTCAGAGAGGCACTGGTGCCTGCTGTGGTCTTTAAATTAAACTCGGGACTGGCAATGCCGCTGTTGGTAGTAGCAGCACCTATGCCACTAAAGGTGCTTCTTTGCGTAACCCCTGAAGCCCCTAAAGCATATTGCAATTCAAATTCATTCTTGGCCAATCGCAGTTGATAACGTTGCACAATACGGTCTAATTCAGCATTTTGAATATTAGGGTTATAACGCAAGGCCAATAAAATGGCCTCTCTTAGGCTCAAACGCACGGGGGTTTTTTTACGCGCAGCAGGTGACGTGGGTAATTCAATCCAACTGTTTAACAGGGTTTCAGGATTGGCAATGGCCGCTTGTAGTCGCACACCTGCTCGCTGCACGCGCAAGGCTTCAGCTCTTGGATCATCAACCCAATTATAGAGCACTGTTACCGGCCAGGCAGTCAAAGAATACAAACTGAGCCATAAAATTACGGCGCACACTAGGAACAAACCTGGTAGCTGCGCACGGTACCTAGGGGCCTGCATGGTATTTTTATTCAAAAAATTCACTAAGTTACACCTATTTGGATCCTAACACTGAGAATCTGTGTTTGTCTTGCAAACGTAATGCGGTTAACGGTCCACCCCAAAGACATCCAGTATCTATGGCATGAATTCCAGGAATTGGGCAAAGTCCCATTAAGGCAGCCCAATGACCAAAGACAATATCAGCCTCAATCTCTTTTCTCTGTGGCACCTGATACCAGGGGTAAAGACCGGTGGGCGCTTCTGTCAGCGTCCCTTTAAAATTTAATTTCAAGCCACCTTGGGCATCACAAAACCGCATACGCGTGAAATAATTAGTAATGACTCTTAAGCGCTCAATGCCAATTAAGGCATCAGACCAAAGAGCAGGTTGGTCGCCGTACATCTGTGTTAAGAAATCCTTGTAAGCATCTCCAGACAAAACCAGCTCTAATTCATGAGCCAAACGCATGGCCAATGGCAAGTCCCATGACGGTGCTATACCTGCATGGCACATCACTATATTTAATTCGGAGGAATAACACAATAGTGGTTTTTTTCGCAGCCAATGACCTAACTCCTCCCCGTCGGGGGCTTGCAACACCTCAGACAGGGTATCATCATGCCCTTTCCACGGTTTTTCGCAAAATAACAAGCTTAATAAATGTAAGTCATGATTGCCTAAGCTGATGTTAGCGGGTAGGGGTAAAGCATGAATAAAGCGTAATACCGCCAGAGACTGTGGGCCACGGTTAACCAGATCACCAACAAACCACAACCGATCAACCCGTTCATTAAAGTCGATTAATTCCAGTAAGCGCTGCAAAGGATCATAGCAGCCCTGTACGTCACCAATCGCATAATCAGCCACCGCGTTCCGCTCCTGGTTTTAATGCAGAACCCTCATTGTTAGCATGTTGCCATTGTCCTGATGCCGTTAGTTGTTGCAGTGACCCGGCTAAAAATGGGCTGTTGTTGTTCGCCTTATGAATGATTTCTATCGCAGACAAGGTCGCCGTTGTTCCCGTGTCTGCTTGGTATACCGTGACTGACGGGGGTAAGGCAACAGCATATCCAGAAAACACCACCCCGCTGTCTTGCTCAAAATGACTGACCACACTGCCGTCAGCCGCACGAGTGTGTAGGCCTAAGCTTAAAAAGCCTTTTTGCACCTGTAGCGCCCGCCAATTTCTATATTCAGGGTCTGAAAGTAAAAAGCGTTGCAACAGCTCTTTTGAAATCAGCAAGCCACTGGGAACCCAGCGCAGAGGCGCCTTATTGAACATCATTCGCCCCTCATCCAACTCCTTGGTCAGCCATTCGGTGAATTTTATCCCCACTGCCAGCTCTTTATCAACCAAGGCCTCTGGTGTTCCTCCGGTAAAGGTACCTGCTCGCCCACGAGCACCACGGGCCGCTGCGTGACGCACCATAAATTCGCTAAAATAGCGTTGTATGGCTATGGCATTAGAACGAATTAATAAGGCACCTAGAGTGCCTGCCGAGCGTAGATCTTCGTTGAGCAAGGCCAACCAAACTGCCAACACCTGCGGCTCAGAGGCAATCCAGGAAAAACCACTGGCGGGCATTAATGCCTTTGCAAGCAATAAATTTAAGCGGCAACGAAAGGCTTCGTCAGATTCTGTAAGCAACTCATAATCATAGTAGATGCCAGTATGACTTAAACTCTCTAATAGGGGATTCCATTGCTTTAATAATTGACCACTGCTGTCAAATAAGTTCACCTTATAATCGATAAATAATTTGCCAATACCCTGCAACAGGGCTGCTGAATAGAGAGCATATTGCCATAATTTTTGCTCATTAGACAACACGCCAGGCTGGTCTTGCACCATAAAATCCTGGAATAAGCTTAATGCAGCTTCAGTCCGATTCAGAGCAAAATCCACCAAGCCACCAGGCTGTGAATAATAGCTGGTACTGGTTTCTGGTAACTGTTGACAATAATGCAGCAGATTCTCTATCAGAACCACGCACAAGCTCTGGTAACCGGCGTCTTCCAGCCCACTCAACTCTCTTATTTTTGTTAACAATCCTGGTCTTTTGTCCTCAGTCAATAATTGCGCCGCAGTGACTGTACGCGCCCTATTAGCGCGTGCTTTAACTGTTGAGGACGAAGCAGTCTTTCGTTGGTGATGAAACAAAATGACCTCCATAATTAAGGATGAATGGTCAACAGACCTTAATAATTTATAATAGCATTATTTAGGAATAAATTTCGCCAATTGCACGTATTCAGCTATAGAAATTTGTTCGGGTCGCCTGCTGCCATCAATTCCTAAATCAAGCAGTTGCTCTGCTGATAGGATCCCTTTTAAATTGTTATTCAGTGTTTTGCGGCGCATGGCAAAAGCACTGGCCACCAAACGCTGCAAGTCTTCGACCGCAACCAAGTCAAAAGGAGACTCTCGATAAGGCGTAAGCCGCACCAGTGCTGAATTGACTTTAGGTTGTGGCTCAAAAGCCTCAGGAGGGACGGTAAATAAATAATCCACGTCACAATGGTATTGCAGCATCACACTGAGCCGACCATAAGCTTTCGAGCCAGGTGCTGCCACTATGCGATCAACCACCTCTTTTTGTAACATGAAATACATGTCTTCAATAAAGGGGGCAAATTGGAGCAAATGAATCAGCAACGGCGTGGATATATTATAGGGTAAATTACCCACTACCCGTAAGTTAGAGCCAAATTGGCTGTAATCAATCGTCAACGCATCTGCGGCAATTAAGTGCAGCTTGTTTTGTGCTATCGGCAGTTCTGACAAATACTGTTGTAAATCAGTGTCAATTTCCACCGCGGTCAATTGCTTCAGTTGACGCAGTAAGGGTTGCGTTATGGCACCCAATCCTGGACCTATTTCCAACATATTATCAGTAAATTGCGGATTAATGGCGCGTAAAATATCATCAATAATATGCTTGCTTTGTAAAAAATTCTGACCAAACCGCTTACGTGGGTTGTGTTTCACTTTAATTTCCTCTCCAGACCATAGCGCAGTATTGTACTCAAGCGCGTCTTTTAGAACTACTACTAATAATGAATTAATGACTCCGCAGCCGCCATCTTTATTTTATTAAAGCTCATTTTTTTTGATAACGACTCACCCCCGCCTATGCCTCGCAACCATATCGTTACCCACAAAGTCTCTCATGGCAGTATATTTTATAAATTTTTATGGCATATTCCTCATGATTGGGTGTAAAATTAGTCCACAATGAACAAGGTTGGGTGTGAACAATGTCTTATAGAAAAATGTTAAAATCAAAAATTCATAGAGCGCGTATTACTCAAGCTGATTTAGAGTACGAAGGCAGCATTACTATTGCTCCTGAACTGTTGCGAGCAGCCAATATCTTGCCTCACGAAGCGGTGAATATTTGGAATATTACCGCAGGAACGCGCTTTGAAACTTATGCCATAACTGGCGAGGCAGGCTCTACCGATATTTGTGTTAATGGCGCGGCCGCACATTTAGTGTCTCTAGGCGATCTCATTATTATTGCCACCTTTTCTCAAGTATTAGAAGAAGAGTGTGCGACCCTGGTACCGACAGTGGTTTTTGTTGACCAGTTTAATCGTTTAAAAGAAATCAGACCTGAAATTGCCGGACAAAAAGCCCGCATGGTGACAGAAAATGCAGAGGGCTAGTATTCACTAGGACTCAGCAGCAAAATATATGACCATATATGACCTGGCAATTGACACACAATTTATTTTAGATACAATCTCCTGATTGAAAATATATCTAGGAGCTTCGTACGGGACAAAAACACATGTGCTATGAATTGGACTCAATGAATGTGGAAATTCGTCTTTACGATCAGGCAATCAGGATTGAATAAAGGTAATGAGTTAACGGCGTAACGCGTAGCCTTGATGCAGCGCAGCGTAATCAAGGTTTCTACTCGCCAAATAAATGGATAAAACCTTGATTACGCTGCGCTGCATCAAGGCTACGCGCTCCACCAAAAACCCAAACTGGGCTTGAAGTTAGTTATACTGCGCGCGCCCACTCAAGCATCCCATATAATTTTTTGTCCCGTACGAAGATCTAGGAGTTAAAAAATGCAAGCAAATTTTGAAATCTCGGCAAAATCATACGATAAAATTAATGTCACAAATGTCACAGATGGATTAACTGTCTATTCATTTGATCCATGGGATCTATCACTGTTGAAACCTTTTTTGTTGGCTGCTAGAACCGAAAATTACAGCGAGATGAGAACTATATTGTCAAGTAATCCCACATTATTAGCGATCAGAGGTGGGTATTCCAGTTTACTAATTGTTTGTGTGGAGAACAATTTAGTTGCGGGGGTTATCGGCTTAACTGAGGATCCTCATATTGTCAAACAACTCGGTGATGATATTAGTTATGCACTTCGATACGCCAAAACCCCTGAAGTTGCAGATTTGCTGCTTAGTCATGGCGCTCAACTGGAATATGGTACAGGTAAGTGGCAAATAGCTACCGCTTTGATGTATGCTTGCTTTAACACAACCAGCACAATGGTACAATTTTACTTAGACAGAGGTGTAGATGTAGAAGCGAAGACCTGTCGGGATGAGACTCCTTTAATGATCGCCGCTAGATATGGTACCCCAGAAACCCTAGCCTTACTATTGAGTCATAAGGCTTCTCTTAAAGCAAGAGATAAAGGCGGGGCCACACCTTTGATACATGCAATAGATAAAGTGGCTAATATGAGGGTACTTATACAACACGGTGCAGATACAAATGCTAACAGTTGCTTTGATAATACGGCACTAAGCTTAGCTGTCAGCAGGGGGGCTTATGAAGCGACTCGGCTACTGTTAAGTTCTGGGGCTAAGATGACTAAACACCTCAGCGAAATTTTAGATGAAGCACCAGAAAAATTAAATAAAGAATGGATAGAACCCAAATTTTTACAGACCGCACAGCTGGCTATTGCACATTTCAATCACAGTAAATCTGCAAAGGTTTCTCCTTTTTCAATATTCCCAACAGCCGATCCTACTCAACAGCAGCACCAACCCCCGCAACAAAACCAGCGACAAAGTGATGAGGCAAAGGCCTCTGGATGTGGTTGTCTCTTAATGTAGTCTTTCAAGTGATAAATAAATTGAGGTTCTAAATCTAGCTCATCAAACAGTGGTTTTTGTTGACCAGTTTAATCGTTTAAAAGAAATCAGCTTCGTACGGGACAAAAACACATGTGCTATAAATTGGACTCAATGAATGTGGAAATTCGTCTTTACGATCAGGCAATCAGGCTTGAATAAAGGTAATGAGTTAACGGCGTAACGCGTAGCCTTGATGCAGCGCAGCGT